>NZ_SNWG01000001.1:620547-930821 GCF_004362195.1 Microbacterium sp. BK668
GCGCGCTGCCGAGGCGGCCGCGAAGGGAGGGGATGCCGGGGACCGGCGTACGCTCAGGCCGAAGGCCGGCTCGCGCCGCGATCATCTCGACGAAGTGGCCGAGCGGCTCGGCGACCGCCTCAACACGCGGGTGAAGATCTCGCTCACGGCGAGAAAAGGCCAGATCAGTATAGATTTCGCCACGATCCATGATCTGAACCGGATCCTGGCTGAGCTCGGCGACGAAGGCTACGCGTCGTAGCGGACGGAGCCGCCCACCCCGGCCGCTCGGCGACGGAGCACCTCGGCCTCGGCGTCGTTTCCGGCCAGCGAAGCCGCAAGCAGGAACGCCGAGGCCGCGGCATCCGTCTCTCCCATGCGCTCGAGCAGCTCGCCGCGCACGCCGTGGTACGGGCGGAACTCCGCCAGCTCCGGCCCCAGCTCGTCGACGAGAGCCAGAGCGGCCTGCGGTCCATCGCGCATCGACACGCCGACGGCCCGGTTGAGGCGCACCACCGGCGTGGGCGACAGGGTTACCAGCGCGTCGTAGAGTGCGACGATCCTGCTCCAATCGGTGTCGTCGACGCTTCTGGCCACGGCATGGCATTCCGCGACGGCGGCCTGGAGTCCGTAGTAGCCGAGGCCACGGTCGAATGACGCGGCCGTGGCGAGCGCCTCTCGTCCGCGGGCGATGGCCGACCGGTCCCACCGGGAGCGGTCCTGCTCGGCCAGGGTCAGAGGCAGGCCCTCTGCATCGCTTCGCGCGGCGAAGCGCGACGACTGGAACTCCATGAGCGCCGTCAGGGCGTAGATCTCGGGCTCGCCAGGAGCGAGCGCCGCGAGCTGTCGCGCGAGGCGGACCGCCTCCCGCGCCACCGCGGGGCGCACCGGGTGGACTCCGTCGGTGGGCGCATACCCCTCGGTGAAGAGCAGGTAGATGACCTGCAGCACCGATGCCAGACGTGCGGGACGCTCGGACCGGTCCGGTATCTCGAACGGCACATCGGCCGCCGCGAGTGCGCGCTTCGCACGGACGATCCGCTGCTGCACCGCCGGGACCGTGAGCAGCATGACCCGGGCGATCTGCTCGGTCGTGAGCCCCGCCACCGTCCGCAGCGTCAGGGTGAGTCGCGCCGCCGGCGCGAGCAGGGGATGGCACGCGACGAAGACGAGGCGGAGGACGTCATCGTCTATGCGGTCGGGGTCACCCGTCGACTCGACCGGATCCTCACGTTCGGAGAGCACGACCTCGTGTCCGAGCACGTCCATGCGCTGCTCCAGCCGCTCCCTCCGCCGCCACCCGTCGATCGCACGCCGCTTGGCCACCGTCAGCAGCCACGCGCCCGGATTGTCGGGGATGCCGGAGCGCGGCCACGAGGCGAGGGCTTCGAGCAGCGCCTCCTGCGCGAGGTCCTCGGCCCACGGGAAGTCGCCGGTGTGACGGGTCAGAGCGGCGACGATGCGCGCCGACTCGGCTCGCCAGACAGCCTCGGCGGCGCGGCGCGCGTGGTCGTCGTCGGATGTCACGTATCCAGCCTAGGCAGGGCCGCCGGGTCGGAACCGGCGTTTAGGCTGGAGCAATGGCGACGCACGACGACACCCCGCGCCGGCGGGCGAGTCTCGAGCTGCTGCGCGCCGAGGCGGCCGATGAACTGGCAGTCCTGGTACACGAGCGGCTGCGTGCAGGCGAAGACCCATGGGACTTCATGGAGGACCTGCCGTCGGTCGACGAGCTCGTCGTCTTCACCCTGCGCGCCGAGAACATCGCCGCCGACGGTGGCGCCCGTCCGAACGCCGCGCGACACTATCGCGTGCTGCGCCAGATCGCTCTGGACTACCCGCCGCTCACGCGCGCGGTGTGGCGCCTGCTCGGCGACGCCAACACGCACCGCCGCTGGGATGCGGTGGTGCGTGCCGACGCGTCGTAGCCGAGGCATCCCTCCCGCCGTCCTGCGGCTCAGCTGTGGGCGGCCCGCCACTCCTGCGCCTTCTCCGCCCACTCGCCCACGGCGGCATCCTCCGCGCTCAGATCCAGGTCGGAGAACTCGTTGACGCGTCGCACCTCCAGCGCCGTCCCCGGGCCGAGCGGGCACCGGCGCGCCCAATGCTCCGCCTCTTCGCGGCTTGCGACCTCGAGGATCCAGTAGCCCGTGAAGATCTCCCGCGCCTCCGTGTAAGGCCCGTCCGTCACGACGGGCGGCTGCGACGAGAAGTCGACACGGAATCCCTCGCTCGCGTCGGAGAGCCCCTCTGCCGAGAGGAAGACACCGGCCTTCTGCAGCTCGTCGTTGTAGGCCCCCATCACGGCGACCACCTGCGCGAGGTCGAGCTCTTCCGCCGCTCGGGCCGCCGCCGCGGGCTCGACGTTCATGATCAGCATCCAGCGCATGTCCTGCTCCTTGTCGGTGACGGACCCTCGGTCCGGATCGGGCCGCTCGGCCCGCCTCATCCTGTGCGTCGAACGGACGGAGGTGAGATCGACATCCTCGCCGGAGATCGTTCCAGGGTCGGCGGACGCCCGGCCCGGCGTGTCCCGCGCGCGGCGACGAGAGACAGCATCACGATACGCGGAAAGCCCCGGTGAGGAGGACGAATCCATCCTTCACCGGGGCTGACGGCGGTCACCCGCGTGCGGGTTACGCGAGGTAGGCCGCGAGGTCCTTCTCGAGCGCGAACTTCGGCTTGGCGCCGATGATCGTGGTCTGCACCTCGCCCTTCGAGAAGACCTTCATCGCCGGGATCGACGTGATCTGGTACTTCATGGCGAGATCGGGGTTCTCATCCACGTTGAGCTTGAGGATCGTGAGCTTGTCGGGGTTCTCGGCCTGAATCTGGTCGAGGATCGGCGACACCATGCGACACGGTCCGCACCACTCGGCCCAGAAGTCGACGAGAACCGGGCCCTCGGCCTGGAGGACGTCCTCGTTCCACGTGCTCGAGGTGGTTGCCTTGGCGGTCATTGGATCTCCTTCTGTGAAGTCTTCGTCATAGGACAACGATCGGTTGCTCCGTGATGTTCCCGGAGCGTTCCGGCTCCCAGCCGGGACTCAGCCCGCCTCGACCACTGCGGGCTGGGCCGCCTCGGGGAGCCCTTCGATGAGGTCGGCCTCGGGTGCCGGCGCACCCGCCTGTCCGAGGGAGGCGAGGAAGTGCTCGACGTCGAGGGCGGCGACCGTGCCGCTGCCGGCGGCCGTGACCGCCTGGCGGTATGTCGGGTCGATCACGTCGCCCGCCGCGAACACGCCCGGGACCGATGTGCGTGAGGAGCGGCCGTCGACCCAGATCGTGCCCGCCGGCGTCAGGTCGAGCTTGTCGTGCACCAGGTGCGTACGGGGATCGTTGCCGATCGCGACGAAGACGCCGTCGAGCGCGAGCTCCCGCGTCGAGCCGTCGACGGTCGAGCCGAGGACCACGCCCGTCACGGCCTCGTCGCCGACGATGTCGACGACCTCACTGTTCCAGACGAACTCGATCTTGGGATTGGCGAAGGCTCGCTCCTGCATGATCTTCGAGGCGCGCAGCTCGTCGCGGCGGTGGATGACGTAGACCTTCGACGCGAACTTCGTGAGGAAGGTCGCCTCCTCCATCGCCGAGTCGCCACCCCCGACGACCGCGATCGTGCGCTCGCGGAAGAAGAAGCCGTCGCAGGTCGCGCAGTACGAGACGCCGCGGCCCGACAGGCGCTCCTCGCCGGCAATGCCGATCTTGCGGTGCGCGGAACCGGTCGCGTAGATGAGCGAGGCCGCCTCGTGCACCGCTCCGCTGCCGAGCGTGACGCGCTTGACCGGTCCGTCGAGGTCGAGGTCGACGACGTCGTCGTAGAGCACCTCCGTGCCGAAGCGCTCCGCCTGCTCCTGCATCTTGGTCATGAGGTCGGGACCCTGGATGCCCTCGGGGAATCCGGGGAAGTTCTCGACGTCGGTCGTGTTCATGAGCTCACCGCCCGCTTCGACCGAGCTCGCGATGAGAAGCGGCTCGAGGTTGGCGCGCGCCGCGTAGATCGCAGCCGTGTAGCCCGCAGGACCGGAACCGATGATGATGACGTGACGCACGTCAGCCCCCTTGAATGACTTTCGGATGACTCAACCCATCGTAGGCGCCGGATATTCCAGGCCCTGCGGGCTGTGAGGCGGTTCACAGAACCGGCGGCGGGCGGTGCCGGGAAAGGGCTCGGCAGGGCTCAGCGGCCCAGTAGCCGCCGGACGAGAGGACGCGCGACGGCCAGTTCCGGGGTGCGCAGGAGCCACAGGACGGCGAAGTACACGACCGCGGCGGCGGCGCCGATGATCGCGGTTCCGACGGCGCCGAGGAGTCGGTCCGCCACCGTCCAGCCGTCGACACCGCCGAGAAGCAGGAACACGCCCCAGCCCGCCGCGGCCGCGGGGACGGCGGCCAGGGCGAAGCGGCCGAGCGACAGCATCCATCCCGCCGTCCCGATTCCGCCGAAGCGACGCGAGAGGAGCCACGTCGCCACGGTGACCTGCACGATGCTCGAGACGGACTGGCCGAGCGCCACTCCGGCGGCGCGGTACTCGACGGGCAGCAGGGCCCACGCGAGGAGCGCGGTGCCGACGACGAGAGCTGTCTGCACGAGCGTGAAGAAGAAGGGCGTGCGCGTGTCGTCGTACGCGTAGAAGGTCCGCTGCACCACGAAGAGCACCGCGAGCGGCACCAGCGACACCAGGAAGCACACGAGCACGAGGGCGGCCTGCTCGGCCTGCGGAGCGGAATTGGTGAAGATCCGCGAGGCGGGGATGGATGCCGCGGCCAGCGCGGCCGTGGCGAGCACCGTGAACAGTCCGAGGATGCGGATGCTGCTGCCGATGTCGGCGCGTACGTCGTCCCGGCGTCCCGCCTGCGCGTGCTCGCTCAAGCGCGTGAAGTAGGGCGTTCCGATCGACAGCACGATGACGGAGTACGGGAGCATGAAGATGAGCCACGCGTTCTGCGTGGCGAAGACGCTGGCGCCCTGGCCCGACGCGCCGGAGAGCACCTGGGACTGCACGAGACCCGCCAGCTGACCCGCGACGACCATGAGGAACGTCCATCCGGCGAGCCGTCCGAGGTGGTTCAGTCCCACTCCGCGCCACCGGAAGTCCGGCCGCAGGTGCAGGCCCGCCCGCCGCCAGAAGAAGAGGAGCAGCGCCGTCTGCAGCACGATTCCCGCCGTCGCCGTGCCGGCGAGGAGGGCGATCATGCCGTCCGTCCACTCCGAGACGACCGACTGGTCGGCGCCGAACAGCGCGATGAAGATCGCGAAGCCGGTGATCGACACGATGTTGTTGACGATCGGCGCCCACGTGTAAGGGCCGAAGACGCGGCGCGCGTTGAGGATCTCGCCGAGGAGCGCGAACAGGCCGTAGAAGAAGATCTGGGGGAGGCACCAGTAGGCGAAGGCGGTCGCGAGCGCGAGCTGATCGGGGCTGTAGCCCGGCGCGTAGAGCAAGACCAGCAGCGGCGCGACGATCATGGCGACCGCCGTGGTCGCCAGCAGCACGACCGTTCCGAGAGTCAGCAGCTTCGAGGTGAAGCCGTGTCCGCCGTCGGGGTGGGCGGCGGCCTTCACGATCTGCGGCACGATCACCGCGGTCAGGAGCCCGGTCGAGATGATCGCGTAGATATTGTTCGGGAGCTGGTTGGCGACGGCGAAGGCGTCGCCGGCCTCGCTGCCGAGAGAGCCGATGGCGGCGACGAGGACGATCGTGCGCAGCAGCCCCGTGAGCCGCGAGACGATCGTCCCGGCGCCGATCAGGACGCTCGCGCGCGCCACCCCGCTCACGACTTCTCCTCCTCGACGGTCCCGCGCTCGGCGTCCCGCCGGGTCTCGGTGTCGGCGTCGGCCCCCGGCTCCGGCCCGGGATGGGCGTCGGCGTGCGTCCCGGGCCCCGCCTCGGTGTCGGCGTGCGTCTGCGCCTCGGGCCCCGCCTCGGCGTCGGCGTGGGTCTGCGCCTCGGGCCCCGCCTCCGCCCTGGCGCGGCGGCGACGGAGGATGGTGCGCACCACGCCGAGGAGGACGAAACCGACCGCGAGGACCGCGAGGATGACGAGTCCGATGCCCTCCCAGTCCGCGCGCACGTGGACCTCCCGCACCTGCGGCTCACCGATCCGAACCCCGGTGGGGCTGCGCAGCTCGAGCGCGATCGTGACGTCGCCGCTGCCGATCTGCGCCTGCACGGGCACCTCGACTCGCGTGTTGCTCTGCGGCTGGGCGACGACCTGGGTGCTCTCCTGCACTTCCAGTCGCAGGTCGTCGGGCGCGGCCAGCAGGGTGACGTTGACCGGGTAGGGCAGGTCGTTGCGGATCCAGACGGGGATGATCGCACCCGAGGTGATGAGCTGGATGGGACTGGCCCGGAGGATGCCCACCGAGCCGAGCGTGGCGACCGTCGCTTCGCGATGCGCCGAGAGCGCCACCCCCCACGCCTCCGGATCGCTGCGCCATCCCTCGCCGAGCAGCTGGAGGATCTCGTTGCGCTCGCGGCCCGTGATCTGGCTCGGATCATCGAGCACGGATGCGAATTGGGTGAGCTGCTCCTCGCCCGAGACGAGTCCGGATGCCGCGGCCACGCGTGCGTCGTCAGGGGGGACGTCGGTCACCTCGACGGCGGATGCGGGCGCATTGGCGAGCGCGCCGAGTGTGGAAGGAACGGCGGACGGCGCCTGAAGGGCGGTGCTGATCGCCGTGCGCAGAGCAACCCGGGAGCGATTCTCGCCGCGGTCGACCGTCACGAGCAGGGGGGCGCCGTCGGTCTCGGCGAGGGCGAACGACAGGAAGGCGGTGGCTGCTGCCAGGTGCGCGTTGCGCAGCGCTCCCTCGTCGAGGGCGGATGCCTCTTCCAGCTGCTCGGACACGGCTGCGTCGTACACCAGCACCGGCGCCGACCCGGCGTCTCCACGGGCCGGGATCGTCGCGCCGTCGACGCCCGCGATCGTCGTCGTGGAGGGGATGACGGTGAGGCTCTCCTGTCCGTCGACGGGCTCACCGCCGAGTGCCGCGACCACGGATGAGCCGGCGGTACCGGTCTCGGGCCAGAAGACCCCCGCTCGCGCGACCCCGATGTCGAGCAGGGTCGCCATGTCGGGGTACACCCCCGCGGTGGGATCGCCGGTCGGGGTGGGGCTCGGCGTGGGAGCGGACGTCTCGCTCGGTATCGGCGTGAAGTCCGCCGGGGTCATCGCGTACGAGAGGGAGGTCGGCTCCAGGAGCGGCACGATGCCCGCCTGCACCTGTGAGGCGACGTCGGCGTCGCCGTACTGAAGGGCGAAGCGCGTGTTGGGGATGGCCATGAGGCGCGTGAGCCAGGCGGCGGCGCTCTCGGGCGCAGACGTCCCCAGCACGCGGATCGCGGCCACGACGGCGGGATCCACGGCGAGGATCGCCTCGGTGCCGTCGACCGCGTCGAGCTGCGCGGTCAGCGACCCCTCGGGAGAGGTCAGCTCGTCGAGCTCCGCCGCGGTGAGCAGGCCCGCCCCCGTCGCCTGTGCCGTGATGGGCACGACCACACCGACCCCGACCTCCCGCGTCGTGTCGCCGGCCACGACGACGACGCTCGTGGACGTGTAGGCCGCGGTCGGCGTCGTGAGGGTCGCGACGACGGGGTAGGCGCCGGGGCCGAGGCTGGAGATCGCCGGGACGCCGGCATCCACCGTCACCCCCTGCGTCTCGCCGCTGCGGGCGGCCACGGCGGGGAAGCTCGCGAGGCCGACCTCGGTGACCGCGGATCCCGTCGTGTCGCCGTCGAGCCAGTCGTCGAGATCGCCCCGGCTGGTGAAGGCGGCCGTGCCGAAGCCGATCGAGACGGTCCCGCCGAGGGTGGTCGTGTCGGTGTCGTTCGTCATCGTCACCGAAACGTTGAGCGGCTGGCCCGGCTGGATCAGCCCGCTCGAGATCGGCGACAGCGTGAAGACCGCCTCGCCCGGCTCGGCGCTGGGCGCGGGGGTGGGCGTGGGTGCCGCCGCCTCGATGACGGATGCCGCGGCGCTCGCGGAGGAAGCGGACGGAGCCAGGAGCAGCGCCACGGCCGCGGCGAGCGCGCACAGCCGAGCATGCACTCGCCGCGCAGAGGGCACGGCAGGCGGTGGGGACTCAATCATGCTGGGGTTCGCTCCTGTGCGATTCCGGACCGCACGATCGTCTGCGATTCTACGGGCGGCGTCTTCGAGCCCCCCGAGCGCGCCCGCGGTTCGCCGGACGGGACTCGCCGGCGCGGTTGAATGGAGTCATGCCGTCGCCGCCCCTGCCGCAACCCGAGCCGGCTCTCTGCCTCGCGCTCGCCGCGGACCTGCGCGCGGCGCGCTTCCACGGGGAGGACGTCCGTGCGGCGTGGGGCGAACTCGCCGACGACGCGATCGCGCGCGGGCTGCGTCGACCCGCGGAGCGCGCGCTGGCCGATCGTGACGACCCGATCGCCGTGCTCGCGCGGCTGCTCGTGCTCGGGATGCCGCAGTCGCTGTCTCAGGTGGAGTCGGCGCTCCCGCGCACGACGGCGGCGGGGCTGGTGGCGCTCGGCCTCGCCGAGGTGTCCGCCGACGGCATCCGTCCCCTCGCGGTGGTGCGCCCCCAGCCCTATGTCGACGACACCGGAGAGGGCGGCTGGTGGGTGGCCAGCGACCTCGACGAGGCGGCGCTGGGCGGACCTCTTCCGGAGGATCACGTGCTCGGCGTCGGAGGTGCCTCGCTCACCCTCGCCGGGCTGCAGCTTCCCACCCCGGCGCGCCGCGGGCTCGACGTCGGCACCGGCTGCGGCATCCAGGCTCTCCGCGCCCGGCGGAACGTCGCCGAGGTCGTCGCGACGGACATCTCCGAGCGCGCGCTACGGTTCACGCGGCTCAACGCGCTACTGAATTCCGTCGACGGCATAGAGCCTCGACGGGGCAGCATGTTCAGCCCCGTGGCGGGCGAGCAGTTCGATCGGATCGCCTCCAATCCGCCCTTCGTGATCACGCCTCGAGCGGAAGGAGTGCCCGAGTACGAATATCGCGACGGCGGAATGATCGGCGATGACCTCGTGGCGGAGTTCGTACGGAGCGTGGGGTCCCACCTGACTCCGGGGGGCGTCGCGCAGCTCCTCGGCAACTGGGAGACGCGCCCCGGCGCCGTCGGTCTCGACAGGGTGCGGGACTGGGTGGCGCAGTCGCCGGTGCCGCTGGACGCGTGGGTGGTCGAGCGCGAGACACTGGACCCGCTCTCGTACGCGGAGCTGTGGATCCGCGACGGCGGCACCCTCCCCGGCAGCCCGGAGTTCGGCCGCCTGATCGACGCCTGGCTCGAGGACTTCGCCGGCCGGCATGTCGAGGGCGTCGGATTCGGCTACATCCTCCTACGCCGGCCCATGGCGGGCGGCCCCACTCTCGCGCGCTACGAGCGCGTCGGCACGCCGCCCTCCGGCGCGCCGCTCGGCCCGCATCTCGCCGAGGCGCTCTCCGCCCACGACCGGCTCACGGCGCTTGCCGACGGCGACCTGGAGGCCTCCGTCCTGACCGTCGCGCCCGACGTCAGCGAAGCGCGGCACCACCTGCCCGGATCGGAGTCCCCGAGCGTCATCGAACTCCGGCAGGGCGGCGGATTCGGCCGCGTCATCGAGGTCGACCCCGCGCTGGCGGCGCTCGTCGGGGCATGCGACGGCGACCTGGCGGTGGGTCCTCTCGTCGCGGCGATCGCGGAGCTGCTCGAGGTCGATGGGGCAGCGCTGCGGGAAGATCTGCTCCCGCGGATCCGCGAGCTGATCTTCACGGGATTCCTGCGATTCTCCTGAGCTGAACCAACGCCACGATCGGCGACGGCACCGGCGTCATCACCATCCTCGACGACGACTGACGCGGCGGAGCCCTCGGAGCCCCTCGGTAGGCTCGATGCATGCTCAACATGGCCGAGGGCGTGCAGCGCCTCGGCGCGCTCGCGGAGTCCCCCGTCGTCTCGAAGCTCGCTCGCGCGTTCGCCGACGCCGGCCGGGAGCTCGCGATCGTCGGCGGACCGGTCCGCGACGCGCTGCTGGGCCGGGAGGTGAACGACCTCGACTTCACGACGGACGCCCGGCCCGACGACATCCTCGCCATCGTCACCCCCATCAGCTCGGCGCGCTGGGATGTCGGGCGCGACTTCGGCACGATCGGCGCCCGCATCTCGGGCGAGCAGGTCGAGATCACGACGTACCGCGCCGACAGCTACGACGGGCTCACGCGCAAGCCCACGGTCGAGTTCGGCGACACGCTCGAGCAGGACCTCGTCCGCCGCGACTTCACGGTGAATTCGATGGCGCTCCGGGTCCCGGCCCGCACGCTCGTCGACCCCACGGGCGGGGTCGAAGACCTGCTGGCCGCCCGACTCCGAACGCCGTCGGATCCCGCGGTGAGCTTCGGCGACGATCCCCTGCGCATGCTCCGCGCAGCGCGCTTCTCGGCGCAACTCGGCTTCGACGTCGACGCCGCCACCGAGGCCGCGATCGGGGAGCTGCGCGACACCCTGTCGATCGTCAGCCCCGAGCGCATCCAGAGCGAGCTCGTGCGCCTGCTTCAGACCGACGACCCCGTGCGCGGCATCCGCCTCCTCGTCGAGACGGGTCTCGCCGACGTGTTCCTCCCCGAGGTCCCGGCGCTGCGCCTGGAGGTCGACGAGCACCACCACCACAAGGACGTCTACGAGCACTCGCTGACCGTGCTGCGGCAGGCGATCGCGCTCGAGAAGGAGAGGGAGCCGGATGCCGCGCCCGACGTGCCGCTGCGGCTCGCCGCCCTCCTCCACGACATCGGCAAGCCGTCGACCCGCCGCTTGGAGCCCGGCGGCGGGGTGACGTTCCACCACCATGACGTCCGCGGTGCGCGGATGGCCAGGAAGCGCCTGCAGGCGCTGCGCTTCGACTCCGACACGATGGGCGTCGTCTCGCGGCTCATCGAGCTGCACCTGCGCTTCTTCGGGTACGCCGAGGGGGCGTGGACCGACTCGGCCGTGCGTCGCTACGTGCGGGATGCCGGCGCCGAGCTCGAGCGGCTGCACATCCTCACCCGGGCCGACGTCACGACGCGCAACCGGCGCAAGGCCGCGCGGCTCGCCGCGGCCTACGACGACATCGAACGGCGCATCGACGAGCTCGCGGCGCAGGAGGAGCTCGACGCGATGCGCCCCGAGCTCGACGGGAACCGCATCCAGCAGGTGCTCGGCATCCGTCCCGGCCGCGAGGTCGGTGAGGCGTACCGCTTCCTCCTGGACATCCGGCTCGACGAGGGGCTGATCGGCCCCGAAGAGGCCGAGCGGCGGCTCAAGGACTGGTGGGCCGCGCGCGCCTGACCCGGGCACCGTGCCTCGGGCACCGGCCTACACTGGATCCACGCTCCCCGATGTCGATCGGAGCCCGCGATGAGTTCGGCGTGGTCGATCAGGCGCGAGCCCTCTCCCGAGAACTCGCGGCTCCTCATCGAGCGCGCCCATGAGGAGCTCGTCGCGGGGAACGCCGCCGACGTGCGGCTCGACGACGTGCGGCCCCTCGTGCGCGAGTCATGGCGGCGGTCCCTCGAGCACCTCGTCGGTGCCGAATCGCTTCCGCCCCTCGACCTCGCCTCCCCTCAGCTCGACCGATATCGGCGGGAGCACCCGCTGGCGGGGGTCATCGACATGATCCGCGGCCTCCTCGTCCCCGGCGACCCTGACGACGCGGGGGTCGTCGTCGTGGTCGGGGATGCGGCCGGCCGGCTGCTGTGGGTGGAGGGCGACCGCCGCGTCCGCGCCCTGACGGGCGACATGGGATTCGTACCGGGGGCGAAGTGGTCGGAGGATGCCGTCGGCACGTCGGCGCCGGGCACCGCGATCGCCCTCGACCGTTCCGTGCAGATCCGCGGCGCCGAGCACTTCAACCGGCTCGTGCAGCCCTGGTCGTGCACGGCAGCGCCCGTCCACGACCCCGAGACCCGCCGGATCCTCGGCGTCATCGACGTCACCGGCGGCGACCAGGTCGTCACGCCCCAGGCGCAGCTGCTCGTGGATGCCACGGCCCGCGCCGTCGAGGGGGAGCTCCTCCTCGCCCGGCTGCGCGCACGGGATGCGGCGCCGCCCCGGCGCGCGAGGCGCCGGCCGGAGGCGGCGCGGACGACCCTCCGGGTGCTGGGTCGCGATCGGGCGCTGCTCGAGGTGTCTGGCGACGGCGTAGAGACCGTGTCGGAGCTCGGGCTGCGCCACGCCGAGCTGCTGCTCATGCTCGCCACCCACCGGCAGGGCCTCTCGGCGGAGCGGCTGGCGGAGCTCGTGTACGGGGATGCCGAGGCCGCTGTCACGCTTCGCGCCGAGGTCGTGCGCTTGCGCAAGGCGCTCGAGCGGGCCGCACCGCACCTCCGGCTCGAGTCGCGGCCGTACCGCTTCCCCACATCCGTCGAGACGGATGCGCACCAGGTGCTCGGCCTGCTCGACCGCGGCGCCCACCGGGTGGCCCTGGCCGCCTACCGCGGGGAGGTGCTGCCGGACTCCACTGCTCCGGGCGTCGAGGACTTCCGCGACAGCGTCCGCACGACATTGCGGGAGGCCCTGCTGGCCGCGGCATCCGTCGACGTACTGCTGGCCTTCGCGGACACGACCGCCGGAGCCGACGATGAGGAAGTGCTGCGCCTGTGCCTCTCCCTCCTTCCCGCCCGCTCTCCCAAGCGCGCGGGATTGGTGGCCCGTATCGAGCGCCTCGAGAAGATCTCGACGAATCCCTAGCGAAACTAGGAAAAGATCGCTAGCCTGTCTAGCGAAAGCAGGATCCGGCGCCGCTTGCCGGCGCTCCCTCGCCAGGACGCCCGCCGAACTCCCACATCTCGGCGGGCGTTCTTCATGCGGGCGCCGCTGTCCCCCGGGCCGATGCAACGCGATGCAACCTCCCGCCGCCTACTTTCGACGCAGCGCGGCACCGACGCCGTGCATCAGCGTCGAAGGAGACAACATGACCATCGTCGGAGAGGGTGTGTCGAGCGTCTACGCGGCTCCCGGGCAGCGGGGCTCGGTCGCGAACTACCGCCCGCGGTACGGCCACTACATCGGGGGCGAGTTCGTCGAGCCCGTCAAGGGCCAGTACTTCGAGAACATCTCACCCGTCAATGGCAAGCCGTTCACCGAGGTGGGCCGCGGGACGGTCGAGGACATCGACCGGGCCGTCGAGGTCGCCTGGCGCGCGTTCGACAGCTGGAAGCGCACGACGCCGGCCGAGCGGGCCGTCATCCTCAACCGGATCGCCGATCGCATCGAGCAGAACCTGGAGCGGATCGCCGTCGCCGAGACGTGGGAGAACGGCAAGCCGGTGCGCGAGACGCTCGCCGCCGACATCCCGCTCGCGGTCGACCACTTCCGGTACTTCGCCGGCGTGCTGCGGGCGCAGGAGGGGTCCCTCAGCCAGCTGGACGACGACACGGTGGCGTATCACTTCCACGAACCGCTCGGCGTCGTGGGCCAGATCATCCCGTGGAACTTCCCCATCCTCATGGCGACATGGAAGCTCGCCCCGGCGCTCGCGGCCGGAAACTGCGTCGTGCTGAAGCCCGCGGAGCAGACCCCCGCCTCGATCCTCTTCCTGTTCGAGATCATCGGAGACCTGCTCCCCGCCGGCGTCGTCAACATCGTGAACGGCTTCGGCATCGAGGCAGGTGCGCCGCTCGCGCAGCACAAGAGGATCCGCAAGGTCGCGTTCACGGGCGAGACCACGACGGGGCGCCTGATCATGCAGTACGCCTCGCAGAACCTCATCCCGGTCACCCTGGAGCTCGGCGGCAAGAGCGCGAACGTCTTCTTCGAGGACGTCGCGCGCTCCACCAACGACGCGTACTACGACAAGGCGCTCGAGGGCTTCACGTTCTTCGCCCTGAACCAGGGCGAGGTCTGCACGTGCCCGTCGCGCGCGCTGATCCAGCGCTCGATCTACGACCGGTTTCTCGCCGACGGACTGGATCGCGTCTCGAAGATCGTGCAGGGCAATCCGCTGGACCCGGCGACGATGATCGGCGCCCAGGCATCCAACGACCAGCTCGAGAAGATCCTCAGCTACATCGACATCGGCACCCAGGGCGGGGCCAAGCTCCTCGCCGGCGGCGAGCGCGTCGACCTCGGCGGAGACCTGAGCGAGGGCTTCTACGTCGCACCGACGGTGTTCGAGGGCACGAACGACATGCGCATCTTCCAGGAGGAGATCTTCGGGCCGGTCGTCTCGGTCACCTCCTTCGACGGCTTCGACGACGCGATCTCGATCGCCAACGACACGCTCTACGGTCTCGGCGCGGGCGTCTGGAGCCGTTCGGGCGACACCGCGTACCGCGCCGGACGGGCGATCGAGGCCGGCCGCGTCTGGACGAACACCTACCACCAGTACCCCGCGCACGCGGCGTTCGGCGGGTACAAGCAGTCCGGCATCGGCCGGGAGAACCACCTGAAGATGCTCGACCACTACCAGCAGACGAAGAACCTCCTCGTCTCGTACGCCGAGGGAGCGATGGGCTTCTTCTGAGCCTGCGTCCCCTCGCCCGGCTCGCCCGTCGACCGCGTCCCCATGGCGGTCGTCGGGCGGGCCGCGACCACCTACTGGAAGTGCACGCACCTGACGATCGACGTCGTGCCCGGGCGCGGTGGTTCGCACGCGGGCCGACGGTTTCGCAACCGGGCCGACGGGGCCGGCACGCGGCATCCGGTGCCGCATTCGGAGGGTTTCAGTCTCGTTACGAATCGTTCACTGGATTGCCCTTTGGCAGGAGCGGGGGAAGGATATCCGAGGGCCGCGTCACCTGGACGCGGCCGACTCGTTCACAGCAGAGGTAGCACTATGTCACTGCACCACAGCGCGCGCGGCCGTCTCGGCCTCGCGATCGGGGCCGTCGGGGCCTCGGCTCTTCTCCTCGCCGGCTGCGCCGGCGGCGGCGGGGGATCCTCGACCGGGGGCGCGGATGCCTCGGGCGAGCCGCTCATCGTCGGCACGACCGACAAGATCACGTCGATCGACCCCGCCGGTTCGTACGACAACGGCTCGTTCGCCGTGATGAACCAGATCTACCCCTTCCTCTTCAACAGCCAGTACGGCACGGCCGACGTCACGCCCGACATCGCCGAGTCCGGCGAGTACACCTCGCCCACCGAGTACACGGTGAAGCTCAAGGAGGGTCTGACCTTCGCCAACGGCCACGACCTCACGGCGTCCGACGTGAAGTTCTCGTTCGACCGCCAGGTGGCCATCGCCGACCCGAACGGTCCCTCGTCGCTTCTCGGCAACCTCGACAGCGTCTCAGCGCCCGACGACACGACCGTCGTCTTCACGCTGAAGAACGGCGACGACCAGACGTGGGAGCAGATCCTGTCGAGCCCCGCGGCCCCGATCGTCGACGAGGAGGTCTTCTCGGCCGACGCCGTCACCCCCGACAACGACATCGTCGAGGGCAAGGCCTTCGCGGGCCAGTACGTCATCGACTCGTACAAGGTCAACGAGCTCATCTCGTACTCGCCGTACGCGGACTACCAGGGCTCGCTGCCCGCCCCGGAGAACTCGGGCATCTCGGTCAAGTACTACGCAGACCCGTCGAACCTCAAGCTCGACATCGGCAACGGCGACATCGACGTGGCGTACCGCAGCCTCTCGGCGACCGACATCGACGACCTCAAGGGGAACGACGGCGTCAAGATCGTCGACGGCCCCGGCGGTGAGACCCGCTACATCGTGTTCAACTTCAACACGATGCCCTACGGCGCGACGACGGCCGAGGCCGACGCCGCAAAGGCGCTCGCCGTCCGCCAGGCCGCCGCTGACCTGATCGACCGCGACGAGCTGTCGAACGACGTCTACAAGGGCACCTACACCCCGCTGTACTCGTTCGTCCCGCAGGGTCTGACCGGCGCGACCGAGCCGCTCAAGGAGCTCTACGGCGACGGCAACGGCGGACCCGACGTCGAGAAGGCGA
Organism: Microbacterium sp. BK668; assembly: GCF_004362195.1. Classification (NCBI taxonomy): domain Bacteria; kingdom Bacillati; phylum Actinomycetota; class Actinomycetes; order Micrococcales; family Microbacteriaceae; genus Microbacterium; species Microbacterium sp. BK668. The sequence continues at coordinate 636,424 of NZ_SNWG01000001.1, forward strand.
CGGCGCGGCTCGAGGCCGCCGGCGTCGAGACGCCCGTCCAGCTCAACCTGCAGTACAACGGCGACCACTACGGACCCTCGTCGGGCGACGAGTACGCCGCCGTCAAGTCGCAGCTCGAAGAGGGCGGCCTGTTCACCGTCAACCTCCAGCAGACCGAGTGGGTGCAGTACGCCAAGGACCGCACGGCCGACGTCTACCCCGCCTACCAGCTGGGCTGGTTCCCGGACTACTCCGACGCCGACAACTACCTGACGCCGTTCTTCTCGAAGGACAACTTCCTGGTCAACCACTACGACAACCCGGAGGTCCAGGAGCTCATCACGACGCAGGCGACCCAGACCGACCCCGCCACGCGCGAGGAGGAGATCGGCAAGATCCAGTCGCTCGTGGCGAACGACCTCTCGACGCTGCCGCTGCTGCAGGGCACGCAGATCGCGGTCGTCGGCGCGGACGTCGACGGCGCGACGCTCGACGGCTCGTTCAAGTTCCGTTACGCGCCGCTGAACAAGCAGTAGCACCCAGTGCGGGCCGGCAGGCCGGATGCCCGGGGGCGGAAGATCCCTCCGCTCCCGGCGCCGGCGGCCGGCCCGCGCCTCACCCCTTAAGGCTCACGCATGGTTCTCGCGGCCGAAGAAGCGATCACCGCCGATCCGCTCGTCTCCGCAAAGGGCAGCGGACTCTGGCGCTACATCCTGATCCGCTTCTTCCTCATCTTCCCGACGGTCATCATCCTCGTGACCGTGGTCTTCTTCCTCACGCGGATCACGGGCGACCCCATCACCGCCGCGCTCGGCGGACGCCTTCCGCCCGACCAGCTCGCCGAGCGCGTCCGCGAGGCGGGCTACGACCGGCCGCTGATCGTGCAGTACTTCGAGTACATCCTGGGCGTCTTCCGCGGCGACTTCGGCACGACGATCACCGACAATCAGCAGGTCAGCCAGATCCTCGTGCAGTTCGGCCTGGCGACCCTCGAACTCACGATCTACGCCCTCATCGTCGCCTTCCTCATCGGCATCCCGCTGGGGCTCCTGGCCGCCCGCCTGCGCGACCGCTGGCCCGACGCCGTCCTCCGCATCAGCGCCATCCTCTTCTACGCGACGCCGATCTTCTTCGTCGCGATCCTGCTGAAGCTCGTCTTCTCGGCCTGGCTCGGCTGGCTCCCCGTCGCGGGCCGCGCATCGACCCGGACCGAGCTGCAGCTGCAGACCCTCGAGAATCCGACCGGCATCTACCTCATCGACGCGATCCGCCTCGGCAGCCCTCAGGCGGTCGGCGATGTGCTCCAGCACGCGATCCTGCCCGGGCTCGCCCTGGGCCTCCTCACGGCGGGCGTGTTCCTGCGCCTCGTCCGCACCAACGTCATCGGCACGCTCGGCGCGCAGTACGTCACCTCGGCACGCTCCCGCGGCGTCGGCGAGTACCGCCTGCTCACGAAGCACGCCTATCGTCCGGCCCTCATCCCGATCGTGACGGTCATCGGACTGCAGGTCGGCCTGCTGCTGGCCGGCGCCGTCCTCACCGAGACGTCGTTCGAGTGGAAGGGCATCGGCTTCCACCTGGCGCAGTACATCCTGTCGCGCGACTTCGTCGCGGTGCAGGGCATCGTCATCATGATCGCCGTCATCATCGCCGTGACGAACTTCATCGTCGACATCGTCGCCGTGCTCATCGACCCGAGGGTGAGGTACTGATGTCCACGCAGCCTTCCGCGTCGAGGACGGATGCCGCGGCATCCGCTCCCGCGCCGGCCGCCGCTTCCGCGATCACGACCCGCAAGAAGCCCCTGCGCGACCGCATCCCCGTCCTCTCGCACGTGCGTCAGAGCGTCGGGCTCCAGCGGGGCATGCTCGTCGCGGGACTCGTCATCCTCGCGGTCTTCGTCGTCGTCGCCGTCTTCGCACCGTGGATCGCACCCTACGGGTGGGCGCAGCGCAGCGTCGACGGAGTGAAGTTCGGCACCCAGCAGCCCCCGAACCCGCTCAACATCTGGGGCACGACGGTGGGCGGCTTCGACGTCTACTCGCGCGTGATCTGGGGCGCGCAGACCGCTATCCTCGCGATCCTCTGCGCGATCGTCTTCTCGATCTTCCTCGGGATCGCGCTCGGCCTCCTGAGCGGCTACTTCGGCGGGTGGCTCGACCGCATCCTCGTCGTCATCGCGGACGCCATCTACTCCTTCCCATCGCTCCTGCTCGCCATCGTCATCTCGATCGTCATCTCGGGCGGCCGCTCGACGCTGTGGAGCGGCATCCTCTCCGCGGCGATCGCCATCACGGTCGTCTTCGTCCCGCAGTACTTCCGCGTCATCCGCGCCGACGTCGTTCGGATCAAGGCCGAGCCGTTCGTGGAGTCCGCGCGGGTCATCGGCGTGCCGACGGGCCGGATCCTCACGCGCCACGTGCTGCGCAACTCCCTGCGGTCCGTCCCCGTCATCGTGACGCTCAACGCCTCGGAGGCGCTGCTGACCCTCGCCGGCCTGGGCTTCCTCGGGTTCGGGATCGATGCGACGGCCGCCGCCGAGTGGGGGTACGACCTCAACCGCTCCGTCGCGGACGCCTCGAGCGGCATCTGGTGGACATCGATCCCCCCGGGCCTCGCGATCGTGTTCGTCGTCCTCGGGATCACGCTCGTCGGCGAGAGCCTCAACGATCTGAGCGACCCGCGGCTGCGCCGCCGCCGCCGCGCGGGAGGTGCGGCATGAGCCTGCAGACCCAGCAGAACGAGAGCCGGTCGGCGGTCGCCGCCGTGCGCGACCTGCACGTCACGTTCGCGACGGACGCCGAGCCGGTGCAGGCGGTCACCGGCATCAGCATCGAAGCCCGCGCCGGCGAAGTGCTCGCGATCGTCGGCGAGTCGGGGTCCGGCAAGACGGTGACGGCCAACACCCTCCTCGGGCTCCTCCCCGAGACCGCGACGCTGTCGGGAGCCGTGATCATCCGCGGGCGCGACGGCGGCGAGACCGATGTCGTGCACGCGAGCCGCGAGCAGCTGCGCGAGATGCGCGGCCGCGACGCCGCGATGGTCTTCCAGGAGCCGTCCACCGCGCTCAACCCGGTGTTCACGGTCGGGTTCCAGATCGCCGAGGGGCTGCGGGCACACGAGAAGCTCTCCAAGTCCGAGGCGAAGGCGAAGGCGGTCGAGATCCTCCGCAAGGTCGGCATCCCCGACCCCGAGAAGCGGGTCGACGACTATCCCCACCAGTTCTCAGGAGGGCAGAAGCAACGCGTCGTCATCGCGATGGCCCTCGTGCTCGACGCGAAGCTCATCATCGCCGACGAGCCCACGACAGCCCTCGACGTCACGGTGCAGGCCGAGATCCTCGAGCTGCTGCGCGCGTGCCGCGACGACTTCGGCGCGACGATCGTGCTGATCACCCACAACATGGGCGTGGTGGCCGACCTCGCCGACCGCGTCGTCGTGATGTACCGCGGCGACATCGTCGAGCAGGCGAGCGTGCGGGACATCTTCGCCGCCCCTCGCGAGGACTACACCAAGGCGCTCCTCGGCGCCGTCCCGCGCGTCGGACGTGGCAAGAGCGCGACGCAGGACCCCGCGATTCCAGCCCCCACCCAGGCGCCCGAGGGGAGCCTCGTCGTCGCGAAGAAGGTGCAGATCGGCTACCCGGGCCGCTTCGGATCAGCGGGGGTCGTTGCCGTGAAGGGCGTCGACTTCTGGATCGCCCCGGGCGAGGTGCTCGGCCTCGTGGGGGAGTCGGGCTCGGGCAAGACGACGATCGGCCGCGCCATGGTGGGGCTGACGGAGGTGCTCGGCGGATCGCTGACCGTGCTCGGCCAGGAGCTCAAGGGAGCCAAGCCCCGTCACCTCACGAAGATCCGCCCGCACGTCGGCTTCGTCTTCCAGGATCCGGCGACGAGCTTCAATCCGCTCCTCACGATCGCGGAGTGCATCGCCGAGCCGCTCCTCGTCCACGGGCGGGATTCGTCGGCGCAGAAGGCGCGGGCACGGGTGGACGAGCTGCTGGATGCCGTGCACCTGCCGACCTCCTACGGCGACCGCTACCCGCACGAGCTCTCGGGCGGCCAGCGTCAGCGCGCGTCGCTCGCGCGGGCGCTCATCCTGAACCCCAAGCTGCTCATCGCCGACGAGCCGACGAGTGCGCTCGACGTCTCCGTGCAGGCCCGCGTGCTCGAGCTCTTCGCCGAGCTGCAGAGGGAGTTCGGCTTCGCGTCGCTCTTCATCAGCCACGACCTCGCCGTCGTCGACGAGGTCGCGGACCGCGTGGTCGTGCTGCGCCAGGGGGAGATCCGCGAGCAGGGAACGACGGCACAGGTGCTCATGGATCCTCGGGACGACTACACGAAGCGGCTGCTGGCGTCCCTTCCCGTGCCGGACCCGGTCGAGCAGGCGACCCGCCGCGCCGTCTGGCAGTCGTCCCGCGGCGCCTGAGAAGGAGGTCAGGCCCCGGCGATCTCCGGGCCCTCCTGCGGCTCCTCGGCGCGCAGCAGCAGGAAGTGCCCGCCGTACGGCTCGAGCTGAAGCGGGAAGCTCTGCAGGTCGTCGACGCGCGCGATCACCTCTCCTGTGACGGCGTCGATCACGTCGGAGCGGGCCTCGAGCTGATCGCTGCGGACGGTGCCCGTCACCTCCTCGTCGGTGAAGTTCAGCACGGTCAGCTGGAGGACGGGCGCATTCTCCTCGGGTCCGCCGAGACGATGCACGAGCACGAGCATCCCGGGGTGCGCGACATCGGGCACGTCGATCTGCGTCGCGACGGCGATGGAGTGCTCCCGCCGCACCGCGATGATCTCGGCCAGGCGCGAGGCGAACGACTCGTCCGACGTCAGCTGCGCGGGCAGCGACCCGTACAGCGAGCGCGCGCGCGGCATGCCCGACGACGACCGCTCTGCGTCGGGTGCGGCGTCGACGAGGTCGTGCGCTCCCCGTTCGATCCACCGCGTATCGCCCCGCGCGATGAGGTCGGCGACCTCCGCGCGCGGCAGGGTCAGCATCCCGGTCAGATCCCAGCCCGACAGGGCGAAGACGCCCGGCTGCCACGCGTTGAACTTGCACAGCAGCAGATGCGCGTCGCGGATCGCGGGGATCTCGTCGTCGGTGACGTCGTCGACCGTGGCGGCTCCCCGCGTGGCCGCGATGAGCGAGGCCATCGTGCACGCGATGCCGTTCTGCGTGAAGACCATGTTCAGCTCCGACGACCCGGTGAGCTTCTCGGTGAGGTCGGCCCGGATCTCCTCGGCGAGCTCGGCGCCGGTGACCTCGCGCCCGCGGAACTCGAAGGGGTCGTCGCGGTGCTGGGCTGCCCAGTGCACCAGCTCGTAGGTCAGCTCGTCGTGGTTCTGCAGCCCGTGCACGAGGCCGACCGGCTCGACGCCGAGCGCGAGCGACTGCCGCAGGGCGAGGCGCAGGAACTCCGTGTCACCCGTCGCGAGGGCGTGCTGGTAGGCGGGACGGCTCACGAAGTCGTACGACAGGTCGGCGCCGACGGCACCGGTGTCGCGGATGTCCTCGATCGCGAGGTTGAGCTCCTGGAAGGTGAAGCCGCCCACCTTCCGGACCATGCCCGCGATGATGTGGTTGGCCGCGTGCGACAGCGGGTGGCCCTCCGACCAGGCGGGCATCCCCTCCGCGCTCTTCTCCACCCCGAGGAACCCGTTGGCATCGAGGCGCAGCGCGCTCGAGCCGAGGTCGCCGAGCGAGTGGAGCGCGTCGCCGATCACGAGCCGCATGCCGGCGAAGGTGGGATCGAGCCAATTGATGGATGGCTGGCCCTCCTTGAAGTAGTGGAGGTAGACCCAGCGCCGGGCCTGCCCGTCGACGCCGGTCACGGCATCCGTCACACTCCAGTTCGTCTCCTTCACGCCGGGCGTGTAGAAGATGACGCGCTGCAGCTCGCCGATGATGTACCCGCGATCGGCCAGCTCGCGCTCCGTCGCAGGGTCGAGGTTCACCGCGTCGCGACCGGGCGGCACGTCGGGAAGGAGGTGCCAGTCCTCCGGCGGGATCTCGATCATGTGGTAGATCCCGGGGTAGTCCTTGAACCCCATCTCGGCGAGGCGGAAGTCCGCGCCCTTGCCGGTGTGGCCGGGCACGATGTCGTCGATGACGCTGCCGCCGTGCTCGTCCGCGACGTCGGTCAGCCGGCGGAATGCCTCCTCGTCGCCGAAGAGCGGGTCGATCTGCGTCGAGATGCGGTCGAAGTGGCCGTCGACGCTCGGGGTCTCCTGCCAGCCGAGAATGCCGCCGGCCCGCTTGACCGGGCCCGTGTGCAGGGCGTTGATGCCGATCGCCTGGAACGCATCCCACAGCTCCTGCTGGCCGAGCGCGTCGAGGAACGACTGACCGGGCCGGGTGATGAGCGAGATGGGGTACGCGGTGAACCACACGTCGGCGGTCTCGATCGCGCGGCGCGCGTCGGGTCGCGCGTAGGGGTTGCGCCACATGCTGGGCTGTCCCGAGAGCTGGCGGCTGAGCACGTCGGAGTCCTTCAGCATCGACTGGCGCACGAGCCACTCGACGTAGGAGGGGTTGGTGCCGATGGCGCTGCGCGGATCGGTCGCGATGCGGCGCAGGTTGCTGCGGCGCAGCTGATCCCTCGGGCGCAGCCGCCTCGGGCGCGCCGGGTAGAGCTGCTCGTCGAAGCTGATCTCGGGGATCGACGACGTCGTGGGCGGCGGCTCCACGGGGGTGCCGGGCTCCGGGGAGCCGCTCGTCGGCAGGGAAGAGCTCTCGCTCGTCTGCGGGGTGTCGGTCACGGGCTCGTCCATCGGACCTCCTCGATGGTCGTGCGAAAACAGCGCGTGGCTCACACGTTACGCAGGCCCGCAGTCCGGTCAACCCTCCTTCACTCGGAAGGCGAGTCGTGATAGCGGGCCCCGCTCGACGGGATGCTGTCGAGATCAGGATTCCACGCCCGCCTCAGGAGCCGTTGCCCACTTCCGCCCTGATCTCGGCCCGCCATCCTGAACTCGTCAGGCAAGTGCCTACCGGTTCACGTCGTCGGCGTCCCACCCGAGGTCGGCGCCCTCGCGCAGCGGCAGGGCCTCCAGTCGCCCGTCGGTGCACAGCGCCCGCACGAGGGCGGAGGATCCGCCCACGATCGTCGAGTCATAGTCGATCTCGCTCACCAGCACCCACGCGCGGTCGGCCGGCCAGACCAGGCTCGGCGACTCCGCCGATGGACCGAACCCCTCCGACTCCGACTCGCGGTCGCGCCACGGCACGCGCTCGATCCACGCCGGGTCGGCGAGCTCCGTCACGCCGCCCCGGAACAGGACGTGGTCGCGGGCGGGCAGGGCGAGCGCGGGCCGCGAGAGATGTCGTCGGACGGGATGCCCGCCTGCCACGTCGGCTTGCGGAAGGCGTTGTTGAGCTGATCGCGCCCGGAGTGCTCGAGGAAGTCGAGGTGGCGCGCTTCCACGGAGTTCCGCGGGGTGTCGTCGGTGGCCGAGAGCGTCAGGAGCGCGCGCGACGGACCGTACCCCATTCCGCCGACGAGGCCGCCCCATCCCTCCCACACGGCGACGAAGCCGTCGTCCGGTGTGGTGGTGTGCCTCCCCAAGACCGCCGCGACGGCGGCCATGAGGTCGGGTTCGAGCTGACCATGGGCCGGCCGCCCGTACCGCCAGCCCGCGGCATCCCTCGGCCCGTCCTCTCCCGGAACCTCTCGGCGATGTGATGCCATTGCGCCAGAGCGTGCATCGTGGTTCCGAAGCCGGCTGCGGCCTGCTCCCATCTCACACGCTCGGCCTTGAACTCGGGCTGGGCGGCGTCGAAGGCCTCCCATTCCCGGCGATGAGCCCCATAGGGAAGCGGCGGCCAGGGCCGCCCGCGGGGCCGATCCCGCTCGACGGGGTGGAACACCCGCGCGTACGCCTCGAACCCCCGCGGCACGACGTCGTGCATGGTCCCGCGCCAGGGGTCGTCGATCCGCTCCCGGATCCAGTCGCCGGCCGCGACATCCGCCGTCCACTCCATGCCCGTCACGCTACCCGGGCCGGATCAGGAGGATGGCAGGCGAATGCGACGACCACGAGTCCGAGGGCGACGAGCTCGGCGCCGACGAGGACGCGCTCGCCGAGGCCGATGGGGAAGAGCATCCACCACGGCGTCCCGCTCGCTTCGGCGACGCCGATCAGCACCCCGGCCACGACGATCGCGGCGAGGACCACCACGGCGAGCACGAGCGCCAGCGTGAGCAGGCGATGATCGAAGCTCGAATCCCGCCGGAGGCGTCCGCGTCGGCGGGCCTCCCGCGCCGCGAGCGCGAGGATCGCGACCGGAAGGGCGACGAAGGCGACGATCGACGCCCCGCGATGCAGGTACCCCATCCACGTCGCCCCCGCCGCCCAGTCGGCCTTCGGGAAGAGGGCGACCCCCAGCATCCCGATCACCCACAGCGCGATGCCGATGCTCGGCACCGAGAGGGCGCGGCACACTCCCGTCCGCACGAACAGCACGAGCGTCGCCGCCGAGCCCCACGCGATGAGGACGACCCCGAGGACGAAGGCGGGGGCAAGCGGCGAGCGCCCGTACTGACTGATCGTGATCCGGAGCGGGTCGATGCCGTTGGTCGGTGCGACGACGTGGAGTGCGGCGATGAGGAGGACGCCGAGCGCGAGGCAGGCGAGCTCGACGGCGCGCAGCGCGCGGGTCGCGCGATCGGCCTCTCGGGCGACGGATGCCTCGGCCATGCGTCCACCCTAGGCATCCGTCCCTCCCGCCCGGTCGCGGAACCGATTCGGGGTCCGACCCGGCTTCCGGTATGATAGGAGGGTTGTCCGCACGCGGGTCGTCCCGCGCGCATCGCGGACACGTGCAACACACCCTCCTGCTGTCGGGAAATGCCCGTCAGCCGTTCTAGTCCGAAGGAGGTGGGTAAGTGACGCACCAGTACGAACTCATGGTCATCCTCAACCCTGAGATCGATGAGCGCCAGGTCGGCCCGAACCTCGACAAGTTCTTGAAGGTCATCACCGCAGACGGTGGCTCGATCGACAACGTCGACATCTGGGGCAAGCGCCGTCTCGCCTACGAGATCCAGAAGAAGTCCGAGGGCATCTACGCCGTCGTCAACTTCACGGCCACCAGCGCCGCCACCCAGGAGCTCGACCGCCAGCTGAACCTCAGCGAGCAGATCATGCGCACCAAGGTGCTCCGCGCCGAGGAGGCCATCGCCCAGGTCGCCGCCGAAGCCAAGCGCTCCGAGGAGAAGGCCGCCCGCAAGGCCGCCCGCCCCGCGAAGCCCGCGAAGCAGGACGCGTAACGGTCATGGCCGGCGAGACGATCATCACCGTGGTGGGGAACCTCACGGCTGATCCCGAGCTGCGCTACACGCAGAACGGTCTCCCCGTCGCGAACTTCACGATCGCGTCGACGCCGCGCAACTTCGACCGCCAGGCGAACGAGTGGAAGGACGGCGAAGCGCTGTTCCTCCGCGCGAGCGTGTGGCGCGAGTTCGCCGAGCACGTCGCCGGTTCGCTCACGAAGGGCTCCCGCGTCATCGCGACCGGTCGCCTGAAGCAGCGTTCGTACGAGACGCGCGAGGGCGAGAAGCGCACCGCGATCGAGCTCGAGGTCGACGAGATCGGGCCGTCGCTGCGCTACGCGACCGCTCAGGTCACGCGCGCGGCCGGTGGCGGCGGCGGAGCGCCCCGCCAGCAGCAGGTCGCCGACGAGCCCTGGTCCACCCCCGGTTCGTCGTCGTCGTCCGGCGGCAGCTCGGCCGACGCGTGGAGCACGCCCGGCACGTCGTACGGCGACGACACCCCCTTCTGATCTCACACCACTCTTAAGGAACATCTCATGGCTGGAAAGTCGAGCGGCGACCGCCGCAAGCCGCGGAAGGGCGCGAAGAACGCCGCCCCCGCGAAGGCGATCCGCGTCGGCGTCATTGACTACAAGGACGTCGCCACGCTTCGCAAGTTCATCTCGGAGCGCGGCAAGATCCGCGCCCGTCGTATCACCGGTGTCTCGGTGCAGGAGCAGCGTCTGATCGCGAAGGCGATCAAGAACGCGCGCGAGATGGCGCTCCTGCCCTACGCCGGCGCTGGCCGCTAAGGAGCACGAGCATGGCAAAGCTGATTCTCACGAACGAGGTCGCCGGGCTCGGTAGCGCCGGTGACGTTGTCGAGGTCAAGAACGGGTACGCCCGCAACTACCTCATCCCCCAGGGCTTCGCCGTGGCCTGGACGCGCGGTGGCGAGAAGCAGGTGGCGTCGATCCGCGCCGCCCGCGAGTCGCGTGCGATCCACGATCACGAAGAGGCCGTCGCCCTCAAGGACTCCCTCGAGGGCAACAAGGTGCGCCTCGCCGTCAAGGCCGGCTCTGAGGGCCGCCTGTTCGGCTCGGTCAAGACCGCCGACGTCGCGGACGCCGTCAAGGCCGCCGGTCTCGGCGACCTCGACAAGCGCAAGATCCACATCACCTCGCCGATCAAGGCCGTGGGCGAGCACGAGGCGACCGTTCGCCTGCGTGACGACCTCACCGCCGTGATCACGCTTCAGGTGGTCGCGGCCAAGTAAGCGCCGGCTCACCGGTCGGTGAGCGTTTCGAACCACACGGATGCCGCGGGCCTCAGGGCTCGCGGCATCCGTCGTGTTCGGGTCTCGCCGTCGGGTGCGTGAAATCGGGGCACGACGGATGCCGCGGACCGGACGGGTCCGCGGCATCCGCGCTTCCGCGGCGCGTGCACCGAGGGGCGGATCGGGCCAGGCATGCACCGATCCGCCCGCTCAGCTCACGCGCTGCGGCGTCGCAGCACGAGCGACAGCACGCCGGCGCCGGCCAGGATGAATCCCAGCAGGAGCCCCGCGAGGCCGCTCTCCCCCCCGGTTGCTGCGAGCGTCTTCGAGCCGGTCGCGGCCGTCATGCCCGCCATGGCGGTGGCGCCGCCCGTTCCGGCGAGCGCGGGACCATCCATACCCGTGGGGCCGGCCTGGGTGGTCGGGCTCGTCGGGTCGACGGGGCTCGTCGGGTCGGTCGGATCGGTCGGATCGGTCGGGTCCGTCGGGTCCGTCGGGTCCGTCGGGTCCGTCGGGTCCGTCGGATCGGTGGGAACCACCGGACCGGTCGGCGGGCCCGCGACCGTGCTGTCACCGATGACGGAGATGGCGTTTCCGTCGATCGTGACAGGCAGGTTCAGCACCGGGACGATCTGGGTTCCGCCGAGGATTCCATCCTCGCCCGACGTCCACGGGGAGCCGACGCTGGGAGACGTCGCTCCGCCGACCGGCGCGCTGGGAGATGCGCCGGTCGTGCTGTCTCCGATTCCGGAGATCGCGTTCCCGCCGACCGTGATCGGCAGGTTCAGCACCGGGATGACCTGGGTTCCGCCGAGGATTGCGTCTTCGCCAGACGTCCAGGGGCTGCCGACGGTGGGTGCCGTCGTGCCCTGCGGTGCTCCCGCCGATCCGGTGGGGGCGGCCGTGGTGACGCTGTCGCCGAGACCCGAGATGGCGTTGCCGCCGATCGTGATGGGCGCGTTGACGACGGGGATCACCTGAGTGCCGCCGAGGATGCCGTCCTCACCGCTCGTCGAGGGGCTGCCGACGGTCGGGCCCGAACCCGTCGTCGATCCTCCTGCCGAGCCGGTGGGGGCGGCTGACGTGGTGCTGTCGCCGACCACGGAGACGGCGTTGCCGCCGATCGTGATGGGCGCGTTGACGACGGGGATCACCTGAGTGCCGCCGAGGATGCCGTCCTCACCGCTCGTCGAGGGGCTGTCGACGCTCGGGCCCGAACCCGTCGTCGATCCTCCTGCCGAGCCGGTGGGGGCGGCTGACGTGGTGCTGTCGCCGACCACGGAGACGGCGTTGCCGCCGACCGTGATGGGCGCGTCCACCGAGACGATGGCCTGGGTGCCCGAGCCGATGCCGTCCTCACCCGAGGTCGACGGGGCCGACACTGCGACGGGCGCGGGTGCCGGCGCAGCCGGCGCGGGGGCCGGTGCCGACGTCGCGTCCCCGACGCCCGACACGGCGTTGCCCGAAACGTCGATCGGGACGTGGACGTCGACGATCGCCTGCGAGCCCGAGACGGCGCCGTCTTCGCCGCTCGTCGTGCCCGACGGCTGAGCCGGGGCCGGGGCCGGCGCCGGAGCCGGGGCGGGCGCGGTTGCGGTCGAGTCGCCGATCACGGAGACGGCGTTTCCGGCGACGGTGACCGGGACGTTGACGTCGATGACGGCCTGGGTCCCCGAGAGGATGCCGTCCTCTCCGTTGGTCTCAGCGGCGTTGGCCGCCGCCGCACCGAAGACGGTGATGCCTCCGGCGATGAGCGCTGCCCAAAGGGCGCGCGACATGAAGGTTTTCATTGCAATGCTCCTGAACTGGAAGAAGGACTGCGCGCGGACGCGCGCGGATCATCGTGCCGCCGGGAGGGGCGGCCGATCCTTCGTCAGTCAGGAGCGACGTCGGTGTCGTACGTGGGCGCCGGTGGCGCGACGTCGTCATTCCATCCGTTCCGGCGCATCCAGGCACGGTATGCGACGAGCGGAGCGAATGCGGCGAGCGCGAGAGCGCCGGGGCCCGCACCGTTGGACCCCATGGGAGACCCATCGCCGGGTGCGCACGCACCCAGGACGAGGGCAGAAGACAAGATGCCGCCCACCTGGGCCGCGGTCGACACGAGACCGGCGGCAGCCGAGGTGGTGGAGTGGAGAGCGGCGAAGCCGGGAAGGGCGCGGAGGTAGGCGTCCGTCAGCGCCGAGCCGGCCCACGTGGTCGCGGCGGCCGATGCGACGGTGATCGTCGCCACGAGATCCCCTGCTGCGGCGCCGGTCGGAGCGAGGGTTCCGCCTGCCGACGGCAGGTCGATGTCGGGGACGGCGACCAGCGGCGGGCGCCCGCCTCCGACGACGGTTGTCGTGTCGGCGATCGTCGTCACGAGGTCGCCGGCCGCCTCATCCACAGTGGACGCGGCATCCGTCACCGCCTGACCCACGCCGACCGACTGCGCCACGTCGCCCACCACCGGAATCGCGGTCACCGCGTCGACGACGGGCTGGACGACCGCTCCGACAGGGGCCGATTCCGCGACCTCGGCGACCGGCTGGACGACAGCCTGGACCGTCGTCGTGACCGTGCTGACGACGGGCTGGACCACCGGCTGAGCGGGCGCCGGAGGGGCCTGGACGACCTGCTGCACGGTGGTGGTGACGGCCTGCGTCGTGTCCTGCACGGCCTGCGTCACGTCTCCCACGGTGCTGTCGACGGCGCCGGTGACGCCGCCCAGAAGACCCCCCTGATCGCCTCCGTCGTCCGCCCGCGCGTCGCCCGAGCCGAAGCCCATGAGCAGCGCGAAGAGGAGGTACGCGAACGCGACAGCCGTCCCGATGGCGAGAAGCCGGAAGACAGGCACCCGTGTCGGGTGTGTGGCGATGTCCACGTTCACCTCCTTGTTGCGACGTCGATCGTCGGGCGGACTATTCGTGACCGAATACCGCCTTGAGGGTGCCTGGACCCACGAACATACCCCTGCATGCCCCCCGTGTCCAGACGTCGGTTCGCAAAACGGACACCCGAGCGCGATCGGCGACCTCCATCTGTGCACAACCCTCCCTATCAGACGCAACCTTCAAGCACGACTTCAAGCACATCTGCGTCCACAGGTTGTGAGTCGAAGAATGGCCGATCAAGGGCGGTATTCTGGAGGCGCCGACGACTCATCCCAAGGGTTGTCCACAGATGCTGTGCACAGGCTGTGCGGCGTTTCACGCAGACTTTCCACACAGTTATCCACAAGTCGTGTTGCGAGTGTCCGACCCCGTCCATAGCGTGGGGTGCGGCCCAGGGGGAACGAGTTCGCACACCTATGGCGGTGCGCGGGCGAGGCTCATCGACAACCGGACGCGAGGGCGCCCGGTCCATCGGTGTGCGCGTGGATCCTGGTCCGGACACAGCAGATCTTCGACGCTCCCGGGAGGACGACTTATGTCGATCGCCGACATCTCCGACGAGCGTCTAGGGGGTCCCCGTGAGCCGGAGCGCACGCCTCCGCACGACCTCCTCGCCGAGCAGAGCGCGCTCGGCGGGATGCTGCTGTCGAAGGATGCTGTCGCCGACGTCATCGAGACGCTCCGCGGCCCGGATTTCTACATCCCCAAGCACGAGCTGATCTTCGAGGCGATCCTCACGCTCTACTCGCACGGCGAGCCGACCGACGTCGTCGCGGTCACCGACGAGCTCATCAAGAACGGCGAGCTGCAGCGCGCGGGCGGGGCGGACTACCTCCACAGCCTCACCTCGATCGTGCCGACCGCCGCCAACGCCGGCTACTACGCCTCCATCGTGAATGAGCGGGCGCTCCTGCGCCGCCTTGTGGACGCGGGCACCCGCATCGTGCAGATGGGCTACTCGGGTCAGGGCGAGGCCCTCGATCTGGTGAACAACGCGCAGGCCGAGATCTACTCCGTCACCGGAGCCGAGGCCGCCGAGGACTATGTCCCGCTCACGGTCGCCGTCGACGCCGCCGTCGACGAGATCGAGGCGGCACGCGGGCGCGACGGGCAGATGACCGGCATCCCGACCGGCTTCACGGGCCTCGACCAGTTGACGAACGGGCTGCACCCCGGGCAGATGATCATCATCGCCGCCCGTCCCGCGATGGGTAAGTCGACGCTCGCCCTCGACTTCGCCCGCGCGGCCGCCATCAAGGCCGACATGCCCACGATCTTCTTCTCCCTCGAGATGGGCCGCAGCGAGATCGCCATGCGCCTGCTGAGCGCCGAGGGATCCATCCCGCTCCAGGCCATGCGCAAGGGCACGCTCGATTCGCGCGACTGGACGACGATCGCCGCGACGCGCGGCCGCATCAACGACGCTCCTCTCTACATCGACGACAGCCCCAACATGACGCTCGTCGAGATCCGCGCGAAGTGCCGGCGACTCAAGCAGCGCGCCGGGCTCAAGATGGTCGTCATCGACTACCTCCAACTCATGACCTCCGGCAAGCGGGTCGAGTCGCGCCAGCAGGAGGTGTCGGAGTTCTCCCGCGCGCTGAAGCTGCTCGCGAAGGAGCTTCAGGTCCCGGTCATCGCGCTCTCGCAGCTGAACCGCGGTCCCGAGCAGCGGGCCGACAAGAAGCCCGCGCTCTCCGACCTCCGCGAGTCCGGCTCGATCGAGCAGGACGCCGACATGGTGGTGCTGCTGCACCGCGAGGCGGCCTACGAGAAGGACTCGCCGCGCGCGGGCGAGGCGGACCTCATCGTCGCCAAGCACCGCAACGGGCCCACCGACACCATCACCGTCGCCTTCCAGGGGCACTTCTCGCGCTTCACCGACATGGCCGTCGGCATGTAGCGTTCGGCGCTCCGCGCAGACCTGTTCCTGTGGATGCTGGTCGCCTGGCCGGAGCGCTCACCGGTCGGTCGTGTCGTCGGCGTCGCCGGGGCGCAGGCGAATCCGGATGGGGCCTTTCGCCGTCGACGGATCGACCACCTGCCCGCCCTGCGTGATGTCCACGCGTCCCGCGGCCACCAATCGGCGGGCAGCGCGTCGCGCCGGTTCCATGAGGTCCCGCCAGTCGTCGCCGCCGACGGCGCGCGCGGCCTCCGACGGGCACATCGTCGACGTCGCGGCGCGACGGGCGAGGGTGTCGATGATCCGGCGCTCGAGCGCAAGGTCGTCCTCGTTCACCCCGCGACGTCGGCACCCGTCCGAGCAGTAGCGGACGGCGTCCCAGTCAGCCGCCCACTTGGCGCGGAATTGCATGGTGCGACCGCACGACGCACAGATCTTCGGATCGCGACTCCCCGCGTCGTCCCGTTCGCCTCGCTGCCGGCCCACCCCTCCATCGTGCCGCTGTTTCGGGGAAGTGGCGCCGCAGCTCTTGTACAGTTCGGAACGTGCATTCCGCCGGGCGCTTCCGTCACGACCCCGAGCTGTTGCGCGAGTTCCCGCAGCTCGCCGTCGCGACCCTGGCCGTCGACGGGGTGACCGGCACGGCAGACGTGTCCGCGAGCACAGCGCCTTTCCTGCAGCGCGCGGCAGCGCGGCTGGCCGAGCGCCCCGAAAGCGAGTTCCCGGAGATCGCGGCCTGGCGACGGGCGTTCAGTCAGATGGGGTTGAAGCCGACGCAGTACCGCTGCGCGTCGGAGGCGCTGCTGCGGCGGTACCGGCTGAGCGGGGAGCTTCCCGCCATCCATCCACTGGTGGATGTGTGCAACGCGGTCTCCCTCGCCTACGCAATTCCCATCGCCGTGTTCGACCTTGATCGCGTCCAGGGAGACCTGATCGTGACGCACGCCGCCGGTGACGAGACTTACCTGAGCTTCAGCGGCGAGGTCGAGGCGCCCGATCCGCGAGAGGTCGTCTTCCGCGACGACGCCGGCAACGCGCACGCGCGGCGCTGGACGAACCGGCAGAGCGCGCTATCGGCGATCCGCCCGGACACTCGCCGGGTGCTCATCGTCAGCGAGGCCTTGCATGCCGCCGCCGCCGCAGACATCGAGCTGCTCCGAGATGACCTCGCCGACGCGATAGCCCGCCACTGGGGTCGGGGCGGCCGATAGCCGCTCCGGTCAGTGCCGCACGCGCCGGTCGTGGCGCACACGCGCGACGACGGTCGCGGCGACGATGAGGACGACGGCGACGATCGCGGCGATGCCGGTCGCCGGCGAGTACGGCTCGTCCGTGAAGCGTGCGACGGCGACCCATGCGATCCCCCAGCAGAGCGACAGCGTCGGGGCGATGCGCCCGCCGCCCCAGAAGGCGAGGGCGATGCCGATGGCCGCGGCGACGGCGAGGACGACGGACGACCAGAACTCGGGGGCGATGCCGAAACCCTCGAAGCCCGCGGCGACGAGGATGGCGGTGGCGTTCGCCGCAGTGGCGATGATCACCCAGCCGAGGTACAGGCCGATGGCGCCGTCGGCGACCACGGCCTCGACCCGGTTCTTGGGGGCCGTGCGACGCAGGATGACGAAGATGCGGCAGAGCACGATGAGAAGCAGCACGATGACGGGCAGGCTCAGGTAGAGCAGGTCCGCCTGCACGACGCCGATCCAGACGGCGTTGAGGATGAGCGACGCGGCGACCCACCATCCGATGCGGACCTGCCGCTCGTCGTTGCGCTGTCCGGGCAGCACCTGCCAGATCGCGTAGGCGAGCATGCCGGTGTAGATGACGCTCCAGATGCGGAAAGCGCCCGTTCCCGGAGCGATCAGCGTCGAGTCGGCGTCGAGGAACCCTCCCGCGGCCTCCTGGATGGGAGTGCCGAAGAATGCTCCCGACCCGATGAACGCGGCGACGATGGCCAGCACCGAGCTGACGAGGATGATGACCTGGCGCGCGATGTCGCGCGTCCGGGTGCTGCGGTCGGCGTGGGTCGTCGATGTCGTGGACACGGTGGTCTCCTCTGCTCGCGGCGAAGAACGCTCGTAGGTGCATTCTCCTGCCATGGGGCCCACGGATGCACGAAGAGGATGCCGCCCGCCGTCGGCCTTGCGGACGCGCTGTGGCGACCGGCAGGTTCTAGGGGGCCGGTTCGGCGACCCGCCCCGCTCACGTGATCCGCGCTAGAGGTCCAACGAGGCGAGGATGGCGCCGACTCCGCTCGGGTAGAAGGGATGCTTCGCGTCGCTGATTCGCACCCACCTGATGGGGCTTCCTTCGTCGAGCACTTGGAGCTGCGCCTCCAACCCGATCGCGTCGATGTCAGCGGAATCCACCGCGAAGACGTGTGCGATCTCGTGACCGGGCCTTCCCTCGTACTCGAAGATGTTCTCCACGACCGCCAGAAGCCGGACGTCGTCCAGCCTGACCCCCACCTCCTCCTCGAACTCGCGGCGGACGGCCGCCTCGGCGGTCTCGCCGAACTCGATGCCACCGCCGATCGCGCGGTGGAAGCTCTCTCTCTTGACCCGGTCGGTGCCGCTGAGCACCAGCACGTGCCCCGACCGGACCGGCAGCCCCACCGCGATGTTCCGGATCGTCGTCATCTCCCCGACACTAGCCCTGCCGATCCGGCGCGGGCCTCCGCAGGAGCTCGAGCCCTTCGGACGGCACGGTCGCCGGACCGTCGGTCACCCGGCCGACGCTCGCCCGGAGCCGGCGGCGTCGACGTCCGCCTCGGCGGCCGTCGACGGCTCCCAACGGAGGAGGTCCCCGGGCTGGCACTGCAGGGCCTCGCACAGGGCGTCGAGCGTGGAGAAGCGGACGGCCTTGGCTCTGCCGTTCTTCAGCACCGCGAGGTTCGCGGGAGTGATCCCCACCCGCTCCGCGAGCGTTCCCACCGCCATCTTCCGGCGCGCCAGCATCACGTCCACGTCGATCACGATCGGCACTCAGATCACCTCGTCCAGCTCGGAGCGCAGCATCCGCACCTCGCGCTCGCGTGCGATGGCCTGTCTGAGCAGTGCCTTCATCACGACCACCAGCAGCGCCATACCGGCCAGCACGAGCGCGGCGCCGCACACGAGTCCGACGATGCCAGGGGCGGTCTCGCCCGGTGCCAGCAGGACGGCCAGCGTGAAGACGAGCACGGATGCCGCGGCGATCGCCCCGATGATGACATTCACGTACGAGAACGACGACTCCGAGAACACCGATCCTCTCCGCACCTTCGTCAGGAGCTGCCATACGCAGACGGCGAAGATCTGCATCGACACGACCCCGAGCATCGCAATGGAGACGACGGTGATCCGCCCCCACATCGTCTCTCCCTCGAGATCGAACCAGAGGGCGGGCACGATCATCGTCTGCACGAGGAGCGAGCCCGCCAGCGCGAGCGCGATCACGACACGCAACACCCAAATCGTTGACCCGCCCATGACTGCTCCTCACATCGAACGACAACAGAAATCTATCGATAAACGATAGGCATCGCAACCGCTCGCCCGAAGTTGCCCTCAGAGGTCGAAGAGAAGGGCCGCCCGGTCTCCCGGGCGGCCCTTCATGACCGGGGATCAGTCGGCAGGGAGGTAGATCCGCTCCGGGATCTCCTCGTAGTCCTCGGGATCGAGCGTCGCGATCGAGCCGTCGGCCACTGCGGTGATGAGCCCCCGGAGGCCGATCTCGACCTGCTTGGCGAGGAACCCGTTCCTCTTCTGGCCGTCGGACTGCGTGTTGCTCGACGTCTCGAAGAGCACGGTCGCGCTCCCGCGCAGCGCGAAGGATCCGAGCGCCGTGCCAGGCAGGTTGGTGTTCTGGGGGTAGAGCGTCAGGTCGCCGAACGCCGAGTCGCCGTATGCCTGCAGGGCGTCGTACACGGCGACGTTGGCGCGACGGGACGCGTCGTAGTCGAAGTTCGGCCAGTCCCCGAACTCGGTGGGATCGGCGATGAACCGCGCCGAGATCGACAGCGGCGACATGTCACCTGTGCCCTCCTGCGCGTAGCAGGGCCACTGGTTGTGGAGGTCGACGAAGTAGTCGACGACCCCGAACTCGCCCTCGAGCCCCGCGTACACGTCGCGGACGGTCTGGGCCTCGGGGGTGATGTACCAGCCGGTGTCCGCGCTGTTGCCGGGGAAGTCCGCCGGCTGCGGCACGTAGTCCAGGTCCGGGTTGAAGTCGCGGTTCACGTCGAACCCGGGGACTCCGGGCTGGTAGTTCCAGGCGGGGTCGACGCCGGTGAGCTGCGGGAAGTCCGCGACGACCTCATCCCAGCTCATCTGGTTCTGCCGCGTGTCGCGCTCGCCGCCGTCGACGTTCAACCGGGGGATCGCCACGATCGTGACGTTCTCGCGGATCTCGGCGGCCGACCGGGTGTTGCCGCCGAACTCCTTCAGCAGCGAGAGAAGCGCCTCCGTGCCGTGGTTCTCGTTTCCGTGGATCTGCGACTGGACGAGGATCACCGTGTCGCCCGTGCCGACGCGAGCCTGGTAGATCTCCCGTCCCTCATTGCTGTAGCCGGCCACGGACACGTCGACGACACCGCCTGTGGTCCGCTCGATGCGCTGCAGCTCCCTCGTGAGCTGGTCGTGCGTCACGAACGAGGACCGGTTCCCGGCGGACTCGGTACCGCAGTGCGAGTTGACCGGGATCGCCTGGGCGGCGGGTGCGGCGACGACGCCCGCGGTGCCGACCAGGACAGCGCTGGTGATCGCGGCGAGGGTGATTCTTCTGCTTCTCTGCACAATGTCTCTCTCTGGATAGGTATCTCCCCTCCCGACATGCCAGCAAAGAGATCTGTCATTGGGAAACGCTTGCCGACGTTTCTCATCGAACTGTCATGTGAGGGTTCAGACGCATCCCGACGCGGCGTTCAGCCGCTTCACAGGAAGTCCTCGGCGGGCGACCGTATCCTGCTGAGTCCCAAGGGGAGTACTCCCAGACGGTCGCTCGTCATTACGGATGCCGATGCATCCCGGGCGCCCGGTCCTCGGATTCCGGGGACGGAGAAGACCTTGGCGTCATCTGTCACGCCAGGTCTTGGAGATCCCATGAACATCACTCCGCTCGTCTGGGCGATCACGATCGCCGTCACAATCGCCTTCTTCGTCTACGAGTTCTACGCGCACGTGCGCAAGCCCCATGAGCCGACGATCGGCGAGTCTGCCCGGTGGTCCGCCTTCTACATCGGGCTGGCACTGCTGTTCGGCGTCGGCATCGGCGTCGTCTCGGGGTGGACGTACGGCGGCGAGTACTTCGCGGGCTACCTCACCGAGAAGGCGCTGTCGGTCGACAACCTCTTCGTCTTCCTGATCGTGATGTCGAGCTTCGCCGTGCCGAAGATCTATCAGCAGAAGGTGCTGATGATCGGAATCGTGATCGCCCTCATCATGCGCGGGGCCTTCATCGCCGTGGGCGCGGCCCTCATCTCCAACTTCTCCTGGATCTTCTACGTGTTCGGGGCGCTGCTGCTGTTCCTCGCGTACCGGCAGGCGTTCACGCACGGCGAGTCGAATCCCGCCGACGGGCGGTTCATGCGGCTCGTCCGTCGCATCCTCCCCGTCAGCGACGAGTACAACGGGGACAGGCTCACCGTCCGCAAGGACGGTCGCCGGTTCGTGACCCCGATGCTGCTCGTCATCGTCGCCATCGGGTTCGTCGACCTGATCTTCGCCGTCGACTCGATCCCGGCCATCTACGGACTCACCGAGGAGGCGTACATCGTCTTCACGGCCAACGCGTTCGCCCTCATGGGACTGCGGCAGCTGTACTTCCTCATCGGGGGGCTGCTCGCGCGGCTGGTCTACCTCGCGCAGGGCCTCGCCGTCATCCTGGCCTTCATCGGCGTGAAGCTCGTCCTCCACGCGATGCACGTCAACGAGCTGCCGTTCATCAACGGCGGCGAGCCGATGCTGTGGGCGCCCGAGATCCCGATCTGGTTCTCGCTGCTGTTCATCGCCGCGACCATCGCGGTGGCGACGGCGGCCAGCCTGCTCAAGACCCGCCGGGACCGTCGCGCGGCAGGCGAGCTGCAGAGCGTGGGAAGCGACTCGCTGCAAGACTGAGCGAGTGAGGGACCTCGAGCTCGCCCGCATCCCCGCGGGATCCGTCGCCCTCCACGATGCGCGGCGCAAGACCCGGTCGACCGTCGAGCTCGAGGCCTTCGAGATCGGCGTCTTCGCCGTGACCCAGGACCAGCTGGCCGAGCTGCTCGGGGAGCCGGCATCCCATCCTCGTCGCCCGGCGACCGAGGTCAGCTGGCAGCGCGCGATCCGCTTCTGCAATGCGGCGTCGGAGTGGGAGGGCCTCGACCACGCGTACGCGTTCGACGGCGAGGTGATCACGTGGGATGTCGAGGCCGACGGCTACCGGCTGCCGACCGAGGCGGAGTGGGAGCACGCCTGCCGGGCCGGGTCCACGGGGCCGCACTACGGGCCGCTCGCCGAGGTTGCGTGGACGAGCACGGACGGCGTCTCCACCCCGCAAGACGCCGGCGGCAAGCTGCCGAACCTCCACGGCCTCTTCGACACGCTCGGCAACGTGTGGGAGTGGTGCTGGGATCTGCTCGATCCCGCGCGCTACGACGACTACCGCGTGTTCCGAGGCGGTGGATTCGCGGATGACGCGTGGAGCGTGCGCGCGTCGGTGCGGCGCGGCGGCTCCCCCCGTCTGGCGCAGGACGACCTCGGGTTCCGCATCGCCCGCGGCGCGTTCGCGACCCCCGGCGCGGCACAGGGGTGGTCGGCGGAGGCGGATCGGGAGAGGGCGGCGTACGACGGTCCTCTGCCGCCGGGGTGGACGCCCCGGCGGTGACGTCGCCGGACGGCGGTTTCCGGGTGAGCCCGCCCCCCGACGGCTCGCTGCCGCGCCTCGCGACCATCCCTCGCGACCACTCGCGACAATGGGAGTCATGACCCCCAGTGCGCTGCCGATGGTCGCCGTGCCCGAGCCGCAGTACGTCATGTCGGCGGAGGGCCACCGCATCGCGACCTACGCGTGGGGCGACGAGCTCGCCGACACGGTCCTCGCCGTGCACGGGTTCGCCTCCAGCTGCAAGGACAACTGGGTCGACACGGGCTGGGTGCGCGATCTCACGCGGGCCGGCTACCGCGTGCTCGGGGTGGATCAGCGCGGTCACGGTCTCAGCGACAAGCCGCACGACGGTCAGGACTATACGATGTCGGCCCTCGTCGCCGATCTTCAGCTGGTGCTCGACACCTACCTGCTCGACACGGTGCACTACGTCGGCTACTCGCTGGGCGGCCGCGTGGGCTGGCAGCTGCTCGTCGACGCGCCGCACCGCGTCTCCCGCGCCGTGCTCGGCGGCATCCCGGACGGGCGGCCGCTGGCTCGCGTGAAGATCGATCAGGCTCGCGCGTATGCCGAGCACGGCACCCCGGTCCTCGACGAGGTGACGCAGCGCTATATCCTCCTCGCGGAGCGCGTGCAGAGCAACGACCTGGGCGTGCTCGTGGCGCTCGCCGAGGGAATGCGGCTCGGGGATGCGGACCCCGACCCCGATCGCCCGCCGCAGCAGCCCGTGCTCTTCGCCACCGGGTCCCACGACGACATCCTGGAGCGTTCGCGGACGCTCGCGGCCGCGGCCCCCCACGGCACGTTCTTCGAGATCCCCGGTCGTCACCACTTCAACGCCCCGGGCTCCCGCGCGTTCCGCCAGGAGGCGGTCGCCTTCCTCGGTCAGGCGTAGCGGCTAGGGCCTCGGCAGCACGGTCAGCACGCGCTGGATGTGCTCGCGGAACTCGCCCATGAAGCCGCGGAGGAACTCCTCCGTGCCCTCGTCGCGCACGGTGCCGTCGTCGTCGTAGTCGTCCGGGTCGAACTGGATGTAGGCCTCCGGTGCCGTCATCTGGCGGGCGTTGCAGAAGCTCAGCACCGCGCGCAGGCTCTGCTGGGCGAGCGCCGTTCCGAGCGACCCGATGGATGCCCCGATCACCGCCGCCGGGATGTGGTCGAACGAGTTGTGACCGTAGGGGCGCGAGGCCCAGTCGATCGCGTTCTTCAGCGCGCCGGGGATCGAGCGGTTGTATTCGGGGGTGACGAACAGCACGGCGTCGGACTGCCGGATCGCGTCCTTCAGCGCCCGCGCCTCGGCCGGGTAGTCCTGGTCGAAGTCCGGGCTGTAGAGGGGGAGATCGCCTATGCCGATCTCGGAGAACTCGAGGTCGTCCGGCGCGAGCGAAATCAGGGCCTTCGAGAGCCTCCGGTTGATCGAGGTCGACGACAGGCTGCCGACGAAGTATCCGACTCGGTACGTCATGGCGCGTCCTTTCCCGTTCTGGTGGGTCCAGGCTCCTCCCGGCGCCTCCGTTCGGGCACCCCCTTGCGCAATCGGCGCGCCTGTACGAAGGACCCGCGGTATCGCGCGGGACTACCGTGGCTCCCATGACGGATGCCGCGCCCCCGCCCGAGCCGTTCCGCTCGGTCACCCGCGCCGAACAGATCGCCGACCTTCGCGCACGGCTTCGCGCGACGCGCTGGCCCGACGCCCCCGCGGACGCGGGGTGGACCTACGGCATCGATCCGGGCTACCTGCGCGAGCTCGTCGCGTACTGGGCCGACGGGTTCGACTGGACCGCACAGGAGGAAGTGCTCAACCGCCTCCCGCGGTTCCGCGCGAGGGCCGGCGGGCTCGGCATCCATTTCCTGCACGCACGAGCCGTCGACCCTGCGACCGCGCCGATCCCCCTGATCCTGTGCCACGGCTGGCCGGACTCGTTCTGGCGCTACACGAAGGTCGTGGCGCTCCTCACCGACCCGGGGGCGCATGGCGGCGATCCGGCGGACGCCTTCGATGTCGTCGTCCCAGACATGCCGGGGTACGGCTACTCCGACCGGCCCTCCGGTCCCCCGCTGGACGCGATCGCGGTAGCGGAGCTGTGGGCCGAGCTCATGTCGACCCTCGGGTACGGGCGCTTCGGGGCGGCGGGCGGCGACATCGGCAGCCACGTCAGCCGCTACCTCGGGCTGAACCACCCCGACCGCCTCGTCGGAGTGCACCGCACCGATGCCGGCATCCCGGTCTACCCCGGCGATCCGTCCGACCTCACGCCGGAGGAGCGGGAGTGGATGAGGGATGCCGCGGCCTGGGGCGCGACCGAGGGCGCCTATGCGGCGATGCACCGCACGAAGCCGCAGACCGCTGCGGTCGGGCTCAACGACTCGCCGGCGGCGCTCGCCGCCTGGATCGTCGAGAAGCTTCGGGCGTGGAGCGACTGCGGCGGCGACGTGGAGCGTCGCTTCACGAAGGACGAGATCCTCACCGACATCTCGATCTACTGGTTCACCGAGACCATCGGCTCCTCAATCCGCCTGTACCGGGCCAACGCGGCGATCCCGCCCGCACAGCACGGTCGCCGCGTCGAGGTGCCGTCCGGGTTCACGCTCTATCCCGCCGACATCCTCCGCCCTCCCCGGGCCTGGCTCGAGCGGACGGCGAACGTCGTGCGCGTGACGGAGGCGCCGCGGGGCGGGCACTTCGCGGCATTCGAAGAGCCGGAGCACTACGTCGAGGAGCTGCGCGCGTTCTTCCGCCCGCTGCGGGCGCTGGCCGGGTGAGGCGCACTCGTGCGCCCAGCGCGAACACGGGCGACGCGGGCGGGCGGCGGATCGAAGATGGCCTCGTGGATGACGACGGATCGGTGCTCGACGCCTATTCGCGCGCAGTGACGGGGGTGGCGGCATCCGTCCTCCCCTCGGTCGCCGCCGTCACGGTGCGCACTCCCCGCGGATCGGGCGGGGGAAGTGCGGCCGTCATCTCGCCGGGAGGGCACCTGCTCACGAGCGCACACGTCGTGGCATCCGCCGGCTCGGTCTCGCTCGCCTTCGCCGACGGCACCGAGCTCGCGGCGGCCGTCGCCGGAAGCGACCCCCTGTCGGACCTTGCCGTGCTGCGGGCGGACGGCCCGACGCCTCGTCCTGTCCCTTGGGGCGACGCGTCGAACCTGCAGGTCGGGCAGCTGGTCGTGGCGCTCGGCAATCCGCTCGGTCTCGCCGGCAGCGTCACCGCCGGCATCGTCTCGGCGCTCGGGCGCTCGCTGCCGACACGCGCCGGCCGCGTCATCGACGAGGTCATCCAGACGGATGCCGCGCTCAACCCCGGCAACAGCGGCGGCGTCCTCGCGGACAGCCGGGGGCGGATGGTCGGCGTCAACACGGCGGTCGCGGGCGTCGGTCTGGGGCTGGCGGTGCCGATCAATCCGACGACGCGCGCCATCATCGACTCGCTGCTGCGAACCGGGCGCGTCCGGCGTGCCTGGCTCGGCGTCGCCGGGGCGCAGGTGCCGCTCGCGCCGCCCGTTGCGGCGAAGGTCGGTGCGCGAACCGGGATGCAGGTGTCGTCGGTGGTCGCGGGCAGCCCCGCCGACTCCGCGGGTGCCCGGCGCGGAGACATCGTGATCGCACTGGACGGTCAGCCGATCACGACCGTGACCGGAGTGCAGCGTCAGATGGTCGAACACGCCATCGGTCGACGGATGGAGATGACGCTGTGGCGCAACGGCGCCCTCGTCGACGTCGTGGTCGAGCCGCAGGAGCTGCGCACCCCCTGAACGGCGGCCGTCGCTCAGGAGCCATCGACGCTCGAGGTCGCGTGTCGTACCGTGGATGTTACGTAACACAGCTCGCCGTGGCGCGCCCGCGCGCTTACGCTTTGCTCGTGCTGACCTGTCGCTGTCGTCGCTTCGTGCGTGCCTAGGCATCCGCCTTCCTCACCGCATCCCGACCTCGACAGTCCCCGCGCGATCTGAAGCGCGGCCTCACACTTAGGAACCCCCGTGCGATACGCGCAGAGCGTCGCCGACCTCGTCGGCAACACCCCCCTGGTCCGCCTCGGCCGAGTCACCGCCGGCGTCGGCGCCACGGTGCTCGCGAAGGTCGAGTACTTCAACCCCGGCGGCTCGTCGAAAGACCGCATCGCCGCCAACATCATCGACGCCGCCGAGCGCGACGGCCTGCTGAAGCCCGGCGGCACGATCGTCGAGCCGACCAGCGGCAACACCGGCGTGGGTCTGGCGCTCGTGGCCCAGCAACGCGGCTACCGCTGCGTGTTCGTCGTCCCGGACAAGGTCGCCGAGGACAAGCGCGCCGTGCTCCGCGCCTACGGCGCCGAGGTGGTCGTCACCCCCACGGCGGTCGAGCCCGACGACCCGCGTTCGTACTACAGCGTCTCCGACCGTCTCACCCGAGAGATCCCCGGCGCCTACAAGCCGAACCAGTACGCCAATCAGAACGGCCCGCGCAGCCACTACGAGACCACGGGGCCCGAGATCTGGCGCGACACCGACGGCCGCGTGACGCACTTCGTCGCCGGCGTCGGCACGGGCGGGACCATCACCGGAACCGGCCGCTTCCTCAAGGAGGCCTCGGCGGGCGAGGTGCGGATCGTGGGCGTCGACCCCGTCGGCTCGATCTACTCGGGCGGTCCGGTGCACACCTACGACGTCGAGGGGGTCGGCGAGGACTTCTGGCCGGCCGCGTACGACCCGTCGGTGGTGGACGAGATCTATCGGATCAGCGACGGCGAGTCGTTCGCGATGACCCGTCGGCTCGCGCGGGAGGAAGGGCTGCTCGTCGGCGGCTCGAGCGGGATGGCCGTCGTCGGCGCACTGCGGGCCGCGCGAGATCTTCCCGACGACGCCGTCGTCGTCGTGCTGCTGCCCGACCACGGGCGCGGCTACCTCAGCAAAGTGTTCGACGATGACTGGATGACAGCCCACGGCTACTCCCTCACCACGAGCGCCGACGACACTGCGCCCGCTGCCGCTGAGCCGACCGCGAGGAGCAACGCGTGAGCGACGCGTCCGGCACCGGTTCCCCCGCCCGCGGCTTCGACAGCCTCGCCGTCCACGCGGGCCAGGCGTTCGATCCGACGACCGGCGCCGTCATCCCTCCCGTGCACTTCTCGACGACGTATGCACAAGACGGCATAGGCGGCTTGCGCAACGGATACGAGTACGGCCGGAGCGGCAATCCCACCCGCACGGCGCTCGAGAACCAGCTCGCGGCGATCGAGGGCGGAACCCGCGGCTTCTCCTTCGCGTCCGGTCTCGCCGCCGAGGACGCGCTGCTGCGCGCCGTGCTGAAGCCGGGTGACGACGTGCTGCTCGGCAGCGATGTCTACGGCGGCACGCACCGACTCCTGGCGAAGATCCTCGGGCCCTGGGGAGTCGGCCTGCGCATCGTCGACATGAGCGATCTGGATGCCGTCGCCGCCGCCCTCGCGGAGGGACACGCGCCGATCCTCTGGGTCGAGACGCCGAGCAACCCGCTCCTGAAGATCACCGACATCGCCGGTCTCGCCCGCGTCGGCCACGCCGCCGGCGCGCTGGTCGTGGTGGACAACACGTTCGCCTCTCCTGCGCTGCAGCGGCCGCTCGACCTCGGCGCGGACGTCGTCGTCCACTCGGCCACCAAGTATCTCGGCGGCCACTCCGACGTCGTCGGAGGCGCGCTCGTGCTCAAGGACGACGCCCTCGCGGAGAAGGTGAAGTTCCTGCAGTTCGCCGTGGGCGCCGTGTCGGGTCCGCTGGACGCCTTCCTCACCACGCGCGGGATCAAGACGCTCGGACTGCGGATGCAGCGACACAGTGAGAACGCGGCATCCGTCGCCTCATTCCTCCAAGGGCATGAACGGGTCGCGAAGGTGTACTATCCCGGCCTGTCCGATCACCCCGGTCACGAGATCGCGGCGCGGCAGATGAAGGCGTTCGGCGGCATCGTGTCGCTCGCCCTTGCCGACGGTCCGACCGCTCGCCGCTTCGCGGAGTCGACGCGCCTGTTCCAGCTCGCCGAGTCCCTCGGCGGGGTGGAGTCCCTCGTCAACTATCCCGACGAGATGACGCACGCGTCGGTGCGCGGGACGGAGCTGGCGGTGCCCGAGGAGATCGTGCGGCTCTCGGTGGGAGTCGAAAGTGCCGACGACCTGATCGACGACCTCGACCGGGCGCTGTCCTCGCTCTGACCCGGAGACGCCGCCGCTCCGCGGCGACTTAGACTGGAGGCATCCCGTCCGCCGCTTTTCCCAGGTCAGTCGTGTCAAGATCCAGCGCTCCGCGCACCTTCGAGGTGCGGCACGTGCAGCTCGCGCGAGCCGTCTTCGCGGCACTCGCGGCGGCGATGATCACGTTCTCGCCCGACCATTCCGCGGCTGTCGGGATGTCGGTGTTCAGCGGCTGGGCGATCGCCACCTCGCTGGTGTTCTTCGTGTCCATCTGGCTCGTCTACCCCGCCGGTTCGCGCTGGCCGTCGGTGCTGCTGGGCATCGTGACGGTGATCGCCGGCATGGTGGGCGGCGTCACGGCGTGGCGCACCACGGCGGTCTTCTTCGCCGTCGTGATCGTCTGGGCGATCCTCGCGGGCCTCGTGGAGACCGTGGCGGGGGCGCGGGCGCGCCGGGCACTGCGGGACACCGACGACATCGGCGCGCGGGGTGAGGCGCGCGACGCGCTGACGGTCGGGATCGTCACCGTTCTCCTCGGCCTCGGCATGCTGTTCGTGCCGACCCAGTACGCGCTCGACTACTACATCGAGGACGCGGGGCGGTCGTTCACCCTGACGGGCATCACGATCGGCGTCGGGATCTTCGGCGCCTACGCCGCGATCGTCGCGGTGTACCTGGCGATCGCCGCGTTCTCGCCGCGCAGGAAACCCGCCGACGTCACCGCCGACGCATCCGCCCAGACCGCGCCGACGGCGCCCGAACAGGGAGGTGCGGCGTGAGCGCCGACAAGCCCACCCGCCGTGACCTGATGAAGCCCGTGCAGCTGATCGGCCTCGCCTTCGGCGCGGCCGTCTTCACCGGCGTCGTCACGCTCCTCTCGATGGGGTTCTTCCAGCAGAAGCCCGGCGACGAGATCCAGCAGGCGCTGGTCGTCGCCGCGATCGCCGCCGGCGTCGCCTTCATCGTCGTCCTGCTGATCGTCTCGCTGCTGCTGCTCGCGGTCGACCCGGCGCAGATGGAGAGGGGTGTCGATCGACCCGTCCTCCTTCCCGACGAGGAGACCCCGCACGGCGCCGGCGACGGCGGGGCGGGTGCCGCGGCATCCGGTGACGACCTCCGCTGACCGCTGACCCGCCGGGCGAGCGCGTCAGCTCCCGCCGGGGTCGCCCGCTCCGTCCCCGTCTTCTTCGAGCACGTCGACGAGCTCGGACGCGATGCCGGTGTACGTCGCGGGGGTGAGGGCGAGCAGCCGCTCCTTCGCCTCCGCGCCGATGTCGAGTCCCCGGACGAACTCCGCGAGCTCGGGCGCCCCCACGCGACGGCCCCGCGTCAGATCCTTCAGGAGGGCGTACGGATCCGTGACGTGCGAGCGGCCCCGCACGACCTCGGCCCGGACGACCGTCTGGATGGCCTCGCCGAGCACCTCCCAGTTGCCGTCGAGATCCGCCAGCAGCACATCCTCCGCGAGCGAGATCTCGCCGAGACCGCGCTGCAGGTTGTCCAGCGCGAGCAGGGAGTGACCGAGCGCGACGCCGATGTTCCGCTGCGTCGTCGAGTCGGTGAGGTCGCGCTGCAGGCGCGATGTGACGAGCGTCTGCGCGAGGGTCGACAGGAGTCCGCCGGCGATCTCGAGGTTGGCCTCGGCGTTCTCGAAGCGGATGGGGTTGATCTTGTGCGGCATCGTCGAGGATCCGGTCGCGCCGGGCACGGGGATCTGGGTGAAGTAGCCGATCGAGATGTAGGTCCACACGTCGGTCGCGAGGTTGTGCAGGATCCCGCCCGCGTGGCGGATCCGGTCGTAGAGCTCGACCTGCCAGTCGTGCGACTCGATCTGGGTGGTGAGCGGGTTGAAGCCGAGGCCGAGCGACTCGATGAACTCCTGCGCCACGATCGGCCACGCGACGTCCGGCTCGGCGGCGAGGTGGGCGGACCAGGTGCCGGTCGCCCCGGAGAACTTGGCGAGGAAGTCGGATGCCTCGACCTGCGCCGCGACGCGCTCGAGGCGCCACGCGAAGACGGCGAGCTCCTTGCCCATCGTGGTGGGCGTCGCAGGCTGTCCGTGCGTGCGCGACAGCATCGCGGCATCCCGGTGCCGGACCGCCAGGGCGCGGAGGGCCGCGATGACGGCGCGCAGCTTGGGAAGCCAGACGCCTTCGACGGCGCGCTTGACGGTCAGCGCGTAGGCCGTGGAGTTGATGTCCTCGCTCGTGCACGCGAAGTGCGTGAGCTCGGCGATGCCGTCGAGCCCGAGCTGCGACAGCCGGTCGCGCACCAGGTATTCCACCGCCTTGACGTCGTGGCGTGTGATCGCCTCGCGCTCGGCGAGCCACCGGATCTCGTCAGGCCCGAAGTCGAGGTACAGCACCCGCAGGCGGTCCCTCTCGGACTCGTCGAGGGGGCTCGTCCCGAAGAGAGAGCGGTCGGTGAGCGCGAGGAGCCACTCGACCTCGACCTCGACGCGTGCGCGGTTCAGGCCCGCCTCGGAGAGGTAGTCGCCGAGGTCGGCCACGGCGGCACGATAGCGGCCGTCGAGGGGGCTGAGGGGCTGGATGCCGAGGGCGGAAGAAGAGGACACGGTACTCCCGTCAGAGCGCTGCACGCGCGCCGCGCCGGGTCACACGGCGGGGCGGATCGCGGGTTCGAGCTGCCGGAAGAGCGCCCGGCTCGCGCTCTCGATCATAGCGAGCACCTCGTCGAACATCCCGGGGCCGGCGTAGTAGGGGTCGGGGACGTCGAGCGAGGGTGCCGCCGGGTCGAAGGTCATGAGGAGCGCGATCTTGTCGGCATCGGTCTCGGTGCGCGCCCAGCCGCGCAGGATCCGCTCGTGGCTCCGGTCCAGCGCCACCACGAGGTCGTTGTGGGCGAAGTCGGCCGGTGTGAACTGCCGCGCCCGGTGATGGGCGGCGTCGTAGCCGCGCCGCTCCAGCGCCTGGATCGTGCGCTGGTCGGCGCGCTCGCCGACGTGCCAGTCCCCGGTGCCGGCGCTCGATGAGCCCACGCGGTCGCGCAGGCCCGCGGCATCCGCGAATCCCCGGAAGACGACGTCGGCCATGACCGACCGGCAGATGTTGCCCGTGCACACGAACAGGACGCGGAAGGGCTCCACGGCGCTCGCGGTCATGGGCTCCATTCTCTTCGTTCCGGCGTCTGAGGCAACCGGTGATCTGCGTCGCCGGGCGTTCACGATCCCGTCATCGCCGGATCTTCCTTTGTGCGCGGGCGTTGCCTAGGTTTGTGCCGGGAGGCTCACGAAGCCTCCTTTCCATGTGCTCGATGAGGAGGCCCTGTGCATCGCTCCGTCCGTCCGCTCACCTATCTCGTCGCCGGGGCCCTCGCCTTCGGCGCGCTCGCCGCTGCACCTCCGGCCGCGGCCATCATCGGCACAGACCTCATGCTCAGCGAGGTGATCGAGGGCTCGAGCAACAACAAGGCCGTCGAGATCTACAACCCGACGGCGTTCCCGGTCGCCCTGGGCAACTACGACCTGGTGCAGTACACCAACGGCAGCACGGCGCCGACGACCCTCGCGACCCTGTCGGGGACGCTCGCCTCGGGCGGCGTCTTCGTGGTCGCGCACGCGTCGGCGAACGACGCGATCAAGGCGCAGGCCGATGTGCTGTACGGCAGCGGGATGTTCAACGGCAACGATGCGATCGCTCTCCGCAAGAGCGGCGTGGCGATCGACGTCTTCGGGCAGATCGGCTTCGACCCGGGCTCCTTCTGGGGCACGGGCAACGACATCACACAGGACCGCACGCTGCGGCGGGAGGCCGATCGGTGCGGCGGCGACCCGATCGGCGAAGACGCCTTCGATCCGACCGTCGGCTGGGACACCTTCCCCAGGGACACCGTCGACGACCTCGGCGTCCACACGTCCCTGTGCGAGGTGAACCCCGAACCCGACCCCGACCCCGACCCCGAGCCGGAGCCCGACCCTGTCGCGGACTGCGCGGCGACCACGGTGGCGATCGGCTCGGTGCAGGGCGCCGGGGCTTCGACCCCCGTGCCGAACACCGTCGTCCGGGTGGAGGGCGTCGTCGTGGGCGACTTCCAGACGGGCGGCTTCGACGGCTACTACGTGCAGGACGCCGGTGACGGAAACGCCGCCACCTCGGACGGCATCTTCGTCTACCAGCGCGACGACGACGACACCCCGGGCAACGGCGACGGCATCCTCGACGTCTCGGTGGGCGACGTCGTCCACGTCGTGGGCACGGTGTCGGAGGCATTCGGCATGACCCAGATCACGCCGTTCGACGCGGCGGTCTGCGCGACCGGCGCGGCTCTGCCCGCCGCCGCGCCGCTGAGCCTCCCGGCGACCACCGCCCAGCGCGAGGCGCTCGAGGGCATGTACGTCACGCTTCCGCAGTCGCTCGCGATCCTCGAGTACTTCAACTTCGCCCAGTTCGGCACGATCGCCGTGGGCCTGGACCGTCAGTACCAGCCCACCGCGACCTTCGAGCCGGGCTCCGTGGAAGCCCTCGCCCTGAGGGACGCGAACATCGCCGAGCGCATCACGATCGACGACGGGCGCAGCGTCTCGAACCCCGACCCCGCGATCCACCCCGACGGCGGCGTGTTCACCCTCGATCACTCGTTCCGCGGCGGCGACCTCGTCACCGACGCGACGGGGGTGCTGGACTACCGGTTCAGCACGTATGGGATCCAGCCCACCCAGGGCGCGGACTTCGAGTCGGTGAACCCGCGGCCCGAGGTGCCGGAGGTCGGCGGCGATCTGAAGGTGTCGAGCTTCAACGTGCTCAACTACTTCGTCGACCTCGACCCCTCGCCGGGCGACGACTCCAACCCGGAGCGCGGTGCGAACACGGCCGAGGAGCTCGCGCGTCAGCAGGCCAAGATCGTGGCGGCGCTCGCCGACATCGACGCGGACGTCTTCGGGCTCATCGAGATCCAGAACAACGGCGACAAGACCCCGTCGGCGGTCGCGACGCTGACGGCGGCCCTCAACGCCGCGGTCGGCAGCGATGCCTACGACTACATCCGCACGGGGAAGCTCGGGACCGACGTCATCACGACGGCCTTCCTCTACAAGAAGGCGACCGTGGAGCCGCTGGGCGATCCCGTCGCGCTGACGGGGGCCGAGGATCCGCGGTGGCTCGACACCCGCAACCGCCCCGCGCTGACGCAGACCTTCCGGGCGACGGCGGGCGGCGAGCCGGTGACGGTCTCCGTCAACCATCTGAAGTCGAAGGGCTCCTCGTGCGCGAGCGACGGAGACCCCGACCTCGGCGACGGGCAGGGCAACTGCAACAAGGTGCGCACCGCCGCCGCGCAGGCGCTCGCCGAGTGGCTCGCGAAGAACCCGACGAAGCAGGGCACGGGCGACCGGTCGCTCATCATCGGCGACCTCAACTCGTACGACAAGGAGGACCCGATCGATGCCCTGAAGGCGGCCGGCTACACGGATCTGATCCAGAAGTTCCAGGGAGAGGATGCCTACAGCTACCTCTTCGACGGGCAGCTGGGCTACCTCGACCACGCACTCGCCAGCGCCGGTCTCGTCGCCGACATCACCGGCGCGGCGCCGTGGAACATCAACTCCGACGAGCCGGGCATCATCGACTACGACATGACGTACAAGGCGCCCGCCCAGGACGCCCTGTACGCCCCGGACCCGTACCGCTCGAGCGATCACGACCCGGTGCTGGTCGGGATCGACCTCGACACGACGCCGCCGGGCCTCACGCTCACGCCGTCCGCCGGCCGGATCATGCCGCCCGACAACAAGGAGCGCGTCGTCACGATCGACGTCGTCGCCGAGGACGAGAGCGACGTCTCGGTCGCCCTAGTGTCGGCCGAGGCATCCGGCTCGAAGAAGGCCCACATCACCAGGATCGACGACACGACGTTCCGCGTGGTGGCGGCGAACAAGGCGGTCTACACCTTCACCTATCGGGCGACGGATGCCGCGGGCAACACCACCACCGAGTCCGTGAAGGTGGTGGTCGGTCCGGTCACGGACTGATCTCCGTCCCTCCACAACATCCGCGCGCGGCGCGTTCTCCCGATATCGCGGGAGGGCGCGCCGCGGCATATTGCGGGACGACGATGCTCGACGGGTGGATCGGATCTGGACGACCGGGGCCCCCGGGGCGGGTTCGCTGCCCGAGGCTCGGCATCGACTGTCGGCGATCGTGACGACGCTGCGAGTCCTGCAGACCGATACCGCGTGGGAATGCCGGGCGGCCGACGGGTACCGCGTCTCCCTCGAGGCGCTGAGCGGGGACGTGGCCGACCTGAGCGAGCTCGCCCGGGATCTCGAGGGCGACCTGCACGGACTGTGGCTGCGCGCGGCCGCGTCGGGGGCGTGGTGAGCGCGGGCGACCTCGACATCCGCAGCGGCGGCGTCGTCGCCGTCGACACGGCGTCGCTTCGCGCTGCGGCCGATCGTCTGGCGGCGACGGCAGAGGAGCTCGACGTCGTCGGGGGCGTCTTCCGCCGGGCCGTCAGCAGCATCGAGTCCGTCCCCCGCGCCGAGACGGTGCGTGCCCTCGCTCGCGCCCAGTACGCGCGGGACCGGGCGGCGCGACTGGCCGACGAGACGCGGCGAATCGCTTCGCGTCTCGTGGAGCTCGCGGCGGTCTTCGAGACCGTAGAGCTGCGGGCGGAGCGTCTCGCCGCCGAGGCCGCACGCGACTGGGCGGCTGTCGAGCGCATCGACGCGCGGCTCGTCGTGCTCGAGCGGGAGCACCCGAAGGCCGTGCTGCAGGCGTCGTGGGAGGAGCTCGCGCGTACCGCGACGTGGGCGGGGTCGCTGGTGGGCGAGGGATCCTCGCTGGCGCAGTGGCTCTTCCCCGGCGGAGCAGCGGCCGGGGGTCTGCTGCTCTGGGGCTTCACAGCCGGCCTCCGGACGGTGGGGGCCGGCACGGTGGGCCGAGGCGCACGGCTCACCGGGCCCGCGCAGCCTGTGGTCGTGCGCGAGATCGCCGCGGCCGGCGGCCGGCGACCGCCGGCGACCCTCGCGGCAGCCGCCCAGCGCATTCCCTCGACCGACGGCGGCCGCGTCCGCGTCGAGCGGTACGCGATGCCGGACGGCTCGCGCCAGTACGCCGTGTACGTCCGGGGCACCACCGGGGGCGGTGCCCGCGAGGCGTTCGACATGACGTCCAATCTGCAGCTCTACGGCGGCGAGCAGGCGGCATCGTACGAGGCCGCCGTCGCGGCGCTTCACGACGCCGGTGCCGGGCCGGGCGACGTCGTGCATGCCTTCGGCCACTCCCAGGGCGCGATGGTGGCCGCGCGGCTCGCCGTCGACGGAGACTTCGACACCCGGACGCTCGTGACGTTCGGGGCGCCGGTCGACGCGGAGGTCGGCGAAGGCACGCTCAGCGTCGCCGTGAGGCACCGGGACGATCCGGTCGTCGCCCTCGCCGGCGGAGGCTACGACGGCGGCGTCGGCTCCCCCGGGAGCTTCGTCGCCGAGCGCACGATCGACCCGATGCTGAGCGCTGCCGACGCCGACCCGCTCACCGCCCACCACATGACGACGTATCGCGAGACGGCGGCGATGCTGGACTCGTCGGGAGATCCCCGCATGGCGACCGTACGGGAGCGACTCGCGCAGCTGGGCGCCGCCGCGTCGGTGGAGGTCAGGGAGTACGCGGTCGAGCGTGCCGACCCCGAGCCGGATGCCCCATCGTGTCGCTGAGGACGTGCTCAGTCGCGGCGCCTGGGGCGGAGGACGATGCTCAGTCGCGGCGCTTGGGGCGGAGGAAGATGCCGGCCACCCAGTTGATGATCGTGATCACAAGCGCCGCGACGACGCCCCACCAGAAGTCGTCGACGCGAAGCCCCCAGCTCCAGAAGCTCGTGATCCAGGCGGTGAGCCACAGGAGGAAGCCGTTGATGAGAAGGCCGATCAGGCCCAGCGTCAGGATGTAGAGCGGAATCGAGATGATCTTGATGATCGTGCCGATGATGGTGTTCACCACCGCGAAGATCGCGGCCACGATCAGGAGCGTCAGCACGTACTGGAGGGTCTCTCCGGGCGGGAACGCGATCACGGTGACCTGGAGTGCCGGGATGAGGGTGACGACCCAGATGGCGAAGGCGTTGACCACGACGCGGATGAGGAAGCCCATAGTCCGGCCAGTCTCGCACGGGCCGCCGTCTCGCGGCAGCGCCCAGGCGCCCCGAGCCTTCACGCGGTGCGGAGCGCTGCGCGGAGGGGGCGTGCGCACCGCCTCGCTCCTAGACTCGGAAGCGTGACCGAGGCCCCCGTCCGCATCCGACCCGAGATCGCCGCGCTGCCCCCCTACAAGCAGGGCACGCAGGCCGGGCCCGGAGCCTACAAGCTGTCGAGCAACGAGAACCCGTTCGATCCCCTGCCGGGCGTCCTGGAGGCGGTGCAGGCGGCGACCGCGCTGAACCGGTATCCGGATGCCACGGCCGGCCGTCTGCGGGCGCGCCTCGCGGAGCGGTTCGGCGTGAGCGCCGACGAAGTGCACATCGGCGCGGGGAGCGTGTCGATCCTCGCCCAGCTCATCCTCGCGGCGGCGGGCCCGGGCGACGAGGTGGTCTACGCCTGGCGCTCGTTCGAGGCCTACCCCGGCCTCGTCCTCATCGCGGGCGCGAGCCCCGTGCAGGTTCCCCTCGCGGAGGGCGCCCGGCACGACCTCGACGCGATGGCGGCCGCCGTGAGCGAGCGCACGCGCGTGGTCATCGTCTGCAGCCCCAACAACCCCACCGGGCCCGTCGTCGGGCACGACGAGTTCGAGGCGTTCCTGGCCAAGGTCCCCGATGACGTGCTCGTCATCCTCGACGAGGCCTACGCCGAGTTCGTCACCGACGCGGCCGCCGTGGACGGGCTCCGCGTCCTCGGCGGCGAGGGCCACCCCAACGTCGTGGTGCTCCGGACGTTCTCCAAGGCCTACGGCCTCGCGGGCCTGCGCGTCGGCTACGCGATCGGCCATCCGCGAATCCTCGATGCCGCCCGGACCACGGCGATCCCCCTGTCCGTCACGGCGCACGCCGAGGTCGCGGCGCTCGCGAGCATCGACGCCGAAGCGGAGCTCCTAGACCGGGTCCGGGTGATCGCGAAGCGCCGCGACGCACTGGCCGCCGGGCTTCGCGACGCGGGCTGGGCGGTCCCCGAGGCTCAGGGCAACTTCGTCTGGCTCCACGCCGGGCAGGAGACCCTCGAGGTCGCCCAGCGCTTCATCGAGGCGGGCCTCGTCGTCCGGCCGTTCGCCGGTGACGGCATCCGCATATCCGTCGGCGAGCATGAGTCTGTGGAGAAGGTCCTAGGCATCGCGGCATCCATTGTCCAGACCCTCCCAGAAGGCCATCCGGGGCGAGCGCTAGCGTAGACAGGTGACCCCGACCGAAGACTCGGTTCCCACCCACACCTCCACGCCCGCGGACTCCGCGGTCGTCCGAATCCTCGCGGCCGACGGCACACTCACGCCCTCCGACGCCGCGGAGCCCTACCTGGCTCTCGTCGAGGCGCTGACCGACGCGGAGCTCGAGGGCTTCTACCGCGACATGGTCCTCATCCGCGCCTTCGACCGGCAGGCCACCAACCTGCAGCGTCAGGGCCAGCTCGCCCTGTGGCCGCCGAGCCTCGGCCAGGAGGCCGCCCAGGTCGGCTCCGCGCGGGCCGCCCGCCCGCAGGACCATATCTTCCCGTCGTACCGCGAGCACGTCGTCGCGCGCATCCGCGGCGTCGACCCCATCGACATCATCCGGGTCATGCGGGGCCTGACCCACGGGGGCTGGGACCCCACCGATCCGCGCAACGGCAACACGCACATCTACACGCTCGTGCTCGGATCTCAGACGCTGCACGCCACCGGCCTCGCCATGGGGCTCGTCTTCGACGGGCGCTGCGGCACCGGCGACCCCGAGCGCGACGAAGCCGTCATCGTGTACTACGGCGACGGCGCGTCCAGCCAGGGCGACGTGCACGAGGCGATGGTCTTCGCCGCGAGCTTCCAGACCCCCGAGGTCTTCTTCCTGCAGAACAACCAGTGGGCGATCTCGGTGCCCGTCGCGACGCAGTCGCGCTCGCCGCTGCACAAGCGCGGCGCAGGCTACGGGATGCCGAGCATCCCGGTCGACGGGAACGACGTCATCGCGAGCTGGGCCGTCACGAAGGTCGCGCTCGACGAGGCGCGCGCCGGACAGGGGCCTCGGGCGATCGAGGCGCTGACCTACCGCATGGGCGCCCACACGACCAGCGACGACCCGACGAAGTACCGGACCTCCGAGGAGGAGCGGTCGTGGGCACGGCGCGATCCCATCGAGCGCATGCACGCCTTCCTCCGCGGCCGCGGCGCCTCCGACGCCTTCTTCGCCGACGTCGAGGCAGAGGCCGAGGCGGTCGCGGATGACGCACGCATCCGCACGACGCAGCTCGGGACGATCCCGGTCGACACGATGTTCGACAACGTCTACTCCGAGGCGCATCCCCTCGTCGATCAGCAGCGTCAGTGGTTCGCCGAGTACGAAGCATCCTTCGGGGAGGATTCATGACCACCACCGACACTTCGACGGGTCCGGTGACCGGCGGCGCGGTGACCGGCGCGGGGACGACGCCCGCGCCCTCGGGCGTCGAGAACCTCCCCTTCAGCCGCGCCCTCAACGCGGGGCTGCGCCGCGCTCTCGCCGAGAGCGACCGCGTGCTCCTTCTGGGCGAGGACATCGGCCCGCTCGGCGGCGTCTTCCGTGTGACGGAGGGCCTGCAGGCGGAGTTCGGCCCGCGCCGAGTGATCGACACGCCGCTCGCCGAGTCCGGCATCGTCGGCACCGCGATCGGGCTCGCGATGGCGGGCTTCCGGCCCGTGTGCGAGATCCAGTTCGACGGCTTCGTCTTCCCGGCGTTCGACCAGATCACGTCGCAGCTGGCGAAGATCACCTATCGCCACGAGGGCGCGCTGCAGATGCCCGTCGTCATCCGCATCCCCTATGGCGGTCACATCGGCGCCGTCGAGCACCACCAGGAAAGCCCCGAGGCGTACTTCACGCACACTCCGGGCCTGCGCGTCGTGAGCCCATCGACGCCGAACGACGCGTACTGGATGATCCAGGATGCGATCGCCTCGCCCGATCCGGTCATCTTCCTCGAGCCGAAGAGCCGCTACTGGCCGAAGGGCGAGGTCGACACGACGGCCCGCGCCCTCCCGCTGCATGCCTCGCGCATCGTCCGCCGCGGCACCGACGTGACGCTCGTCGGCCACGGCGCCATGGTCACGACGCTTCTCCAGGCCGCGGCTCTCGCCGAGTCCGAGGGCACGAGCTGCGAGGTCGTCGATCTGCGCTCGCTCTCACCCGTCGACTACGGCCCGATCCTCGACTCCGTCCGCCGGACGGGCCGCATGGTCTACGCCCAGGAGGCGCCCGGATTCACCAGTCTCGGCTCCGAGATCTCCGCGACGGTCATGGAGCGCGCGTTCTACGCGCTGGAGGCCCCCGTGCTGCGCGTGTCGGGCTTCGACACCCCTTTCCCTCCCGCCAAGCTCGAGGGCAAGTACCTCCCCGACGCCGACCGCATCCTCGAGGCCGTCGACCGCGCCCTCGCCTACTGACCGGAGCCGACTCGAGAACGAACACGGTCCGGCTGAAAGGATCCCCGGATGAGCACGCAGACCTTCCTCCTCCCCGATGTCGGCGAGGGCCTCACCGAGGCCGAGATCGTGCAGTGGCGCGTCGCCCCCGGCGACCCCGTCGCCGTCGACGACGTCATCGTGGAGATCGAGACGGCCAAGTCGCTGGTCGAGCTGCCCTCCCCCTTCGAGGGCACGGTCGGCGACCTGCTCGCCGCCGAGGGCGAGACGGTCGCGGTGGGCGCGCCGATCATCACCATCGCGCCGGCTGCCCGCGCGCAGGGGACGGATGCCGCGGCCCCCGCGGGGCCGAGCGTCATGGGTCAGAGCGAGCACGGCGCGCCGGTCGAACCGGAGGCCGGCGGCGCCGTGCTCGTCGGTTACGGCACCGGCGGCTCTGTCCAGTCCCGCCGCCGGAAGCCCGCCGTGACGCCGCGCGAGCGGGTCGAGGCATCCGTCGGAGTCGTCGCGAAGCCGCCCATCCGCAAGCTCGCCCGCGACCTCGGCGTCGACCTGTCGGCCGTCACGCCGAGCGGCCCGGCAGGCGAGGTCACGCGCGACGACGTCGTGAGGCACGCGTCGCAGGCGAGCGTCTTCCGCAACATCGAGACGCCGGCGTGGCCGGAGGTGCGTGAGGAGACGATCGCCGTCGCGGCGCCGGCCACGGTGCCTGCGGCAGCGCCTTCGCGACCGGCCGAGCCCGCCGGTGATCGCGAGGAGTCGATCCCCGTCCGCGGAGTCCGCAAGGCCACGGCGAACGCGATGACCTCGAGCGCCTACACGGCCCCGCACGTCTCGGTGTGGGTGGATGTCGATGCCTCGCGCACGATGGAGCTCGTCAAGCGGCTCAAGGCGTCGCCGGACTTCGCAGACGTCAAGGTGTCTCCGCTGCTCATCATGGCGCGCGCCGTCATCTGGGCCGTGCGGCGCACGCCGATGGTCAACGCCGCGTGGATCGACACCGACGAAGGCGCGCAGATCCGCGTCCGGCACTACGTCAACCTCGGCATCGCGGCCGCGACGCCGAGGGGACTCCTCGTGCCGAACATCAAGGACGCCCAGGATCTCAACACCCGGGAGCTCGCCCGCGCGCTCGAGAAGCTCACGCTCACGGCCCGCGAGGGCAGGACGACGCCCGCCGACCAGCAGGGCGGCACGATCACGATCACGAACATCGGCGTCTTCGGGGTCGACGCCGG
The DNA here is from genome assembly GCF_004362195.1 of Microbacterium sp. BK668. Taxonomy (NCBI): domain Bacteria; kingdom Bacillati; phylum Actinomycetota; class Actinomycetes; order Micrococcales; family Microbacteriaceae; genus Microbacterium; species Microbacterium sp. BK668. Next base: position 677,450 of record NZ_SNWG01000001.1, read on the forward strand.
CACCCCCATCATCAATCCCGGTGAGGTCGGGATCGTCGCGCTCGGAGCGATCCGGCAGAAGCCGTGGGTCGTCGACGGCGAGGTGCGCCCTCGCTGGGTGACGACGGTGTCCGGCTCGTTCGACCACCGCGTCGTCGACGGCGACGGCGTGTCGCGCTTCATCGCCGACATCGCGTCGGTGCTCGAAGAGCCCGCGCTCCTGCTCGACTGACGCCGCGCCGGGGCTCGCCTCGCCGCCGCGGCGGTCGGTTTGAGAACGATTATCAATAGCCGTACGATGGCTGCATGCCCCGCAGATCGACGACCCTCGCCGCGCTCGCCGCGGCTTCCGTTCTCGTCCTGGCAGGATGCGCGACGACGGGCACCTCCGCCGGCGATGACGGGCGCGTGCAGGTCGTCGCGTCGACCAATGTGTACGGCCAGATCGCGCAGGCGGTGGGTGCGGATGCCGTCGACGTGACGGCGATCATCGACTCGGCGGCGCAGGATCCGCACTCCTACGAGGCGAGCGCGCGGGATCAGCTGACGGTCTCCCGCGCCGACCTCGTGATCGAGAACGGCGGCGGCTACGACGCGTTCATCGACGGACTCCTCGAGGCGACGGGCATCGACGCGCCGGTGCTGACGGCCGCCGAGTACTCCCACGACTGGCCGGGAAACGGCGGCCACCACGATGAAGACGCCACGGGCGAGCCCGCCGACGCCAGCGCGACGGGCGAGCCGACCGACGACCACGGCGGCGAGGAGCACCCCGACGAGGATGGCGCGCACGCCGGCGACGACCACGGGCACGACCATGTCGAGGGGTTCAACGAGCACGTCTGGTACGACCTGGATGCGATGAGCCACCTCGCGGCGGCCATCGCAGAGGAGCTCAGTGCGCTCCGCCCCGGCGACGCCGCGGCATTCGAGGCGAACGCCGCCGACTTCGCCGCGTCGATCGAGGAGCTCGAGGCGGAGCTCGCGGCCCTCGACGCGGCGCACGGCGGCACGCCGATCTTCGTGACCGAACCCGTGCCGCTCTACCTGACCGGGGCTGCGGGCCTCGAGAACGTCGCGCCGGAGGCGTTCAGCGAGGCTGTCGAGGAGGGCCAGGACGTCCCGCCCGCGACGCTTCTGGAAGGCCTCGGCCTCATCCGCTCGGGCGATGTGCGCGCCGTCATCGTGAACTCCCAGACCGGCGGCGCAGAGACCGACGCCGTCATCGACGAAGCCGATCAGGCCGGCATCCCCGTGCTGGAGTTCTCCGAGGTGGTCCCCGACTCCCTGACGTACGTCGAGTGGATGCAGCGGAACATCGACGCTCTGGGAAAGGCCGTCGGCGCATGACGGATGCCTCGTCCCCCGCGCTCGCGATCCGGGGTGCGGCACTTCGCCGCGACGGGCGCGAGCTGTGGGCAGGTCTCGACCTCGAGGTCCTTCCCGGCGAGCTCATCGCCGTGCTGGGGCCGAGCGGCTCCGGCAAGACGACGCTTCTGCGCGCCATCCTCGGACTCGAGGAGCTCAGCGAGGGGACGATCACCGTTCTCGGGGACGCCGTGCACGCCCGAGGCAGCCGGCGCATCGGCTACGTCCCGCAGCAGCGGCCGCTCGCGCGCGACACGCCGCTGCGCGGGCGGGACCTGGTCACGCTCGGGGTCGACGGGCACCGGTTCGGCTTCCCGCTCCGGCGCAAGGGCGACCGGGCTCGCGTCGACGCCCTCATCGACGCGGTGGGGGCTAGGGGCTTCGCGGATCGGCCGGTCGGCGAACTGTCCGGCGGCGAGCAGCAGCGCCTGCGCATCGGGCAAGCCCTCGCCGACGACCCTCGGCTCCTCCTGTGCGACGAGCCGCTCACGAGCCTCGACCTCGCCAACCAGCAGGCCGTGATCGGGCTCATCGACCGGCACCGGCGCACCGCGAACGCCGGCGTGCTGCTGGTGACCCACGACATCAACCCCGTGCTCGGCTCGGTAGACCGCATCCTCTACCTCGCGGGCGGTCGCTTCACCCTCGGCACCCCCGACGAGGTGCTCAACTCCGACACGCTCTCGGCGCTCTACGGCGCACCCGTCTACGTCCTGCGGGCCGGCGGCCGGCTCGTCGTCGTCGGAGCGCCCGACGCCGAGGAGTCGCACCACCACCATCACCACGATCTCCACGACGAACCCGGAGCGGGGGCCCACGCATGAGCTGGCGGGACGTGTGGGACGCGATGTTCGGGGGGCTCGCCGACTACGGCGAGATCCTCGGCCTCGTCGCGAACTCGATCGTCGCGGGAGCCGTCCTGGGGCTCGTCGGCGGGCTCGTCGGCGTCTTCGTGATCCAGCGCGACATGGCCTTCGCCGTGCACGGGATCTCCGAGCTGTCGTTCGCCGGCGCCGCAGCGGCCCTCCTCCTCGGGATCGACGTCGTGACCGGCTCGATCGTCGGGTCGCTGATCGCCGCGGCGCTCATCGGGGTCCTCGGCGCGCGGGCGCGCGACCGCAACTCGATCATCGGCGTCCTGATGCCCTTCGGGCTGGGCCTCGGCATCCTGTTCCTGTCGCTGTACAACGGCCGCTCCGCGAATCGCTTCAGCCTGCTGACGGGGCAGATCGTGTCGGTGCAGACCGGTCAGCTCGGCTGGCTCATCGTCATCAGCGCCGCCGTGCTCCTGGCCCTGCTCGCCATCTGGCGGCCGCTGCGCTTCGATTCGCTCGACCCGCAGTCGGCTGCCGCGCGCGGCGTGCCGACGACCGCCGTGTCACTCGGATTCATGCTGCTGCTCGGGCTCATGGTGGCCGTCAGCGTCCACATCATCGGCGCCCTCCTCGTCATGGCGCTGCTGGTCACGCCCGCGGCTGCGGCCATGCGGGTGGCATCCGACCCGCTCTCGGTCCCCCTGCTCTCGGCGCTCTTCGGCTTCTTCTCGGCCGTCACCGGCATCCTCCTCGCCGTCGCCGGGACCCTTCCCGTGAGTCCCTACATCACGACCATCTCGTTCGTCATCTACGTCGTGTGCCGCATCATCGGATCGCGGCGCGGACGGGTGGAACGCACGCGAGAGGATGCCCCGGCCGCCGTCGTCGCGGGGACCCGCGCCCAGGGTGCTCCCATGCCCCGCGGGTAGAATCCGGGCATGGTTCAGCGCAACACGTGGCAACGCGAGCGCGTCCGCGAGGCTCTCGTGGACGCGCGCGGCTTCGTGAGCGCGCAGAGCCTGCACGCGACGCTGCGCGGCGAGAACACGGGCATCGGCCTCGCGACGGTCTACCGGGCGCTGGCGGGTCTCGCGGCCCAGGGCGACGCCGATTCGCTGCAGAGCCCTGAGGGTGAGAGCCTCTACCGGGCGTGCGCGACCCGCGGTCACCACCACCACCTCATCTGCCGCTCGTGCGGCATCGCCGTCGAGATCGAGGCATCCGACGTCGAGCAGTGGGCCCGAGCCACCGCGGCGGCCAACGGCTTCACCGATGCCGAGCACGTCGTCGACATCTTCGGACTCTGCGCGGCATGCACGGCCGCCCGCGCAGGCGAGCGTGACGCGGACTGAGCCGCCGGCGGTCGCCGCACCCTCCGCTGCGGGGCGCACGATCGTCTGGCTGGCCATCGGCGTGGGCTTTCTCGGCCTCCTCTTCGCGATCGACGCCCTGGCGCCCGCGCTCTATCCCGTCGCGCTCCCCACGCGTGCGCAGGACGGCCTGACGCTCGCCCTCAGCGTCCTCATCGAGTCCCTCCCCTTCGTCGTGCTCGGAGTCGTGCTGTCGATCGCCGTGCAGGTGTGGGTGCCGCCGGGGGTCATCGAGCGGTGGATGCCTCGGACGGCATGGGCTCGACGCGCCGTGCTGTCCCTCCTCGGGATGATCGTGCCGGTCTGCGAATGCGGCAACGTGCCCTTCGCCCGCGGTCTCCTGATGCGCGGCTTCTCGGTGCCCGAGACGCTGACGTTCCTCATCGCTGCGCCTATCGTCAACCCGATCGTCATCATCACGACGCATCAGGCGTTCGGCTTCGACGACGGCATCCTCGTCGCCCGCATCCTCGGCGGCTACGCGATCGCGAACCTCATCGGCTGGCTCTACAGCCGCCACCCCGATCCCGACAGCCTCCTGACGCAGCGCTTCCGCGACACCTGCGAGCTCGTGGTGCACGAGCCGGGCGGCAAGGGCCGGCGGAGCCTCGCCCAGTTCATCATCGAGCTGCGCGCCGTGCTCCCCGCGCTCGTGATCGGCTCCATGCTCGCCGGCGCGGTGCAGGTGCTCATCCCGCGCGATGCGCTCCTGGCCATCGGATCCGACCCCGCCCTGTCGATCATCGCGATGATCCTCCTCGCGATGGTCGTGTCGATCTGCTCGAACGTCGACTCGTTCTTCGCGCTGTCGTTCGCCTCGACCTTCACGCCCGGGTCGATCGTCGCGTTCCTCCTCGTCGGACCGCTCGTCGACGTCAAGATGCTCGCGCTCCTGCGCACGACCTTCACCACTCGCGTCCTGGTGGGGCTCGTGGTCGTGGTCGTGCTCTCGGCCTTCGCGATCGGGACGGCGGTGAACCTCCTTGTCTGAGCATTCCGCCGCCGCGGCGCGCGCCCACCGGCGCCGCGCGCTGGTCAACCGCTGGCTCGGAGTCGGACTCGCCTCGGCCCTCGCCGTCATGACGCTGACGCTCGCGGCGACGGGGCGTCTCGGCCTGTACCTCAACCCCGACTCGACCTGGTTCGCCGTCACGATGGCCGTCGTCGTGCTGGTCGGCGCCGCCCTCACCTTCGCCCTGCCGCTCGGCGCGGAGGACGACGAGCACGCGCACGAGGGCCACGAGCATCATCGCCGCAACCCGTTCGCCGTCGTGGCCACCGCGGTCGGCGGGGTCGCGGCATCCGTCTTCGTCCTCGTCGCCCTCGTCGCCCCGCCCGCATCGCTGTCCGCCGAGCTGGCGATGTCGCGCGACATCGACGCCCCCCCGCTGTTCGCGGGAGCGGATGCCGTGGCCCTCGCCACGACGGGAGACACCGCCGAGTTCGGGATCGGCGAGTGGTCGACGGTGTTCGCGACCGCCACGAACCCCGACGCCTACGACGGCGATCCCGTCACGCTCACCGGCTTCGTCACTCCCGGCGACGACGGGTTCGATCTCACCCGCCTGATCATCACGCACTGCGTCATCGACGCGCAGCCGGCGAGCATCCCGGTCGACGCGGCGGGCACCGGCCGGCAGTCCCCGACGACGGGCCAGTGGGTCACGGTCACCGGAACCGTCCGCTCGAGCACCGACGGGAGTCTCGCGATCGTCGCCGACTCGGTGGAGCTCATCGACGAGCCGGGGGACCCGTATGAGTACTGAGGCGGATCGCCCTGCGCCGACGCGCCCTGCGCCGACGCGCCCTGCCCCGACGCGCCCCGCGCCGACGCGCCGCGCCCGCGCCCGCAAGCGCCGTGGTCGCGCCTTCGGCTTCGCCTTCGCGGGGGTCGTCGGCGTGCTGCTCGTCGCGGGCCTCGCGGGTGCCGCCGCGAGCACGGCGCAGGGTCCGCGTGTGACCGAGGCCCAGGTCGATCCCGCCGCCGCCGTGGCGTCCTCGGGCTCCCGCCTCATCGTCACGACCACGCAGGCGCTGGCCGAGGTCCAGCCCGAACAGGTCGTGATCACCCCCGCGACGCCCTTCGCGGTGGACACCTCCGGCCGCAGCGTCGGCATCCGCTTCGCCCATCCGCTGTGGGACGAGACGAAGTACACCGTGGAGATCTCCGGCGTGCGCGGCCTCGGCGGCGGACCCGAGACGACGATCACGCAGACCTTCCGCACGGGCAAGGAGTCGTTCTACCTCCTGCAGCGCGGCGATGAGGAGGACACGATCTTCCGCACGGATCTGTCCGGCGACGAGGCCATCCCCGTGTTCCGGCACGCGCACATCGAGGACTACCGCGCCACGTCGTCGCACCTCGTCGTCTCGGTACGCGACGGCGAGGGGACGGATCCGATGGACGGGACCACGCAGCTTCTCGTTACCGACCTCGACGGCGACGACCAGCGGGTCCTCCCGCTTCCGGGCAAGGGCGCCGTCACCAACCTCCAGAGCGCCGACCGCGGGGAGCTCATCGGCTACACCTTCACGGACGCGACCATCAGCGCCGACGGCGGACGCGAGAGCATGCTCTTCACGGCCTCGCTCAAGGACCCCGACGCCGAGCCACAGCCGGTCGAGGTCGAGGGCGCCGACAACCGGGTCGTCCGGTGGCGCTTCGTGCCCGAGACGGATCGCCTGCTGTTCGTCGGCTTCGACGGCGCGCTGTGGCTCACGGATCGGACGGGATCCGATGCCGCGACCCTGGGCACCGCCGTGACGCTCGACGGCGTCGCCGGCTCGACGGCGATCGTCGACCGGGCCGACGGCCTTCTCGCGGTCGACCTGGCCGACGGCACGGAGGAGCCGCTGCCCGCGCCCGACTCGGATTACGGGCAGCTGCGCAGCGTCGTGCCGGTTCCGGGCGGAGGAACCGTGCGACTGTACGCCGAGCTCGACGACAACGGCATCCCGGGAGCGTCGATCGTGGCGTTCGTGGCCGACGACGGCGCGAGCTCGGTCGTCTCCCGAGTGCCTGTGACGGACGCCGTGATCCGGACCTGCGTCTCCCCCAACGGGCGCTACGTCGCGACGTCGGTCGCGCCGGACATCATCGACAACCCCTACGACCGATACCTCCTCCCGCTGCCGGAGCGCGTAGAGACGCACATCGCCGAGATCGCGACCGGCGACGAGGTCGTCGCACTGTCGGCGTTCGACTCGTCGTGGTGCCGGGTTCCGCCGCAGTGAGCACCGGTGGCATCGCGGAGCATCGTCCCGCGCGCCGGGACGACCTCGTCGGGCTGCCCGTCGACGTCGCGCCGAAGCTGCTCGGCGGCATCCTCCGCACCGAGGTCGGCGGCGAGGAGGTCGCCGTGCGGCTCACGGAGGTCGAGGCCTATCACGGCCTCGGCACGGGGGTGGTCGCCGATCCCGGCTCGCACGCCCGCATGGGGCCGACGGCCCGCAACGCCACCATGTGGGGAGAGCCGGGCCACCTCTACGTCTACCTGAGTCATGGCATCCACTCGTGCGTCAACGTCGTGTGCGGCCCTGAGGGGATCGCGGGCGGAATCCTCCTCCGCGGCGGTGAGGTCGTGAAGGGGATGGATGCCGCGCACCACCGCCGGCCTGCGGCGCGGACGCCTCGCGACCTAGCGCGCGGACCCGGCCGGCTCGGCGACGCGGTGGGGCTGCGGCATCCGATCCACGACGGCATCGACGCCGTCACCGGCGAGCCCCGCGCGGGTGCCGTGGCCCTGCTCGAGCTGCGCACCGAGCCGCTGGACGCGATCGCGACCGGGCCGCGGGTCGGGGTGGCGGGCCACGCCGGAACGGCGGCGTTCCCGTGGCGGTTCTGGGTGCCGGGCGACCCGACGGTGTCGGCCTTCCGCTGGGGCCGGGGAGCCGCCGAGCTCTGACCGGCTCGCAGCACAACTCCTTCGATCGCGTCCGCAAGGGGCCCGAAAGAAGCTGGTGCGCGGCGGCCGCCGCCGGATCGAAGGCGTTCTGCAGAACCCGGCGTCGATCGCCGATCAGCGCAGACTCGCCACCGACACGAAGGCCGCCCGCATCTGCCGCACCCGGCGCTCGTAGGTCGCCGCGAGGAAGATCAGGACAGCGCCTCCGATGCCGAGCCACAGCCACCACGGCACGGCGATGTACACCGCCGAGATCCACGGCCACAGCTGCGCGGCGGCGTGGATGAGCAGCACGGCAGACCCGAGCACGAGGGGCGCCTGCAGCCGCAGCACGGCGCCGGCCACGACGAGACCCAGCGCGGTCACCCCGAGTGCGACCACCCGCCACAGCTCGGATCCGCCCGCGTCGTGAAGAAGGGAGGGCACGGTCAGGAGCACGATCCACGGTCCGAGCAGGGGCCACGACCTGGCCCCGGAGTGACGCCGGAGGCTCCACGCGCCATAGGCAAGCCCCGCCGCGGCGGGCGGTGCTGTGACGAGCTCCACAGGCGTCACGCCGAAGGCGAAGATCGCGACGAGGCCGAAGCCCGCGGCCGAGACCATCGCGGCGATCGCGGGGCTCCAGCCGAGGCGGGCGCGTAGGAGCAGGCCGACGACGGCCGCCGCGGAGAGCACCGACATCGCCAGCACCGCGCGAGCATCGACGAAGGCGTCCTGCGTGACGAGGAGCGTCGTCTCGGCGAGCGCGAAGCCCGCCGTCGTCGCCGCCAGCACCGCGCCGGCGCCGAGGTCCATCCTCCGGCTCGGCGCCGCGCGCACCGCTGCACGTGCGGCCGCGACCGTGATCCCGCCTGCGGCCAGAGCCCACAGGTCGGGCTCCGCACCGGGCTGCGTCGCGACGACCCAGAACCGGATGCCGCATACCGCCCACACGAGCGCGAGCCCGCCGACGGCGAGGATGCCGCCGACACCGCGCCATCGCGGCAGTCCCAGGGTCGAGGCTCCGACGATCGTCACCGCTCCCCCGGCCACCGCAGCGATGACTGCGGCAGGAAGCGCGCCGTCGAAGCGCAGCAGCACGACCGTGTCGAGCAGGGCCGCTCCGGCGCCGGCCAGTGCGATCGGGTGCCGGGCCGTGCGATCGGCGGCGGCCGTCGAGGCCAGCACCACGGCGATCGCGACGGCGCCCGCCCCTGCCGTCGCGGCGGCGGCGTCTGCGCTCGCCAGGAGCGGGTCGGCGAGGGCGCGGGCGCCCATCGCGACCGCCGCCCCCGCGAGGACGAGCGCGCTCGGCACTCGCAGGCGCCACCGGCCGGGGACGGGAGCGATGGATGCCGCAGCCGCCCCGGCGAGCGCGGCGGCGAGGAACAGCCACACGCGCACCGGATCGACCGGGGCGAGCAGGCTCGGCACCGTCGCGACGACGAGCCCGGCGATCCAGACCCTGCTCTCGGTGATCGGCCACTCCCCGCCCCGCCGGCGCCCGCGCACGGCGGCGGTCACCGCCCCGGCGAGGATCATGCCGCCGACCGGAAGCGTCGCCGCCTCCACCTCGGGGAGCACGCCGAGGCCGAGCGACGCCAGCGCGGCGAGCGCCGCGCCGGCGAGTGCCGCCCATCGGCTCCCCGCCCCGAGCGGTGTGCGACCGACGAGCGCCGCGCCGATGTGCACGACGGCGAAGACGGTGAGGGCGATCCAGACGACCGCCGCGCTGTCGGCCGTCAGCCCCACCGTCGCCGCCCCGGCGATCATCGCGAGCGGCGGGGCGAGCTCGGCGTAGAGGCGGGACGCCGCGCGCCGCGGCACCGTGCCGGCATGCCCGACGGCCGAGCCCAGCGCGACGGCGACGAGCAGCAGGAGCCACGCGGCATCCCATCCCCCGCCCCCCGCGGCGCGGTCGACGGCGATGAGCGCGAGCCAGAGAAGGGCGACAGCGGCGCCGACCGGCGCGGTGGGGCGCACGCGACGAAGCGGAGCGAACGAGAGCGCGAGGCAGACCGCCGCCGCCACGGCGGCGACCACGGGTCCGCGCCATCCATCGCCCTGGAGGCTTTGAAGTGCAGGACCGCCGAGGCCGATCGCGAGGCCGGCGCCGACGGCGACGGATGCCTCGGTCCGCCGCCGCACGTACACGAGCGCTCCCCCGAGCGCGACCAGGGCGACGCCGACCGGCACGGCGCCCGTCTCGACCGGAAAGGCGGCATCCGGTGTGCCCGCACCGAGCCACGACCACCAGGCCAGGGTGGCCGTGACAGCCGCCGGCCACACGAACAGGCGTCTGGGCGCCTCGGCAAGGGGTGCGCCGGCCGCCCGCGTGGAGAAGACATCGTCCTCGGGTGTCGCCCGTACGCCCGCCCAGCCGCGCGTCGCGGCGACGCCGGCGAAGCCGAGGGCGGCGAGCGCCGCCGCGGCCCAGGCCCATGCAGGCGGAATGGACAGCGTCACGACGGCTGCGGTGGCGGCGGCGCCGAAGTCGGCGGCCCGACGGAGCGGTCGGGATGCCTCGCCCAGCCGGCCGGCGAGAGACCCCCACGCAGAGAGCACGACCACCACGACCGCCGCGGTCAGCGGCACGAGCGGTGCCCAGGCGGCGTCTGAGGCTCCCGCGACGTCCAGCCCGGCGTGCGTGGTTGCGGCGAGCATGGGCGCGACAAGCCCGGCAGCAGCCGTGGCGGGCAGGGCCGACCGCCGGCGGGAGAAGACCACCGCGACGAGCCCCGCCACGAGCAGACAACCGCGGACGAGTCCGAGGATCGGCTCGCCGAGCGCAGCTCGCAGGAGAGCGTCGGACTCCTGCCCGGCGAAGCGCGCGCCGCTTTCGAGCAGGACCGTCGCGACGAGGGTGAGGGCCACCACGAGCTCGGCGCCGACGGTCACGGCCGCCCGACTGAGACGGTCGAGCGGCAGAAGGAGGGCCGCTGCCAGAGCGGCGAGCGCGACCCACTGCACCAGCGCGAGCGCCGATCCGAGCAGGATCTCCCCCGCCACCGTCGGTACGCCCACCAGCACCGCGAGTGGAGCCGGGGCGACGATGGACGCGAGGGTGGCGACCACCATGGACGCAACGGCGAGCGCGGCACCCGCCTCGTCCCGTGCCCGCAGCACGAGGCGGTCGGCGATGGGCGCCGCCATCGCCACGCCGGCCGCGGCGAACCAGAGCCACGGGGCGGCCGTCGCGAGGACGAACCCCGATGCGGCGGCTACCGCGCCGGCCGCCAGCCACCCGGCCCGGGCCTGCGAACGGCTCAGGACGACGACGCAGAGGGCGGTGGCAGCGACCGCGACACCGACGGCGACGGCGGGCACGCCCGACCGCGCGGCGGCGGAGACGATCAGCAGCACCGCGACGACGGGGCGGATCTGCACGACGACGGGGCGGCCGAGCGTGGGGGCCGCGAAGAGCAGGGCCGCGATCGCCGTCGCGGTGACGAGCCCGAGATACGGCAGCTCGGCGGAGGTGGCGGGCAGCGTGAAGGCTCCGGTCCGCCACGGGACCCACGAGCCGGTGATCACCTGCCCCGCTTCGACCCACGAGCGCACCAGGACGGCCGCGAGGGACACGCCGCCGACGACCGCGGCGGTGATCCCCGCTGCAGCGAGCCCGCCGCGCACGCGAAGCCGGTCGACGACCACGGCGACCGCGACGGCGAGGACAGGTGCGACGAGCACTGCGAAGACCGGATCGCCGGTGCGCAGCGCGAGCTGCCACGCGAAGGTTCCCGCCGCCGCGACCGCGACGCTCGACGCGACGCCCGCGAACGCCCGCGACCCGGGCAGGTCCGTGGAGGCGGTGGGGCGGGCGAGCACGGCGTGCGCGGCGCCGAGTGCGACGGAGAGGATCGCCGACCAGACGATCGCCGCCTCGCCGACCATCGCGAGCCCGGTCGTGACGGCCGCGGCGAGCAGCGCCACGACGCCGATGACGGCGAGAGCGACCCGCTCGGGAACCGCGTCGGCACCTGGCCTGGCCGAGGACCACGGTACGGGCAGGGCGTGGGCGAGCCCGGCCGCGGATGCCCCGAGAAGCCCAGCGACGACGGACTCCGCGGGGGCCGCGTCGAGAAGTCCGCTCACGAGCACTCCGACACCGACGGGCAGAGCCACCGCCGCGGCCAGGTCGGGGGCGCGCAGCGTGGAGACGACCGCCCAGGCGCGGCAGACGGCGCCCACGACGAGCGCGGACGCCCCGACGAAGACAGCCGCCTCCGCCGCGCCGGCGCCGAAGAGGTCGTTCGCCCTCACCGCCCACGCGTCCAGCGCCAGCAGCACGACGCCCAGGACGGCGGTGCCCTCCGCCGTCGCCGTCAGCGATCGCCTGCGCAGCCACGACGCGGCGCCCATCGCGGCGAAGGTGATACCCGCGATGATGAGCGCGCGCACCGCGATGCCCGCGACGAACCAGGCGACGAGGAGGAAGAACACGGCCGCGACGCCGACGAGCGAGACCCCCACGATGAGCAGCAGCACCGGGACGCTCAAGCGGCGCCGGGGCCCGCGCGGGGCACGAGCGTCATCCGCCGGCACGGCGGGCGGCGGCCAGTCGGGCAGGTCCTCCGCCCCCGCCTTCGAGCGCGGCGACAGAGCCGGCGGGGTCACGGATCGTCCGCCCGGGCTCGGCGAGGAGGGAGCGGGCCGCCTCGATGTCACGAGCTGCGCTCGGGCCGCGGCATCCTGAGCCGTCCGGCGCTCCGCCGCCCTCTCGGCGGCGGCGAGCGCCTCGGCTCGCCGCGCGGCCTCACGACCGGAGACCAGGATCGACTCGATCGTGCGGCGCCGCTCGGCCTCGATCTGCGCCACCTGCCGTCCCAGGTCGAGCACGCGTCCGGCCCTCCGATCCGTGAAGACGAAGCCGCACGAGGGACATGCCGGCGGACGTACGTCCTGGAAGCACACCGGGCAGAGGTGCGGGTCGGCCAGCAGCTCGGGAGAGGCCGGCCACTGCGGCGCATCGATCGGCGATACGTCCATCGTTTCCTCACACTTCGTCGAGGTCGCCCTGGGGAGGCGACCAGAATGTCAGCTACATGGGGTGTTTCGACAGATCCTTTGTCAGCTGTGGACAAAGGACCGCGCTTCGCCGGGCTGTGAAGGGGAGCCCGTCGAAGGAAGCATTCCCGTCCTCGCATATGGCGCCGCGTCGCGGCTGATCCGGCGGCGGGCCAGCGCGCGTCGGGAGGGAGGCGGCTCCCGTGCTAGACTGATCCTTTGTCTGCGCGCACTCCAGCACGCAGTTCGCGTTTCGTCTCGCTTTCGCTCGCTCGACGACCGGAATCCCCGGGCGTCGTCACGGCGTGTGTGCGGAACGCAGACAAGGGATCTTGGGTGGAGCCGTCCGGCTCCACGGTATTGAAGGAGACATCACCATGGCTGCTGTGTGCCAGGTGACCGGAGCGGTTCCCGGCTTCGGTCACAACATCTCGCACTCGCACCGCCGGACGAAGCGCCGCTTCGACCCGAACGTGCAGAAGAAGACGTACTACGTGCCGTCGCTCGGACGGAACATCAAGCTCAACGTGTCCGCCAAGGGCATCAAGGTCATCGACGCCCGCGGAATCGAGTCCGTCGTCAAGGACCTCCTCGCGAAGGGAGTGAAGCTCTGATGGCCAAGAAGGCTCAGGACGTCCGTCCCATCATCAAGCTGCGCTCGACCGCCGGCACGGGGTACACCTACGTGACGCGCAAGAACCGCCGCAACAACCCCGACCGCATCGTGCTCAAGAAGTACGACCCGGTCATCCGCAAGCACGTCGAATTCCGAGAGGAGCGCTGATCCATGGCCAAGAAGAGCAAGATCGCGCGCAACCAGCAGCGCCAGGAGGTCGTCGACCGCTACGCCGCCAAGCGCGCCGAGCTGAAGAAGGCGCTCGTGTCGCCGGACTCGACCGACGAGCAGCGCGAGGCCGCTCGCGTGGGCCTGCAGAAGCTGCCCCGCAACGCGTCGCCCGTGCGTCTGCGCAACCGCGACGTCATCGACGGTCGTCCGCGCGGCAACCTCTCCAAGTTCGGCATCTCGCGTGTCCGCTTCCGCGACATGGCGCACCGTGGCGAGCTGCCCGGCGTGACCAAGTCGAGCTGGTGAGCCGGCCCAACCGCTGAACCGCGAAAGGGCGGGAGTCCTCGGGACTCCCGCCCTTTCGCGTGCGCCGACAGGATCAGGGGAGCTCGTGCCCGTGGCTTCCTGCCACGGCACGGAGCACCTCGTCGGTCGAATCCGCGCCGACACGCGGGTACGCCTCGGCCACCAGCCGCGCGAGCTCGTCCAAGGTCTGTGCGAGCACTCCGCCGGCGAGCCGCACCTCGGCCGCCGTCGATTCGAGCGCGGCGTCCCGCAGCTCCATGGCGTAGCCGATCGCCCGCGCCGCAGACAGGCGCTCGTCGCCCTCGGTGAAGTAGAAGATCTCGTTGTTCTGAACGAGGTCCGCCGTGGTGGCGGCGAGCGCACGGGAGACGCCGGTGATGACGGATGCCGCGTACCCGGGCGGGATCTCCGACGGCAGCCTGCTGACCCCTGCCGCGTGCAGCCCGGTCAGCTCGATCGCGAGCGCGCGACGCCGCGCGAGCGCCGGATACAGCTGCATGAACCACGAGACCGAGGCCGACAGCAGTGCGAATCCCGTCAGCGCCTCCAGCGGCGACAGGAGGCGGATCGCCGGCTCGGCTGGCACGACATCGCCGAGGCCGAGCGTCGTCAGTGCGACCAGCGAATACGTCAGCGCCTCGAGGAAGGGGTTGTAGTCCGCCGGATCGACGCCGCTGTACGAGAAGCCCTCGGGAATGTGGGGAAGGTAGATCAGGGCCCACCCGAACGTGACCAGGACGATCCACACGCCGATCGTGACGAGGATCGTGAGGGGACCGGTCGCCGTCCTGGGGCGCCCGCGCCGTGCGACGCGCCACGCTGCGCGGAAGACGACGGTCGTCAGGCGACCGGTCGACACCGGCCGCAGGAGCGTGTGGAAGACGTCGTTCAGCGCGACGGCGATCAGGATCACGCCCGCGATCGTGCTTATCACGGTCATGCCGTCACAGTATTCGCCGGAGCCCCGGCTCTACACTCGGCGCAACGGCCATGGAAGGGTGATGGATGCCGCTCGACCCGATCTTCGCGGAGCGTCTGCGCGTGCACCGGCGCTACCTCTTCGACAAGGCGCGCGCGTCGGCGCGTGCTCGGCTTGCGGCCCTCTGGCCGTTCGGCCGCTTCGGCCCGCCGCCCGCCACGCCGCCGTCGGCCCGCACCGCGACGGCCGGCGCGACCGCGCAGGCCGTCGCCGCACCGGCAGCCGCACCAGGGCCGCGGGACGCAGCCGGGCGTCCGCCGCGGGGTCCGCGTGCGCGGGCACGGGCGCGTCACCGCAAGGCGGCGCTCGCGTGGGACCGCAAGGAGCTGGCAACCGTCGGAACGCCGGGACCGGATATCCCGACAGAGGAGCGACGCGTCGAGCCCGACGGTCTTCCGCCCTTCCGCGTGCGGATCTACCGTCCCGCCGAGCGCGATGCGGACCCCGTCCCGGGATGCCTCGCCCTGTTCGGCGGCGCGTTCCGCATCGGCGGCATCGACTACCCGACGACGGATGCCGGCTACCGCCGCCGTGCGGCCGACTCCGGCGTCGCGATCGTGGCCGTGGACTACGCGCTGGCGCCCGAGCACCGGTTCCCGACGCAGATCGAGCAGGCTCACGCGGCCCTCGAGTGGCTCTACGCGCACGCCGAGGGACTCGGCATCCGTCCCGACCGTATCGGGATCATGGGCACCTCGGCGGGTGCGAACCTCGCCGCCGTCGTGACGCTCATGAACCGAGAGCGCGGGCGGCTGCCGATCCGGCTGCAGATCCTCGAGGTGCCCGTCACCGATCTCAGCGGGAAGCACATCGACTATGCGGCGACCAGGGCGCTTGGCATCCCGAGTCTCCTCGCCAGGCGCGAGCTGCGCTCGGTCGCCAGGACGTACCTCCGGGACGCCCGCGATGCGAGGACGCCGCTCGCGTCGCCCCTCCTCGCCCGCAGCCACGCGGAGCTTCCCCCGGCCGTCGTGCTGACCGCCGAGTACGACCCGCTGCGCGGGGATGGCGCCGCCTACGGGGCGGCGCTGCGGGAGGACGGGGTCGAGGCATCCGTCGTCCGCTACCTCGGGGTGACGCACGACACCCCGATCTTCACGGCCGTCCTGCCCGCGGCTCGGCGGTGGCACGACGACGTCGTCGCGGCGCTGCGACGTCTGCACGAGGAGCAGGAGAGCGGCTGGACGACGTCGAGCGCATGAGGGGGCTGTCGCTCGCGCGGCGCTCGGGGTCCGCCACGCGGCGAGGCGACCCGCACACCGCGGGACGGTGCGGCCGTGCCGTGTCGGCGGGGCGTGCCAGGGTGTGGGGATGGGAAGCATCGGCGCCATCTTCACCCCCGCCTCTCCGCCGGAGGCCCTGCGCGACGCGGTCGAGGCCGCCGACGGCGCGGGCGTCCCGGAGCTGTGGTTGTGGGAGGACTGCTTCCGGGAGTCGGCGTTCGCGACGGCCGCCGCGGCGTTGGCGTGGAGCACCCGCCTGCGGGTCGGGATCGGCATCACGCCCCTGCCGCTGCGCAACGTGGCGGCCACCGCGATGGAGATCGCCACGATCGAGAGGCTCTTCCCGGGACGGCTGATCCCCGGCGTCGGGCACGGCGTCCAATCGTGGATGCAGCAGGTCGGGGCACGCGCCGCCTCGCCGCTCACACTCATGCGGGAGTACGTGCCGGCGCTGCGCGCGCTGCTGGCCGGCGACGAGGTCACGACGGCCGGCCGCTACGTCCGGATGGATCGGGTGCGGCTCGATTGGCCGCCCGCCCGCGTGCCCGACCTCATCGTCGCCGGTGAGGGGCCGAAGACCGTGCGGTTGACCGGGGAGGTGGGCGACGGGACGGTGCTCCCGGCCGGCAGCACTCCCGACCGCGTCGCCCGCACGCTCGCGGGGGCCGTCGAGGGGCGGACGACGGCCGGGCGAGACGACGCGCATCAGCTCGTCGTCTTCGTCGCGGCGGCTTTCGGCGGAGACGCGGCGCGCGCACGTCTCGCCGCGGAGCTCGCCCGGTGGAGCGACGAGGCCGATCCTGCGCTGCTGGTGGCCGGAGACGCCCCGGCGGTGGCCGAGGCGATCGAGCCGTTCTTCACGGCGGGAGCGACGTCGGTCATCCTTCAGCCGCGCGAGGACGAGGACGACCTTCCGGGGTTCATGCGAGGTGTGGGCGAGGTGGCGCAGGCGCTCACCGCGGGATAGCGGCATCGCGACCGCGGTGTCAAGAGGGAGCCGGATCGGAGTCACATTCGTCACAGCAGCCCCACCAGACCCTCGACACGCCGGTCAGAAGCCCGAAAAACCGCGGAAATCCGCGGAACTCGAGCGTTCTCGGCTACATTCGAGGCGGTCGATCCGACCAGCCGGGGGGCGTCCGCTCCACCGGTCCCCGCGAGAAGAGGCGGCGCGCACGCCGCCTGGAGGACAACCACATGGCCGACAAGTCCATCACCAAGACCGAACTCGTCGCGAGCATCGCGAGCGCAACGGGCCAGAGCCAGTCCGCCGTGTCGGGCGTGCTCGACTCCCTCTTCTCCACCGTCTCGGAGGCGGTCGCCAAGGGCAGCAAGGTCTCGATCCCCGGCTGGATCTCGTTCGAGCAGGTCGAGACGTCGGCGCGCACCGGACGCAACCCGCAGACGGGTGAGGAGATCAAGATCCCCGCGGGCAAGCGCGTGAAGGTCACGGCGGGCTCGAAGCTGAAGGCCGCCGTCAAGTAAGGCCCCGCACGCAGTAGAGGAGGGGGATGCCGCGAGCTGCGGCATCCCCCTCCTTCTGCGTCCGCTCGCATCCCCGGCCCGGGTGGTCTCCGGCGAGCGCCCAGCGGGGCGCGCCTAGGCTGGAGGGGTGAACCCCCGTGCTCTGCGGGCCGCAGGGCCTGTGATCCTCCTCGCGTCCGCGCTCGTCGCGCTCGCGTGGGGGCTCGCCTTCGGCGGGGGCGCGGCACCGCTCGTGATCGGCGACCCGGGACCCCTCGTCCGCTGGGGTCTTCCGACGGTGACGCTGGCGGTCAACCTGTCGGCCGCCGGCCTGGTGGGGGCCCTCGTGACGGCGCTCTTCGCCCTCCGGGCGGGGGAGCGCGAGTTCGACACCGCGCTGGACCTCGCCTCGATCTCGGCCGCGATCTTCACCCTCGCCGCCGCCGCGACCGCTTTCCTCACCTTCCTCGACGCCTTCAACCCGGAGGTGAGCGCCGCTCCTGAGTTCGGGGCGCAGCTGGGCCGGTTCCTGGTCGAGACCGAGGTCGGGCGCACCTGGCTGCTGACGACCGTCGCCGGCGCCGCCCTCACGGTGCTCGCCTTCGCCGTGCGCGGATGGACCGCGACGTTCTTCGTCGCGCTCCTCGCACTCGCCGCGCTCGTCCCCATGGGGACGCAGGGGCACTCCGGCGAGGAGGCGAACCACACGGCCGCCGTCATGGCCCTCGTGCTCCACATCATCGGAGCGGCCGTCTGGCTGGGCGGTCTCCTGCTGCTGGTCGTCGTCCGGCCCGTCGTCGGTCCGGCGCGCATCGCCACGGCGATGTCGCGCTACTCCAGCATCGCCCTCGTCGCCTTCGTCGTCGTCGCCATCGCCGGCACCGTACGTGCCGCCATCGGCATCGGCGAGTGGTCGGCCCTCGCGAGCCCGTACGGCGCCCTCGTGCTCGTCAAGGTCGCGGCCCTGCTCGCCATCGGCGTGCTGGGCGCGTGGTACCGCCGCCGGCTCATCGGCGGGATGGGACAGGATGCCTCGACCCGGCGCTTCTGGTCGCTCATCGCCCTCGAGCTGGCGTTCATGGGCATCGCCAGCGGCGCCGCCGTGGCGCTCGCCCGCACGCCTCCCCCCACGACCTCGGCGCTCCCGGCCGTTCGAACGCCCGCCGAGATCCTCACGGGGGCGCCGCTGCCGGCGGAGCTCACCGTCGAGCGCTGGTTCACGGTCTGGGATGTCGATCTGCTCTGGGCCTTCGCGGCCGGATTCGGCATCTTCTTCTACGTCGCGGGCGTCCGGCGGCTGCATCGTCGGGGCGATGCGTGGCCGGCGCACCGCACCATCCTGTGGGTCGCCGGGCTCCTGCTGCTCTTCTGGGTGACCTCGGGTCCCGTGAACGCCTACCAGGACTACCTGTTCAGCGTGCATATGACCGGGCACATGCTCCTCTCGATGGCGATCCCCGTGCTGCTGGTCGCGGGCGCGCCGGTCACTCTGGCGGCGCGGGCGATCCGCAAGCGGGAGGACGGCACGCGCGGCGGTCGCGAGTGGATCCTGTGGGCGGTGCACTCGCCGGTCGCGCGCGTGCTGACGAACCCCTTCGTCGCCGCCGGCCTCTTCATCGGATCGCTCTGGGCCTTCTACTACACCGACCTCTTCCGCTGGACGCTGTACGACCACCTGGGCCACGAGTGGATGGTCGCCCACTTCCTGCTCACCGGCTACCTCTTCGCGCTGTCGCTCATCGGCGTCGACCCCGTCCCGTACCGGCTGCCGTATCCCGGCCGCCTCCTTCTCCTCATCGGCGTCATGGCGATGCATGCCTTCTTCGGCATAGCGATCATGATGCAGTCCGGGCTCATGGTCTCGGAGTGGTACGGCGCGATGGGGCGCACCTGGGGTGCGACACCGCTGGAAGACCAGTACGTCGGGGGCGGCGTCGCCTGGTCGATCGGGGAGATCCCGACCCTGATCCTCGCGATCACGGTCGCGATCCAGTGGAGCCGCTCGGACGATCGTCAGCAGCGCCGCCGCGACCGGGCCGCCGACCGCTCCGGGGATGCCGAGCTCGAGGCCTACAACGCGCGCCTGGCCGACCTCGCCGAGCGCGACGCCCGCGCCCGCCGCTGATCTCCCACCGGAAGGGTCAGGGCTTCTCGTCGGGCCCGTCCTCGTCCCACTTCGTCCCCTCGAGGTCGCTGCGGAGGCTCCCCGTCAGCTCGTCGACGGCCGCGCCGACGGTCGGAGCGAAGCGGTCCGGTGGAAATCGGCCGGTCATCCCGTACTGCTTGAGCACGTCGACGACGGGGTCCTTCATCTCGGCGATGACGAGGCGGATGCCGTGGGCGGACAGGTACTCGTCGAGCTCCACGAGCTCGTCGATCGCCGTGGTGTCGATGTCGGTGATCGGCTCGGCGGCGAGGATCACGGTGTGCACGCCCGGCCCCGCGACCCGGACGCGCTCTCGCACCCAGTCGTCGAACCTCGCGCCGTTGGCGAAGAAGAGCGGCGCATCGAAGCGCACGATGACGATGCCCGGGATCTTCTCGCCCGCGTCGGGATAGCGACTGAGGTCGTGGTAGCCGCGCAGTCCCGGCACCCGGCCGAGCTCGGCCTTGTACGGACGCCACGAGCGATTGATGAAGGCCAGGAGCGACAGGCCGATCGCCACGACGATGCCCTCCAGTACGCCGAACACCAGCACACCCAGGAACGCGGCGAGCGAGAGCGCGGCATCCACCCGATCCATGCGCCACAGCGCACGGAAGCCCCGGATGTCGAGAAGGCTCACCGCCGCGCTCATCACGACGGCGGCGAGCGTCGCCGACGGGAGGAACTCGGTCAGCCCCGGTGCGAGGAGGATGAAGGCGAGGATGAGGGCGGCGCCCACGACGCCCGTGAGCTGCGTCTTGGAGCCCGCCTGCTCGGCGACCGGGGTGCGCGACGACGACGCCGACACGGGGAAGCCGCCGAGCGCGCCGCCCGCGATGTTGGCGATGCCGATGCCCGACATCTCCTGACTGCCGCTGACGCTCTCCCCGCGCCGCGCGGCGAGCGTGCGCGACAGCACCGCGCTGTCGGTGAAGGCCACCAGCGCGATGCCCGCCGCGGGCAGGGCGAGACCCGCGAGATCCGTCCATGTCAGCCCCGCGAGCGCCGGCGCGGGCAGTCCCTGCGGCAGAGCCCCCACGACGGGCAGCGCGTCGGCGAGGCCGAAGACGCCCGTCGCGACCATGGAGAGGACGACCACGACGAGCACGCCGGGCACTGGCGACCTGACCCACTTGAGCGCGAGGATCACGATCAGCGAGCCGACGCCGAACGCCACCGCGATCGGCTCGACCTCTCCCGCACCGATCGCGCGGACGATGGCCACCACCTCGGCCCAGAGGCCGGCGGCATCCGTCGAGAAGCCGAGGAGCTTCGGGATCTGCGACACGATGACGATGACCGCGATCGCGTTGAGGTAGCCGACGCGGATGGGCTTGGAGAGCAGGTCGGTCACGAACCCCAGTCGCAGGATGCCGCCGAGCAGCAGCAGAGCCCCGACCATGATCGCGAGCAGACCCGCCAGCGCCACTGCCCGCTGCCCGTCGCCGAGGGCGAGGGGCAGAATGGCTGCCGCGATGATCGGAGCCAGGGACGAGTCCGGCCCGAGGACGAGGATCCGCGACGGCCCGAAGATCGCATACGCGACGAGGGGAACGATCGTCGCATAGAGTCCTGTCTCCGGCGGCAGGCCGGCCACCTCGGCATAGCCCATGCCCGCCGGGATCAGCAGCGCGGTCACGACGATCCCGGCGCGCACGTCGGGCCACAGCCACGCGCGTCGATACTCCCGAGCGACGAAGATGCCCGGAATCCAGCGCCGCAGTCCGCTCTCGGCCATAGCGACCTCCTGACGTCATCCTGGAGGATGCCGCGACGCCGCGCGCGAGCGGATCATCCGCGCCGGATGGCGCTTCTCGCCCTGGTGCCGGTGCGGCCCCGGTACACCCGGGTCAGCGGGTGTCGGTTCCCGAGACGACGATCGAAGCGGAGCCGTCGGGGGTGACGGTGATCGTGCCGTTCATGAGGAAGGGGACGTCCTCGCTCACCCGCCGCACGGTGCCGTCGAAGAGCGACCGGATGTCGACCTCGATGTGGGCCGTCGCCTCGGTGGTCGGGATCCTCCAGTTCGCCCCGTCGGGCTCGACGGATACGACAGGCTGCTGGACGATCGACCACGTCGGCGGCGACGAGATCCGGTCCTCCACGGGGTAGCCGAAGGGGCACGCGGTCGGCAGGAGCACCTTCTGGGTCGCGCACTGCGTGAGGAACTCGTCGACCTTCTGCTGTACGACTTCGATGAACTGCTCGGTCGGCTCGGCCTGCACCTCGACCTTGGTCGACTTCAGCGGACTGTCGGACAGCACCGCGACGCCGCGCGTCGCTGAGATGGGGGTGTCGACCGACACCGAGTAGACGCCGGGGGAGAAGACGAGGAGCGGTACCGGCGCGAGGGGGTCCGCCTCGACGCCGTCGACCGATACCTGGCGCTTGTCGACCGCGAATCCGTTGACGTCGAAGCTCATCGATCCGCGCACGCTCAGGTCGACGACGGCCAGCGGACTGCGGGCGAACCGCCACGTCGGCACGACACCCACGGCACCGTCGCGCTCTACCTGGAACGTAGTGCGTCCGGGGTACGGACCGGCCTGGTACTCCACCGTCACCTCGGTCGTATCGCCCTCGGTCGTCTCGGAGACCACCTCCACCTCGGTCAGCTGCTCCAGTGCGGCGCTGCGCAGGAGCGCCTCGGAGGCGTGCGCGGGGAGCCCCGCCGCCTCGAGCTCGGTCGAGTCGACGGCGACCCCCGCCACCGCGAGGGCATCGGCGGCGCGGCCGTCCGACAGCATCCCGAGATAGCGCTCGACGAACGCACTCGGGCTGTAGAACTCGCGGTACAGGGTCGCGCCGGCTGCTGCGAGGGCGCCGACCAGCAGCACCCCGACGATGCCGAGGAGGGTCAGATCCAGGGCCGGAGACCCACGGCGGCGGACTCCGGCGGGCTCGGCGGGGGCTGTGCGGAATGGGCCCGCGTCGCTCGGCGCGGCTTCCGTCGGGTGCGGCGATCCGGTGGAGCCCGGCGCGGCGGCGACGACGCGGGCCGGGGGCGCGGGCGAGCCGAGGGGCGCGGGCGGGCTCGGCGATGCAGCCGAGGACGCCTGTGCGCCTTCGGGACTCGTCTCGACGGCCCCCCGGTCCACGCCTCCAGTGTAGGAAAGGGCGACCGGGAGACGACTGTACGCTCACCCTCCACCGAGGAGGTTCAGGCGTCGCCCAGATCACGCGCCGCGAGCTCACGGACGCACGTGGCGGCGGCGAGCTGACCGGCTGCGATGGCCGCCGCGAGCGAGACGAGCGGTCCGGGGGCCGCAGCGACATGCGCGAGATCTCCGCCCGCATAGACACCGGGGACGCTCGTGCGTCCCATGGCGTCGATCTCGATGCCCCCCGATGGGGTGAGGCGGCACCCGAGCTGAGCGGCGAAGGGCGCCGACTGATGCGAGGTCGCCGCGACGAAGACGCCGTCGACCGTGCGCTGTCCGCCGTCCGTCAGCGTCAGGACCATTCCGCCGTCGGCCCGGCGCGCTTTCCGCACGGTCCCCGGTGACAGCGCGACGACATCGGCGACGATCGGCCGCAGCATGGCTTCGAGAAGACGCGCATGCTCGCCGTCGGCGAGAAGGGCGACCACGCGGCCGGCGTACTCGTGTCCGTGGCAGAACGGGCATTGGGCGACCTCCCGGCCCCACGCCTCGGCGAGACCGGGGATCGCGGGGAGCACGTCCCGCATCCCCGTCGCGAGCACGACGCTGCGTGCGCGGAGCGATCCGCCCGAGGTCGTCACGACGAATCGGCCGTCCCCATCCTTCTCGATCGTCATCACCTCGTCGTCGCGCACCTCCACGTCGTCGTACGCGCTCAGCTCCTCGCGCCCTATGCGGCGGAGCTCTGCAGGTGAGCGGCCGTCGTTGGTCAGCAGGTTGTGGGAGTGGGCGACCGTCTCGTTGCGGTACCGGCCCGAGTCGAACAGAACGGTCCGCCGGTGCATCCGCGCGAGCGTGAGACCGGCCTGGAGGCCGGCGGGGCCGCCACCGATCACGACGGCGTCGACGTCGGGAAGAGGGATCGAGTTGCGCATGAACCGATGATGTGCCTTCATGTCGACATGAAGTCAAGCCGGTCGATCGGCGACGCCGCGACGCAGTTCGGGCTCGAGGTCCTGGTCGACGAGGTCATGGCCGGCGGCGCGCGGTGGACGGCGGAGCGGCTCGCTGCGGCCGAGCCTCCTCCACAGGTCGCGCCGCCGGCGTGAACGAGGATCCCGGGCGCGCGCGGGTCGCGGCATCCATCCCGCTCGTTACCATGAATCGGTGATCGCGCCGCCTCTCTCCCGCGAACAGGAGGCGCTGTTCCGGCTCATCGAAGACACCCGCGAGCACGTGTTCGTCACCGGGCGTGCGGGCACGGGCAAGTCGACCCTCCTCCAGCACCTCGCGTGGAACACGACGAAGCAGATCGCGGTGTGCGCGCCGACCGGGGTCGCCGCGCTCAACGTCGAGGGCCAGACCATCCACTCCCTCTTCAAGCTGCCGCTGGGCATCATCGGCTCGACCGACGAGCCGCAGTCCGATGCGACGCGCAAGCTGCTCAACGCCATCGACACGCTCGTGATCGACGAGATCTCGATGGTCAACGCCGACCTCATGGACGCGATCGACCGCGCGCTGCGCATGGCGCGCGGGCGGCGCGGCGAGCCCTTCGGCGGCGTGCAGATCGTCATGTTCGGCGACCCGTATCAGCTCGCCCCCGTACCGCCGAGGGGCGATGAGCTGCGGTACGTCCGCGACCACTACCGCTCGTTCTGGTTCTTCGACGCGCACGTCTGGACCGGGGGCCGTGCAGCTCTGCGCGACGGGCCGTCGCTCGACGGGTTCGCCGAGCTCGGGCCGTTCGGGGCGCAGCTTCACATCCGTGAGCTCGTCGACATCCACCGGCAAGCCGACCCCGGCTTCAAGGCGCTGCTAAACGCCGTGCGTCACGGGATTGTGACCGCCGAGATGGCCCAGGTCCTCAACGACACCGGGGCCCGCCGCCCGCCCGAGCCCCGCGAGGGCGAAGTTCCGATCATCACGCTCGCCACGCGCAACGACATCGTCAACAGCATCAACCGTCGTCATCTCGATGCGCTCGGCGGACGCCTCCAGACCGCGCAGGCCGAGGTGAACGGTGACTTCGGGCGAGGCGACGCCTACCCCGCGGACGTCGAGCTGCAGCTCAAGGTGGGCGCCCAGGTGATGTTCCTGCGCAACGACATCGCCTCGTTCGGCGAGCCGCCCCGCTGGGTCAACGGCACGATCGGCACCGTCACGCGCATCGCGGGCGGCACCGTTCGGGTCGAGGTCGAGGGCAAGGAGTTCGACGTCGAGCCGGCCGTATGGGAGAAGTTCCGCTACTCGTACGACCCGGGCTCGCGCTCGCTGTCGCGCGACGTCGTCGCGGAGTTCACCCAGTTCCCGCTCCGACTGGCGTGGGCCGTGACGATCCACAAGTCGCAGGGCAAGACCTACGACCGCGCCGTCATCGACCTCGGGTCGGGCGCGTTCGCGCCGGGCCAGACGTATGTCGCACTGTCGCGGCTCACCTCGCTCGAGGGGCTGTATCTCACGCGGCCGCTGCGGCCGCGCGACATCCAGGTCGACCCCGATGTGCGCCGCTTCATGGCGGACGTGCGGCGGGCCGCGGCATCCTGAGCCCGTTCTCCGGCGCGCTTCGTCTCGCTTCGCCCGCTCGACGACCGAGGTTGCGGAACGAAAGGGCGCGCGGTGACCGACGTCAGGCCACCTGGATGGCCTTCGCGGCGGCGAGGTCCTCGAACAGCTCGGTGTTGAAGCGATAGGCGAGGAGGACCTCGTCGATCACGCGCTCCTTCTCGGCGTCGTCCCACGGCGCGGCGTCGAGCTGGTCGCGATAGACGTCTTTGAAGGCCTTGGGGTCGGCGATGTCGCCGAAGAGGTAGAACCCGATGCCGTTGGTCTCGAACCCGAACCGGCGGGCCATGAGACGGCCGATGAACTGCCCGCCGGAGAGGTCACCGAGGTAGCGCGTGTAGTGGTGAGCGACGAAGCCGCCCGCCCACGTCGCGCCGACCTGCTGGATGCGGTCGACGTACCGACGCGTCGTGGGAAGCGGCTCGATGCGGTCGCGCCAGTCCGGCCCGATGAGGAACTCCAGGTCGGCCTCGATGGCAGGGAGACGCGTGAGCTTGTCGCTGATGAAGACGGATGCCACCGGGTCGAGGCGCATGCGCTGCGCGGCCGCCTCGAGCGCGTCGTAGATGAACCAGTGCTGCGCGACGAGGGCGATGTAGTCGTCGCGCGTGCCGGCGCCCGTGAGAAGGTCGGCCATGAAGCCGGCGTGCTCGCTGCGCGAATGCGCCGAGCCGGCGCGCTCGCGCAGGGCGGTGGAGAACCGGATCGGGTCGCTCATACCTTCACTGTAGCTCAAGGTAAGGGCGCCCTAAGTTACGAGTTCGCTAAGAATGCGGCCTCGGCTCGACGCCCAGGCGGGCGCACGCGGCGTCGTACAGCGCCACGATCTCGCGGCGCACCTGCGGGCGCTCGGCGATCGGGCCGTGGGGCCACGGAACGCGGACGGCTTCCGTGCCGCCGTCGCCGCGTTGCGCCAGCCACTCGCCGCCGTCGCCGTCGAATCCCGCCATCGTCGCCGCCGTATAGTCGCGTCGGGGTCCGAAGGCGCGTGCGATCAGAAGGCTGTCGCCGGAGTGGTCGCCGTTCATATGCCGGAGCACACCAGCCACCACCGCGTCGTCGAATCTGAACGTCATGCGCTCAGCCTAGGAGTGGGGGAGCGGAGGGTCGGCGCATCTGTGTTTAGATGATGGGACGATCACCGGGGGGTGAGAGCTTGAGGCACCCTAGCCGCCTCCGCCGGAGTCACGGCGTCATGGCGTTCGCGCTCGCTCTGTCCCTCGGGCTCGTCGCGTGCTCAGCTCCGTCCGCAGCGAAGGTCGACCTCCCCGCGCAGACCGATGCGCCGCTCGGCGACGACACGGTGGCGCAGCTTCAGGATGCTGTCACCCACGCCATGGCGGCGACGGGATCGCCCGGGGCCATCGTCGGCGTCTGGGCTCCGTGGGCGGGCTCGTGGGTGGCGGGGCTCGGGACGACGCAGCCCGGGGGAGCCGGCACAGCCGTCTCGACCGATCAGAGGTTCCGTGCCGCCCAGATCACCCGTGCCATGACCTGCGACGTGCTGTACGCGCAGGTGGAACGGGGCACGGTCGCCCTCGACGACCCCGTCACCGACTACGTCGCGGGCGTCGCCGACCTCACCGACGTGACTCTCGGCGACCTCTGCGACGGCACGTCGGGCATCGGCTCCTACGCCGGCCAGCTCACGCCGCTGTGGTTCACCAAGCCCGACCGCGTCTGGAATCCGCACGAGCTCGCGAGCTACGGCCTCGGGCTGGAGCGGACCGTACCGCCCGGCACGTCGTACCGCGACTCCGATGCCGGGTACGTGCTCCTCGGGCTCGCCCTGGAGAAGGCGACGGGGGAGACGGCCTCGGCGCTTCTGGAGGAGTACGTCTTCGACCGCCTGAGTCTCGATGCGACCCAGCTTCCGGCATCCGCTCCCGGCTCGGCGGACGTCCTCCCCGGCTACGTGTCGCTGGGGGCGCCCGAAGGCGGCTCGAACTGCGCCGCGCCCGTCGACATGACGCAGCTCTCGCCGAGCACGGGGTACACCGACTCGGGCGTCGTGACCGATATCGACGACCTGGGCCGCTACGCCCAGTCGCTCGCCGGGAACGCCCTCGTGCCGCAGGGCTTCGACCGCCTCGCGGACGAGGTGCCGGCCCACGACGGGGCTCCCTCGTGGCTGACCGCGGGCGGCGGCGTCTACCGCGCCGGGTCGCTCGTCGGGCAGTACGGCGCGGTGCCCGGCTATGCGACGGCGGCGTTCGCCGACCCCGGCTCGGGTCTCACGGTCGCCGTCGTGCTGAACAACTCGGCGGCAGGCCCGGGCCCCGCGGTGTGGCTCGCGTGGGAGCTGGCCGCGCTCGCCTCGAAGGCTCCGGCCGCCTCTGGGCAGACCGCGCCCGAAGCGGGCCTGCCGTGGACGGCGCAGCAGTTCCGCGATTCCATCAGCGGCGCGGCCGTCTGTCCTCTGCCTTAGCGCCGTGACGGCTCGCACCGGCCAGACGCCGGCGATCCTGCTCGTGGTCGCGGGCCTGGCGTGTCAGGAGGTCGGCGCCTCCCTCGCCGTGCTGCTGTTCCCCCAGGTCGGTGCGCTCGGCATGGTGATGCTCCGGCTCGTCTTCTCCGCGGCCGTGCTGCTGCTTCTGGCGCGCCCGCGGCTGCGGGGCCACACGCGCACGGGCTGGAGAGCCGTCGTCGGATTCGGCCTCGTGCTCGCCGTCATGAACGGGCTCTTCTATCTGGCCCTGGAGCGCCTCCCGCTGGGCGTGACGGTGACGATCGAGGTGCTCGGCCCGCTGACGCTGTCCATCATCGCGGCACACCGCGCGTCGGCGTGGGTGTGGGCGGCCGTCGCCTTCGCGGGCGTCGTCGCGCTCGGCGGCGGGGGCTGGGAGCGCCTCGATCCCCTGGGAGTCGCGTTCGCCCTGGGCGCCGCGGCGAGCTGGGCGCTGTACATCCTGGCTTCGGCCCGTGTCGGGCGCGAGTTCCCCCGGCTGGACGGACTCGCGCTCGCGATGACGGTCGGCGCTGTCGTCGCGCTGCCCTTCGGCATCGTCTCGGCGGGGTCGGCGCTCCTGCGTCCCGAGATACTGGGCCTCGGCGCGGCGGTCGCCGTCCTGTCCTCGACGATCCCCTACGCCTTCGAGCTCATCGCGCTGCGCCGGCTCGCGGCATCCGCCTTCGCCATCCTCATGAGTCTCGCGCCCGCCACCGCCGCCCTCGCCGGGTGGCTCCTGCTCGGGCAGGCGCTGTCGTGGCTCGAGGTCGTCGGCATCGCGCTGGTGATCGCCGCGAGCATGGGCGCCGTGCGCTCGTCGCAGCGGGCGGCTCGCGAGACGGCGGAACCGCTCGGGTGACGGATGCCGCGGCCCGCGCTTCCGGTCGCGGTGTCGCTCCCTGTTATGCTGGCCGGACGCCGCAAGGCGTGCCTCGGGGCTGTAGTTCAATGGCAGAACTTCTGCTTCCCAAGCAGACAGCGCGGGTTCGATTCCCGTCAGCCCCTCCAATGCCCTGACGTGCCGCCGAAGGCGGTGCGGCAGGGCATTCGTGCGGCTGCCGTCGGGATCGAGCCGCCCGCGGGCGGTCCCGCTCCGCCGGAGGCTCCGCGCGCCGCGAAGCGGCGTGGGGAGTGGCGGAGTGGCCGATTCCCGTCAGCCCCTCCGACCTCCGCCGAGATGGCGCGAATCACCGTCGCGCGGCGCGTGCACCTGTCATCCGTGCGATCTCGACTCCAGGGAGACGTCGCGCGAGGACGCGGGGCGGGCGCGGCGCGGGGAGGCGGGACGCGGGGCGGGCGCGGCAGGAGGCGGCGTGGTCGGGTGCCGGGGCCGGCGCGGGGCATCGCGCTCGCCGGGCGCGGATAGGGTGGGATCGTGCTGCTCTCGGACCGCGACATCCGCCGTGAGATCGACGCTTCGAGGATCGCGATCGAGCCCTGGGAGCCCGGCATGGTGCAGCCCTCGAGCGTCGATGTGCGCCTCGACCGCTACTTCCGGCTCTTCGACAACCACAAGTACCCGTTCATCGATCCGGCCGAGGACCAGCCCGACCTGACGCACCTCATCGAGGTCGCCCCCGACGAGCCGTTCATCCTGCACCCGGGCGAGTTCGCGCTCGGCTCGACGTTCGAGCTCGTCGGGCTCCCGGACGACGTCGCGGCCCGGCTCGAGGGCAAATCGTCGCTCGGCCGGCTGGGGCTTCTCACGCACTCGACGGCGGGATTCATCGATCCGGGCTTCAGCGGTCACGTGACGCTCGAGCTCTCCAACGTCGCGACCCTCCCGATCAAGCTGTGGCCGGGGATGAAGATCGGGCAGCTCTGCTTCTTCCGCCTCTCGTCGGCCGCCGAGACGCCGTATGGCGCCGGGCCGTACGGCAACAGGTATCAGGGGCAGCGGGGGCCGACGGCATCCCGCTCCTTCCAGAACTTCCACCGCACGGATGTCGGGACCACCGACGCCGGGTCGCGCGGCGCCTGACCCTCCGGCACAACAGAGGGGATCTGCGCAACAGAGGGGATCTGCGCATCAGAGGGGCCGGACGCGCCTCCTGATCCTTCGAAGCGCCGATCTCCTCAATCGTGCGGCGACGCCGCCGCGGCTCACGCGTCCTTCTGCGGAAGGATGAGCGAGAACCTCGTCGTCGGCGTCGACTCGAGGAGGAGGTGCCCTCCGAGCGCCTCGGCGAGCTCCGCCGAGAGGGCGAGTCCGATCCCCTCGCCCCCGTTGGTGCTCTTGCCCGGCGTGCGCTGGAAGATCGCGTTGCCGCTCGGGCGCGGACCTTCGTCGCCCACGCGGACCGTGACGTAGCCGTTCGCCCGAGTGCCCGACACCGTGATGAGGCCCCGCCCGTGCTGCAGCGCGTTGTGGATCAGCACGTCGAGGATCTGGTTCGTCGGCGCGGGGACGCTCGTCGCGCCGGGGGCGACCGACTCGACCCGGATCCCGCGCTTCTGGGCCACCGCCTGCGTGCGCCAGCGGTCGCCTGCCTGCGTCAGCATGGGGCCGAGGTCCACCGATTCGTCGGCCCCGGGGGTCGCGCCGCGGGCCAGCGCGAGGAGCTGCGCGATGGCATCCGACAGCCGGTCGATCTCGCGGAGCGCGTGCTCCAGCTGCTCGCGCACGACCGGTGCGGTCTCGGGCCACAGCGAGACGTCCTCGAGCTCGAGGCGCAGGGCCGTGATGGGGGTGCGCAGCTGGTGGGAGGCGTTCGCGGCGAACTCGTGCTCGCGGCGGATGCGCTGCTCGAGGGTGCTCGCGCTCGACCGCAGCGCCTCCTCGATCGCCCTCGCCTCGGGGATGCGGGCGGCGGGAGCCTCGTCGTCGAGAGGGCCTTCGCCCACCTTGCGCGCCAGCGCGGCCAGGCGCACGAAGGGTGCCGAGAGCCGGCGCGCGAGGAGCACCGCGACGACCGCCGAGACCACCATGAGGCCGATGCCGAGCACCACGACCGGCATGACCGCCTCTTGCACGCGCTCCGAGATGAGGGCGCCCGAGCGGCTGAAGGTGACACTGCCGCCGCCTTCGACCGGGGCCGTCGAGGAGAGGTCGTCGGACTCCGGCGCGTCGCCGGCCTCGACGGTGGCTCCGTCGGGCGCGACGTACACGACGTGCTCGCCGGGCTGGAGAACCGAATCGAGGAACTCCGCCGAAACGTCCGCGTGCGCATCACGCTCGGCGACGAGGACCGACATGAAATCGGTGGCCCGCACGACCCGGCGCTCCTCGCTGGTCTGGATCAGGTCGGCGACGATGTACGCCCGCGGGATACCGTAGAGCGCGATGATGCCGACCGCCATCGCGACGAAAGCGATGATGAGGCGTTCACGCATCCGCCGCCCCGTCGTCGAGGCGGAAGCCGATGCCGCGGATCGTCGTGATCCGCACATCGGCGCCCGAGTCCTCGAGCTTCTGCCGGAGTCGTGCGATCGTCACGTCGAGGGTCTTCGTCGAGCCGAACCAGTTCTCGTCCCACACCTCGTCCATCACCTTCTCGCGCGTCACGACGCTTCCGCGCTGCCGGTCGAGGTTCGCGAGCAGGTCGAACTCCTTCGTGCTGAGCGAGATCTCGCGGTCGCCAGCGAAGGCGCGGCGCGCATCGGGATCGACGGTGAGGGCGGTTCCGGATGCCGTGGCCGCGGCGGCCGCGGGCGTCGACGCCGATGAGGCCGACGACGCGCGTCGCAGCAGGGCGCGCAGCCGCGCCAGCAGTTCGGCGAGCGCGAACGGCTTCGCGATGTAGTCGTCGGCCCCGACATCCAGCCCCACGACGCGATCGAGTTCGCCGTCGCGCGCCGTCAGGATGACGATCCCGCCCTCGAACCCCTCGTCGCGAACGCGACGGCAGACATCGAGCCCGTCCATGTCGGGAAGCCCGAGATCCAGCACGACCAAAGACGGCCCATCCGCGAGCACGCGTTGGATCGCCTCGGCTCCTGCCGCCACGCGCTCGACCTCGTAGCCCTCACGGGTCAGCGTCCGGACAAGGGGAAGCGCGATGCCGTCGTCGTCCTCGACGACAAGGATGTGCTGCCCCACGACGTCGATGCTATCGAGGTCTCCGGGGGCATCGGCGGCACCGGGGCGGGGGGTGTCGCGATCGTCGGGGGTGCCGGGCGCGTCCACTAGAACTCCCTGTCCACGGCGCCTGTCTCGGTGACGGGCGCGTTCGTCGAGGTCGTGCCGCCGAGGTCGGTGGCGAGGCTGGAGGGGGTCCAGATCATGTGAGCCGCCGCCGAGGTGGGAACCGTGCGGAGGGCCCCGCCCGTGCTCAGGGTGCCGACGGCGATCTGCACCACCGTGACGGTGAAGCCGTTGACGGTCGCCGTCGTCGCGGTCATGGTCGCGGTCCACTGCGAGGACTTGCGGTTCTTGATGTAGTCGCCGCGGAGGTTCACCGTGCCGAGGTTCACGGCGGTCGTGCCCTTGAGGACGTCGAGGGCGTCGTCACTGCTGGTCGAGCCGATCAGGTTGCCGTCGCGCACCCGGAGCGTGACCGCCGTCGAGGAGCCGTCCCAGCCCGACGCGATGCTGCCGGGGTTCATGCGCGTGCTGTAGGTGAACGTGACGGCGTCGCCCGTGTCGAGTCGCCCGGCCGTGCCGGTGCCGTTCGCCGTCTGCACGTCGACGCCTCGCACGGGGCGGTTGTCGACGCTGCGGGACGACACCACGCCCGAGATCGTCTGCTTGCCGGCCTTGTCGATCATGACGGCGCGCAGGTCGTACAGGCCGTCGGCGACGGCCTTGGTGTTCCAGGGGCAGGTGAACGGAGCCGTAGTCGGGGCGCAGATCGCCGTCCACGCGCTGGAACCGGTCGGTGCGTACTGGATCGTCACGCTCGCGATGCCCGCGGTGGAGTTGGCGGTGGCGGCCAGCGTCTCGACGCCGGTCAGGTGCGCGCCCGGATCCTCCATGGCGACCGAAGCCACCGAGTTGTCGACGAGGCGCCCGTGCGTCGCGTTCGACATCGTCGTCTGGCCCGAGGCATCCGTCGCCACCGCGCGGAAGACGTAGCTGCCGTTCGCGAGGGTGGTCGTGCCGAAGCGGCAGGTGTAGGGCGGCAGCGTGAGCGTGCAGGCGTCGGTCCAGCCGTTCGTTCCGGCCGGTGCGTACTGGAGGACAACCTTCGCCACGCCGGATTGGCCGTCGGAGGCGTTGGCGGTGAGGGTGACGGTGCCGCTCAGGGGTGACCCGGGGTCGACCATCGACACGGTCGGCGCCGTGTTGTCGACGAGGACGTCGCTCACGACGTTGGAGTACGTCGTCACGCCGTTGTAGGTGGCGGCGGAGCGCAGGTCGTACGACTCGCCGTTGGTGAAGCCCTTCGCGGTGGTGTCCCAGACGCACGTGTAAGGGGCGGCGAGGTTGGTGCAGAGCGGGCTCCACGCGGCCGTTCCGGCCACGGCGTACTCGACGCGGACCACGTAGGGCCCCACCCCCGTGTTGACGAGGGTCGTCGAGAGCGTCAGGGAGCGGACGGCGAAATCGCCCGGGTCGGCCAGCACGACGCCGATGGTGTTGCCGACGGTCGCGGCGACGGGGGTCGAGGTGGCGGAGTAGCCGGCCTTGTCGGTCGCGACGGCCCGCAGGCTGTACGACCCGTCCGCGACGGTGCGCGTATCCCACGAGCACGCGTACGGCGCGGCGGATGCGGTGCACAGCGTCGTCCACGTCGTCGAGCCCGCGGCCTGGAAGGAGAGGACGACCTGCGCGATCCCGGTCTGCGCGTCGGCGGCGCTCGCCGTGATCGTCACGACGTCGCGGAGCGTGCCGGCCGGCGGCTGGACGCTGACCGCGGGCGGGGTCCAATCCGCTGCGGCGCCGACGCGGTTCGAGGGGTTCACGCTCTGCGCCGTGAAGGAGGCGGAGGAGAACCCCGGTGCCATCGCGGTCGTCGCGAGGAGGAAGACGACGGCGAGCACGACGAGGACCGCGTTGCGCAGGGCGGCGGAGCTCATCGGGTTCCTTCAGTCGGGACAGCGGGTGTCTTCGACGTTACGCAGGCGCTGGTTACAGGCAGGCCACAGCCGCTCCTCGCCGGAGCAACAATCGAGGGCCGCTCACCGAGCGGGAATCACAGCCGCCGCGAGGTGCGGGCGGTCGTGCGCCACGATGCGAGCAGCAGGCACGAGAGCGCGACGAGCACGCCGTCACGGATCGTCCAGGGATCGCGGGGCAGGCCCGGCGCGCCGACCGTGTGAAGAAGGAGCACCAGGACGAGGGTCGCGGCGGAGACCACGATCATGCCGAGGCGGGACTCGAAGCACTGCGCCGTCAGGAACCGGGCGGCCGCGAGGAGCCCGGCCGCTCCGATCACCGCCCAGACCAGTGAGATGGGGCTGCGGAGAGGATCGCCGGCGGCAGCGGCGACGAGATCGATCGTCGACAGGGCGACGAGGATGGCCGCCGCCGCCCAGGCGAGCGGGCGACGGCGGCCGAGTGCACGAGCGGAAGCCATGGGGATCTCCATCGGGTCGTGGATGATGCGCACGGCGGCTCGTGCCGTGCCGGCGCTCAGGGCGCGGCAGCCGGGAGAGCCGGCGAGGGGTGCTCCACCGGAAGCGCTGTCGAGGCGGCGTCCGCGGGAGCGGGAGCCTCCTCGTCGCGCCGGCGGGAGGTTCGCACGAGGTCGCGCAGGAAGAGCAGGGCGACGACTGCGGCGGGAACGCCGATCGCCAGCATCCTGATCCCCGGCGCAGACAGGGCGATGAAGGCCCAGCCGACCGCCGGGATCCAGCCTTCGACACGGGGCTGGACGACGTCGGCGAGCGTGAACGTCCACGGGTCGACCGTCGCGTTGGCATCGCCCTTCGTCCGGAAGACGAGCGAGCCGCTGCCGTCAGGGTTCGGCTCGACGGAGACGATCCGGTGGGTGACGAGTTCGGACAGGCCCGACTCGGCGGGCGGGAGGTAGGTGATGATGTCACCGGGCTCGAGGTCGCTCACGGGCACCTGGCGTTCGAGCACCAGCGTGCCGCGCTCGAAGGTGCCCGACATCGACGCCCCCGTGATGACGTAGCGGTCGAAGCCGAGCAGGCCCGGCACGAACATGAGCGCCGCGACGGCGCAGGCCACGACGGCCGCGATCACGATGGCCGTGTTCCCCAATGCCTTGATCGTCGTCGCGGCGCTCATGTCGTTCCCCCTCCCTGGGTCTCAGGTCACTGGTTGTAGGTCGTGGCGGCCGTCTGCGTGGAGTTCCACGTGTACGTGGCCGTCGCCATCTTGCCCTGCTCCTCGTTGCCGGCGGCCTGCGCGAGGGTCACGCTGAACGTGTACTCGCGGGCCTCGCCCTTCGCGAAGAGGCCGAGGTCGACGGGGGCCGCGCCGGTGAGAGCACCGAACGTGCCCGACCACACGGGGGTCGTCGACCCGGCCGCGGTGATCGTGAGCGCGAGGTTCGACTTCGTCGTGAAGCCGTTGACGGCGTTCTCGCTGAGCTTGATGTTCGCCGGAAGCGAGCCGGAGTTGGTGATCGTGACCTTGCCGGTGAGGGTGTCGCCCGGCTTGAGGTCGGAGAGGTTGAAGATCGCGCTGCCGGCACGCGAGTTGGTCTGCTGCAGCGTGCCGGTGGTGAAGGCGTTGGCGCTGTTGACCGAGTTCGCGACGAAGTCGGCTCCCGAGCCGACCGCGATCGCGGAGGCGATCAAGAGACCGGCGAGCGGGACGAGGACGCGCTTGCGAGAGCGGACGGCCTTGCCGGCCGGAGTCTGGGTGGCGGTGGTGCTCATGGAGCGGATTCCTGTTCTGACGGAGCGTGCATCGACAGGAATGACGCTACGGAGGCGTCGGCAACGGGATTCCTACAGGGATGCCACACGCGTTCCAGGGCTCGGACACAAGTGGGCTCGAGTGCAACGGCCCGGCGTCCGCCGCCGGTCAGTCCGGCGTCTCGGCCTTTGCGTGCGCGGCGAGATCGGCGACGCGCGCGAGGCCGCCCACCGCGAAGGCGGTGACGGCGTCGAGCGACTCGTCTGCCGCCAGGATGCGGTTGTGCCCGAGGCCGCGCGTGAGGAGCAGCCGGGCGCGACGCCCGTGGGCGTCGACAAGATCGGCACTCGCCGTGGCCGGCACCTGCCGGTCGCCCGCGTCGTGGAGTGCGAGCAGCTCGACCGCGGGCGGGAGGGGATCGGCGACGGCGTCGAAGCGGAGGCGCATGGATGCCGCGTCCTCTCCGAGCCGCGCCGAGAACGCCCGCTCGAAATCGGCCTTGGCCCGCGGTGAGAGGTCGAGCATCGCGGCGAACCGGTCGACGAAGACCTGCGGCGTTCCCACGCCGGCGATGGTCGCGACGCGCGCCGCGGTGGTGCCCGACCGGACCGCCGTCAGGGCGGCGAGGGCTCCGAACGAATGACCGACGACGAGCGCGAAGCGCCCGTGGCGAAGCTGGATCGCCTCGATTGCGGCGATCCAGTCACGGATGTCGGTGCGCGCGAAGGCCGACGCGCCGTGCGCAGGCGCGTCGAACGAGACGACGTGGAAGCCCGAGGCGACGAGCTCGCGCACGAGCGGGCCGAACTGGGAGGCGCGACCGCGCCAGCCGTGGACGAGCAGGACCGTGTCGTCCCCGCGACCCCAGCGGTATGTCACGAGCTCCCGGCCGCGGACGCGGACGGTGGCCCGCTCGGCTGCCGCGTCGGTCGCGGCATCCTCTCGCTGCAGCGGAAGCCGAGGATGCGTCTGCGAGAAGGCCCGCAGCGCCAGGGACCCCGCAAGTGCGGGCGAGAGGCGGCTGAGGCTCCGGAAGAAGGTGCGGGTGCGACTCGGCGACATGGTGACCTCCACTGAATACGAACGATCGTTCGTAGACTATATGAACGATCGTTCGTACACTAGAGGGGTGACGGAAACGGCGATCGATCGGCGTCGGGCGCGAGGCGACGCCTCACGGCGGGTCATCCTCGAGAGCGCGACGGACCTTGCGTCGGTCGAGGGTCTCGACGGGCTCACGATCGGCCGGCTCGCGGACGCCTCCGGTATGAGCAAGAGCAGCATCGCGACGCTGTTCGGCGGCAAGGAGGGGCTTCAGCTCGCAGCGGTCCACGCCGCCGCGGAGATCTTCCGCGAAGCCGTCGTGGAGCCGGCCCGGGAGCTGCCTCGCGGCGTCGCGCGCCTCGCGAAGCTCCTGCGCGGTGCCCTCGACTACTCGCGCAACCGCGTCTTCTCCGGAGGCTGCTTCTTCCTTGCGACGGCCGCCGACATGGACTCCAAGCCCGGGCCGGTGCGGGATTCGGTGCGCGCGTGGCTGCGGGAGTGGTACGGCTACCTGGAGGCGCAGGTCCGCTACGCCGCGGAACGGGGCGAGATCGACGCCGATGCCGCGACCGTCCCGCGGCTCGCCTTCGAGCTGATCGCCCTCGACAATGAGGCGAACGCGCGTTCGCTGCTCACGGGAGAGGATGCGCCCTACGACCTCGCGGCCGCCGCGATGCGCGAGCGGCTGATCGCACTGGGCGCGAAGGCCGACGACCTGGGGCCGCTCTTCGCGGCGCGCTGAGAGAGGTCCGCCGGCTCCGGGCACGGCGTCGTCGCCGGATCAGACGCCAGCCGGGGTGCGACGGCTGTCACCCATGGAAGCGGACAGCTCATCGAGCCTCGTCGCGATGCGCAGCACGGCCTCTGCGGCGACCCCGGCGTCGGCGGGCGAGAGCGACTCGATCGCCGACACCACGGCCGCGTCGTGCGGCATGAGCGACTCGTCGACGAGGCGGATGGCCTCCTCCGTCGGCACGAGATAGTGCGCCCGCCGGTCTCGCGGATGCTGCACGCGGGTGACCAAGCCGCGCTGGACGAGCCGCTCGACGACGTTCGTGACGGTCGCGCTCGACGCATCGAGCATGACGATGAGGTTCTTCGGGCTGAGATTCTGCTCGTCGCGGTGGCCCTGCACGAGGTGGCGCAGCGCGGTCAGGTCGACGGCGGACAAGCCGGACGCCCGCTGCGCGCGGTCGGCCTGGGTGCGCTCAGCCCTCCTCAGGTGGAGGATCGCTTCGCTGAGGCGACGACCCTCGGGCGTGCTCGGCCCTTCGGCGTGGAGATGCGCGCCCTCGTGTCGTACGACGGTCTCAGGCATGAGGTCCTCCCCGGATGCTCCTGTCCGCGGCGTCGCCGACCGCCGACGGAGGGTGGGCGAGCGTCGCGAACCCGCCCCTCATGAGGGTAGCCCTCACCGAGTGTGACTCACAGTGGATTGCACACTGGTCGAGATTCACAACGCTGGGGATTGACGACTCCCGGGGCTTCCGACCGTGAATCTCCCCGCGTGGTCGCCTCCCGTCTGCACTCGCGAAGTCAGGCCAACCCTCAGGTCGGGCCCCTATGCTGTGCGGCAGTGCCGGTGACGCAAGGGAGCGGGCATGCGCAGGCGGACCATCGGGGTCGAGGAGGAGTTCCTCCTCGTCGAGCAGGAGACGGGTGCGCCCACGCCTGTGGCGCCGGCGCTGCTCGCGAAGGTCGACGAGTCTGCGGTGTCCTTCGGCGCCGCCGCCGAGATGCATCAGGAGATGATCGAGCTCATCTCCACCCCGCACAGCGACCTGGAGGCGTTGCGGCACGATCTCGCGACGGCGCGCTCGTGGGCCGACGCGGCGGCGGCCTCCCTCGGTGCGCGGCTCGCGCCACTGGCGACATCGCCTCTTCCCGTTGCCCCGCACCCGTCGGCGGGTCCGCGTTACCAG
Source organism: Microbacterium sp. BK668 (assembly GCF_004362195.1). Taxonomy (NCBI): domain Bacteria; kingdom Bacillati; phylum Actinomycetota; class Actinomycetes; order Micrococcales; family Microbacteriaceae; genus Microbacterium; species Microbacterium sp. BK668. Next base: position 715,570 of record NZ_SNWG01000001.1, read on the forward strand.
CGGCTCGTCGAGCGGTACGGCGTGACCTCGGCGCGGTGCCTGACCTGTGGCATGCACGTGCACGTGTCCGTCGCGTCTGCGGAAGAAGGCGTCACGGTGCTCGACCGCATCCGCGGATGGCTTCCGGTCGTGCGGGCCCTCGCCGCCAACTCCCCCTTCGACGGCGGTGAGGACACCGGCCACGCCGGGTGGCGGTTCGTCTCGTGGAGCCAGTGGCCGTCGAGCGGGCCTGCGGAGGTCTACGGCGACGTGGACGGGTACCACCGCGCCACCGCCGAGCTGCTTGCGACCGGCGCCCTTCTCGACGAGGCCATGGTCTACACCGACGTCCGCCTGTCCACCCGCTTCCCGACGGTGGAAGTCAGGGTGGCCGACGTCCAGCTCACGACCGCCGCCGCGACCGCGATCGCCGGCCTGGTCCGCGGGCTGGTCGGCAGGGCCGCCGAGGACGGCCGGCTCGGCGAGCCGCCTCCGGACGTGTCCGTGAACGCGATCCGGCTGGCCGAGGCGGAGGCGGCCCTTCACGGACTCGCCGGCCCTCTGGTCGATCCGCGCACGGGTCGCCCGGCGCCGGCGGGCGAGGTCGTCGCTGCCCTGCTGGACTACGCCGAGCCGGCGCTCGCCGTGCACGGGGACACCGCCCGCGTGCGCCGCGGAGTGGAGCAGCTGGTGGCGGAAGGCGGGGGAGCGGCGTGGCAGCGCCGCACCGCGGAGCGGCTCGGGTCGCTTCCGGCGACGGTGCTCTCCGCGGCGGACGCCGCCGCGGAGGAAGCCCGAGAGACTCTGGGCCCGCCCGTCGCCGACAGCGCCTGACCTGGGGCTCCGGCGCTCCGATGCGCGAGACCGCCCGGATCGGGGTCCCCGGCGCCGTGGTCCGCCGCCGGTCCTGGAGTTCCGCGGAGGGCGGGTGGGGTCAGTGAGCGGTGCGGACCCCGACGAGATCGTGGACGAGCACGGCCGCGGCCCGCGCGCCCTGGCCCGCCGCGACGATGAGCTGCTGCGGACCGGGGGCCGCGGCATCCCCTGCGGCGTACAGGCCATCGATGGAGGTGCGCCCGGACCCGTCGACGACGAGGTGGCCCTCGGGGTCGCGGTCGGCCGCGACCGACGCGAGGAAGTCCAGCGCGGGGTGCCACTGCGGCCGCACGAAGCCGCCCTCGACGGGCACGCGGGTCCCATCGGCCAGCCGGACAGCGGTGACGGTGCCGCGCTCCCCTTCGAGGTCGTCGATCGCGCGCCGCTCGACGACGATCCCGGATGCCGCGAGCTCCGCCTCCTCCACCGTGTCGACGACGTCGGCGCCGTTCGTGAACACGGTGAGCCGGTCGGTCCAGCGGGCGATGAGGCGGGCGCGGGAGGCGAGGTCGGGCGTCTCGCCGATGAGGGCGAGACGGCGGTCCTGCAGCTCCCACGCGTCGCACGCGGCGCAGCTGAAGAGCGTCATGCCGTAGAACGCGCGGAGGCTGGGGAGGTCGGGGAGCGTCTCGCGGAGGCCTGTCGCGACGAGGACGGAGCGTGCGGCGAGGACGGCCGGCGTCCCCGGCCGCCGGCCTTCGAGAGCGACCGTGAAGCGCACCCCCGTGGCGGCGTCCGGCTCGCACTTCAGCGCCGTCGCGACAGTGCGCTCGAGGACCTGGACGCCGGGGTAGGCCGCGAGTTCGGCGCGTGCGAGCTTGCGCAGCTCGAGCGGCGGCACGCCGTCGCGGGTGAGGAAGCCGTGCGAGCGCAGCGTGGCGGCGTTCCGCGGCCGGCCCGCGTCGATCACGGCCACCGAGGCGCGCGCGCGGCCCAGGTTGAGCGCGGCCGACAGGCCCGCCGGTCCGCCGCCCACCACGACGACGTCCACTTCGGCCGACGGCGGGACGGACGCCTCAGGCATGGCGGTCCCCCTGGGGCGGCAGTTCGGCGATGATCGGGTGGTCCTTGGAGATCACGCCGACCTTGGCGGCGCCGCCGGGCGAGCCGATGTCGTCGAAGAACTCGACGTTGGCCTTGTAGTAGTCCTGCCACTCGTCGGGCAGGTCGTCTTCGTAGTAGATCGCCTCGACCGGGCACACCGGCTCGCACGCGCCGCAGTCCACGCACTCGTCGGGGTGGATGTAGAGGCTGCGTTCCCCTTCGTAGATGCAGTCGACCGGGCACTCGTCGATGCACGCGCGGTCTTTCACATCCACGCACGGCAGGGCGATGACGTACGTCATGACAGCGTGAGGCTGCCGGCCCGCGAGATCTCGACCTGCTCCTCGCGGGGGACGACCTTGACGCGCTCGCGCGTGTGGACGTGCGCGGCGCCGAGCGCGCGCTCGTGCGCGTCGAGCGCGAGCCAGCCGCTCCACGTCGTGTACTCGACCTCGCGCTCGTCGAGGAGGTCGAGGACGTCGCCCGGGGCGACGGGCGCGGGGAGAGCGCCGGCCTCGGCATCAGCGACGAGATGCGCGATCGTCTCCATCGCGTCGGACTTGGTGTGCCCGATGAGGCCCACCGGTCCACGTTTGATCCAGCCCGTTGCATAGAGTCCGGGGATCGGCCGAGCGGCCTCGTCGACCACTCGTCCCTCGACATTCGTGACGACGCCGGCCCTGTCGTCGAAGGGAGCGCCGACGACAGACGAGCCGTAGTAGCCGACCGCGCGATAGACCTGCTGGACGGCGATCTCGCGGAACTCGCCCGTGCCGCGCACGGTGCCGTCGCCGACGGGTGTCGTGCGCTCGAACCGTACCGCCTCGACCCGGCCGTCGCCGAGCACTTCGGCGGGGGCGTGGTAGAAGTGCAGGTGCAGGCGGCGGGCCGCGCCGGTCGACTTCCGGGTGCGCCACCCGTTCAGGATGCGCAGCATGACCTTGAGCTGGTTGTTGGGCGCCTTCGCGGGGTCGGCGTCGGCGAAGTCCTCGTCGTGCACGATGATGTCGACGTCCGGCACCTCCCCCAGCTCGCGCAGCTCGATGGGCGTGAACTTGATGTCGCCGGGACCGCGGCGTCCGAAGACGTGCACGTCGGTGACGGCGGATGCCTCGAGACCGGCGAGCACGTTGTCGGCGATCTCGGTGGGCCTCAGGTCCACGGCGTGCTTGGCGAGCACGCGGGCGACGTCGAGCGCGACGTTGCCGTTGCCGATGACGGCGACCTCGGCCTTGTCGAGGGGCCACTCGCGCGGCACATCGGGGTGTCCGTCGTACCAGGCGACGAAGTCGGCGGCGCCGTACGAGCCGGGGAGGTCGATCCCCGGGATGTCGAGCACCGCGTCGCGGATCGCGCCTGTCGCGAGGATCACGGCGTCGTAGCGCTCGTGCAGCTCCGCCAGGTCGATGTCGCGCCCGACGTCGACGTTCCCGATGAAGCGCGTGGTCCCGGCATCCAGCATCTCGTGCAGGGAGTTGACGATCCCCTTGATGCGGGGGTGGTCGGGGGCGACGCCGTAGCGGATCAGGCCGTACGGCGAGGGGAGCGAGTCGAACAGGTCGATGGCGACGGTTCCGCCCGCCCCGACGACCGCGGTCGTGAGGATGTTCCCGGCATAGATGCCGGCGGGGCCAGCGCCGACGATCGCGACGCGCAGGGAGAGGGGAGAGGTCATGACGATGGCCTTTCAGCACGGGAGGGAGTTCAGTCGGCGCAAACCGTCGCCTCACGGCGTGCGAGACGACGGAATGCGCCAGGTCAGCGAGGAGGTCGTTCGAGGAGGGGCTCGGAGGCGGTGACGGATGCCGCGAGCTCGGCGGGCGCGTACGGGCTGAGCGCCACCACATCGCCCACCACGACGACGGCGGGAGAGCGCACGCCGCGCAGCGCGGCCTGCGCCGCGATCGTGCCGAGGGTTCCGACGGTGACCCGCTGGCGGGGGCCGAAGCCGTCCTCGACGATCGCGACGGCACAGTCGACGCCGCGCTCGCCGCGCGCGAGCGTCAGGGCGGCGTGCGCGAGCGTGCCGACGCCCATCAGGAGCACGACGGTGTGGTCGCGGCCGCCGCCGAGCTCGCGGATCTGGTCGTGACCGGTCACGACGGTGAACGCCGTCGCGAGCCCGCGGTGGGTCAGCGGGATGCCGGCGATCGCGGGCACCGAGATGGCGCTCGTCACCCCCGACACCACTTCGGCCTCGACGCCGGCCTCCCGGCAGAAGGCCAGCTCCTCGCCGCCGCGTCCGAAGATGTACGGGTCGCCGCCCTTGAGCCGCACGACCTGCTTGCCGTCGCGGGCGAGCTGTACGAGGAGCGCGTTGATCGCGTCCTGCGGCACGGCGTGGTGGCCGGGCAGCTTCCCCACGTCGATGATGTCGGCGCGCAGCTCGACGCCGTCGGCGGCGAGACCGTCGAGGACGGCCCGTGCGCCGAGCCGGTCGGCCACGATGACGTCGGCGCGCTCGAGCGCGCGGAGCCCGCGGACGGTCAGGAGTCCGGCATCCCCCGGCCCCGCGCCGACGAGCCAGACCTTGCCGGCGCCGTCCGGAGCCTCGAGATCGGTCATCGCGATCCTCCCGTCACGAGCAGCCCGCGGCGCTTGAGCATCCGGCGCTCGACGGGGCCGAAGAACACGAGCTCGATGAGGATGCCGATCGCGAGGATGAGAATGATCGTCGCGAGGACACCCGCGAGGTCGGCGAGCTCGCGCGACTGCTGAAGCATCGAGCCGAGGCCGAATCCGATCGTCCCCCCGACGGCGATGATCTCGGCGGCCATGAGCGAGCGCCACGAGAACGCCCACCCCTGCTTGAGCCCCGCGACGTAGCCGGGGAGCGCCGCGGGCAGGATGACCGCCGTCGCCAGCTGCCAGCGCGAAGCGCCGAGCACCGTGCCGACGCGCCGCAGCTGCGGCGGAACCTGCTCGACGCCCGCGATGAGGCCGTTGACGATCGACGGGATGGCGCCCATGAGGATCACGAAATAGACGGTGGCGTCGGAGAGGCCGAACCAGATGATGGCGGCGGGCACCCAGGCGACCGAGGGGAGGACCTGCAGGCCCGATATGATGGGGCCGACCGCCCGGCGGATCGGGCGCACCTCGGCCAGGAGCAGGCCGAGAGGCGTGCCGACGACGATGGCGATGAGGAAGCCGACGATGCCGCGCTCGAGGCTGGTCGTCACGGCGAGCTGCAGACGGCCCGACTCCCACGCGTCGCCCATCGCGTTCCACACGTCGATGGGACTCGGGACGACGTCGGGCCTCGGCTGGGCGATGACCACGTAGAGCTGCCACGCGACGATGAGCAGCACGATGAAGACGATGGGCGGCACGACGCTCGCGACGAAGCGGCGCCACCTGCTCTGTCTCGTGCCGTCGGCGGTCTGCAGGCGGTCCAGACCCGCGGCGAGGCTGCGCAGGTCGTCTCCTGCGGGGACGGATGCCGCGTTCTCGGCGCGCGAGGCGATGGTGGGGGTCTCAAGCGGCATTGCGGCGGATCTCCTTGCGCAGCTGCTCCGTGATCTCGACGGACAGGGCGGCGACCTCGGGGGACTCGATGCGGCGGCCCGTCGTCTTGGCGATCCGCCACTGCTCGACCACGCGGCCGGGGCGGCTGCCGAGCAGCACGACGCGCTGCCCGAGCCGGGCGGCCTCCCGCACGTTGTGCGTGACGAAGACGATGGTGCGGCCGGTGGCCCGCCACACCCTCTCCAGCTCCTCGTGCAGCAGGTCGCGGGTGATGGCGTCGAGCGCGGCGAACGGCTCGTCCATGAGGAGGACGGGCCGGTCCTGGGCGAGGGCGCGCGCGAGCGCGACGCGCTGTCGCATCCCGCCGGAGAGCTCGTGTGGGCGCTTCTCGGCCGCGTCGGCGAGGTTCACCGTGTCGAGGAGCGCGAGGGCCTTCTTCCGTCGCTCTCCGCGGGGAACGCCGCGCAGGCGCAGCGCCAGCTCGACGTTCCGACGCGCCGTGAGCCACGGCATGAGCGCGGACTCCTGGAACATGACCGCCGATCCTTCGGAGGGCGTCCGGATCTGGCCGAACGTGGGCTGGTCGAGCCCGGCGATGAGGTTGAGCAGCGTCGACTTGCCGCAGCCGGAGGCGCCGAGGAGGCACACGAACTCGCCCGGCGCGATGTCGAGGCTCACGTCCTCGAGGACGACCGGTCCTGTCCCGAACCGCTTCGAGACGTGCTCGATGCGCACGGCGGGCGCTGCCGCCGGCACCGCGGCGGGTACGGGGGCGACGCCGTCGAAGCTCGGGGCGAGCTCGCCGGCGACGCGCGGCCCCGGTGCCGCGTCGCCGAGCGGCGACGCGACACCGGGAGCCTTGCCGACGGGAGTCGTCACGGGCTGTCCTCGCCGAGACCGGCGGCCGAGACGGTCTCGCCGCCCGCCTCGAGGATGCCGTTGAGCAGGCGCAGGTCGAACAGGCCCTCGATCGATCCGTCCTTCTGCGTGCCCGCGGCTCGCCCATCCTCGACGAGCGTCTCGAACGTGTCGGCGTGCGGGTCCACCGAGAAGGTGACGTGCTCGAGCGCGCGGTCGATCACGGCATCGGAGAGGGCTTTGCCGGTGTCGGCCGTGAGCTTCTCGTTGACGACGTCGGCGACCTCGCCGGGGTTGTCGGCGATCCACTGGACAGCGTCGACGTGGCCCTGCAGAAGGTCCTCGACGACGTCGGGGTGCTGCTCGAGGAAGTCGGCGCGCACGAGCAGGACGGTCGTCGGGAACTCCCCGTCGGGCCACAGCTCGGCCTCGTCCTGCAGGACGCGGGCTCCGGCATCCACCACCAGGCGGGAGACCCACGGCTCGGGCAGCCACGCGCCCTGGATGGTCCCCTGCTGGAACAGCGTCAGCGTCTGGGCGTTCTCGGTCGGTGTGATCGAGACGTCACCGCCGCCGGACGTGTCGGTCTCGAACCCCTCGTCGGCGAGCCACGTGCGCAGGGCGACGTCCTGCGTGTTGCCGAGCTGCGGCGACGCGAGGGTCTTTCCCTCGAGGTCCTCCGGGCTGTCGATGCCCTCGGCGACGACGAGCGCGGCGCCGCCGGTCGCGGCGCCGGCGATGATGCGCGCCGACTCGCCGCCGGACTGGATGAAGGTGTTGATCGAGGGGTTGGGCCCGATGTAGGTCGCGTCGATCGCGCCGGCGGTGAGGGCCTCGATGGCGGCGGGACCGGCGTTGAAGACCTGCGTCGTGACCTCGACGTCGCCGAGGTCCTCGGCGAAGATGCCTTCCTGCAGTCCGACGAGCGCGGGAGCGTGGGTGACGTTCGCGAAGTAGCCGAGCCGAAGCTCGTCGACCGAGGGTCCGTCGGCGGCCGGGGTGTCCTCGGCGGCGGAGCTTGCGCCGGAGGCGCAGCCGGCCATCATCATGGCGACAAGTCCCAGGGTGGTGATCGTCGTCGCGGTGCGGATTCTGTTCACGGTTTTCGCCTCCTTCTTCGGCGGTTCGGTTGGTGGGTACTGCAGGTGTGCGAGACGGAGGCGCGCTCAGTCCCGCACGATTCCGGCGGCCAGCGTCGCGCCGTCGGACGGATGGATGACGAGGAATGAGCCGCTCGCCCGGTTGGCGCTGTACGGCTCGACGGGCAGGGCGGCTGCGAGGCGGAGAGTCACGTGCCCGATGTCGTTCGTCTCGAGGACGCCGGCGGGCTCGTGCGCGAGCGAGTCGAGGTCGCGGCGCGCGTCGACCGAGGAGACGAGCGCCTGCACCGTCGACGTGCCGTGCTTGACCAGTACGCGGCTGCCGGGCCGCAGCGGACGGGCGTCGAGCTGGAAGAGCTCCGCGGAGATCTCGCGCCGGGCTGTAGGAAGGCTCCCGGATGCCGCGATCACGGCGCCGCGCGCCGCGTCGACCTCGTGCGCGAGCTCGAGCGCGACGGACTGTGGCGCGTGCGCCTCGTCGACGTCGGCTCCCGCGACCTGGATGGCCGTGACGACCGTCTCGATGCCGCTCGGGAAGACGGTGACGGCGTCGCCGACGCGGACGCCGCCCGACGAGACGCGGCCCGCGAAAGCGCGATAGTCGCGGTAGCGCTCGGCGAGCGCCGGGTCGGCTGCGAGCTCCGGGGACAGCCCGCCCTGGGGGCGAAGCACGATCTGCACGGGGAGGCGGAAGGGCTCGAGCTCGCTCTCGAGCTCGTCGGACGACGGCAGCCTCTCGAGCAGCTCGAGGAGGGCCGGCCCGTCGTACCACGGCGTGCGCGGGGAGCGGTCCACGACGTTGTCGCCCTCGAGCGCCGAGACGGGGATGACGTGCACGTCGTCGATCCCGAGCTCGGCCGCGACGGCGCGGACGTCGGCCGCGACCGGCGTGTACGCGGCCTCGGCATAGCCCTGCAGGTCGATCTTGTTGACGGCGACGATGACGTGCGGCACGCGCAGAAGCGCGACGACGGCGAGGTGACGCCGCGTCTGCTCGAGCACGCCTTTGCGGCCGTCGATGAGGACCACGACAGCATCCGCCGTCGTCGCCCCCGTGACCATGTTGCGCGTGTACTGCACGTGGCCGGGGCAGTCGGCGAGGATGAAGCTGCGCGACCCCGTCGAGAAGTAGCGGTACGCGACATCGATCGTGATGCCCTGCTCGCGCTCGGCGCGCAGGCCGTCGGTGAGCAGGGCGAAATCGAACGCGCCGTGCGCGAAACCGCGCTCGGCCGACGTGCGGGCCACCTGCTCGAGCTGATCGGCCAGGATCGCCTTGGAGTCGTGCAGCAGGCGGCCGACGAGCGTGGATTTGCCGTCGTCGACCGACCCGGCCGTCGCGAAGCGGAAGAGCGTTCCGGTCTGCAGTGCCGTCGTGCTCATCAGAAGTACCCGTCCTTCTTGCGGTCCTCCATGGCGGCCTCGCTGAGCCGGTCGTCGGCGCGCGTCGCGCCGCGTTCGGTGAGCGTCGTGCGGGCGACCTCGGAGACGATGGATGCCACATCCGCGGCATCCGACTCGACCGCTCCCGTGCAGCTCATGTCGCCGACCGTTCGGTAGCGAACCGTGCGGAGCTCGGTCCGCTCATCGCTCCGCGGCGGCGAGAACTCGCCGACGGCGCGCCACATGCCGTCGCGCGCATACACCTCGCGCTCGTGCGCGAAGTAGAGCGGGGGCAGCGGTATCTCCTCGCGTTCGATGTAGCGCCAGACGTCGAGCTCGGTCCAGTTGGAGATCGGGAAGGCGCGCACGTGCTGCCCGGGCGTGTGGCGCCCGTTGTACAGGCTCCACAGTTCGGGGCGCTGATTGCGCGGGTCCCACTGCCCGAACTCGTCGCGGAGCGAGATGATGCGCTCCTTGGCCCGCGCCTTATCCTCGTCGCGGCGAGCCCCCCCGAAGACGGCGTCGTGCCGGCCCACGGCGATCGCGTCGAGGAGCGGCAGCGTCTGCAGGGGGTTGCGCGTCCCGTCGGGGCGCTCCTGCAGCCGGCCGTCGTCGATGTAGTCCTGCACGCGGGCTACCTCGAGCCGCACGCCCAGACGCGCGACGGTCTCGTCGCGGAACGTAAGCACCTCGGGGAAGTTGTGGCCGGTGTCCACGTGCAGCACGGGGAAGGGAACCTTCCCGGGCCAGAATGCCTTGGCCGCGAGGTGGAGGACGACGACGGAGTCCTTGCCGCCCGAGAAGAGCAGCACCGGGCGCTCGAACTCCGCCACGACCTCGCGGATGACGTGGATCGCCTCGGCCTCGAGCAGGTCGAGCGTCCCCGGGCCGGACCCCTCCGTTGTGGAGCGAGCGAAGCGGGACGAAACGCTCTGAGCGTCGGAGAGAGTCATACGTGGAGTCCGCATTCGGTCTTCGAGAGGCCGGCCCAGCGGCCGGACCTCGGGTCTTCACCCGGAGCGACGGGCTTCGTGCACGGCTCGCAGCCGATCGAGGGGTAGCCGTTCGAGACGAGGAGGTTGACCGGCACGCCGTGCGCGCCCGCGTAGTCGAGGAGGTCGTCGAAGGTCCAGGCCGCGACGGGGTTGACCTTCACGAGCCCGTTGCGCTCGTCCCATGCCACGAGCGGCGTGTTCGTGCGGGTGGGCGCCTCGTCACGGCGGACGCCCGTGAACCACACCTCGTAGCCGCCGAGCGCGTCCTGGAGGGGGCCCACCTTGCGGCGCGCGCAGCACAGCGCCGGGTCGCGTGCGAAGAGCTGCGCGCCTAACTCGGCGTCCTGCTCGGCGACGGTCTGCTCGGGGAGGACGTCGACGATCCGGACGTCGAGCACGCGGCCGACCTCGTCGCGCGTGAACCGCGTCTCGGCGAAGTGGTACCCCGTGTCGAGGAAGAGCACGTCGACGCCCGGCAGCTGCTCCGCCACGAGGTGGGGGAGGGCGGCGTCGGCCATCGAGCAGGCGACGGCCGCGGCATCCGTCCCGAAATTGCGCGCGACCCACGCGACGACCTCTTCCGGGGATGCCTCGTGCTCGGTGAGGCTGCCGAGGGCCACGTTCGCCTCCTCGGCGAGGACGCGAAGCTCGTCGGCCGAGCGCTTCGCGGCGATGCGGGGTGCGAGGGACACGCTCACTGAAGTGCCTCCTCGTCGGCGCGGTGCGCCCACTGGGCGAAGGTCTCGCCGGCCTCGCGATCGGCCAGGAATCGCGTGACCACGCGCTCCACGTAGTCGGCGATGCCGTCGGCGGCCACCTTGAGCCCGCGCACCGTACGACCGAGGCCCGCCTCGTCGCGGTCCTTCGAGACCAGGCCGCCGCCGAGATGCACCTGGTACCCGGGCACCTGCTCGCCGTCGATCGTGACGAGCTGGCCCTTGAGCCCGATGTCGGCGGTCTGGATGCGCGCGCACGAGTTGGGGCATCCATTGACGTGAAGGGCGATGGGATGCGGCAGCTCGAACTGCTTGAGGCGCTCCTCGAGATCGAGCACGGCCGCGGTCGCGTACGCCTTCGTCTCGACGATCGCGAGCTTGCAGAACTCGATGCCGGTGCACGCGATCGTGCCGCGGCGGATGAGGCTCGGCCGCGCCTGCAGGCCGAGCTCGTCCAGACCCGCGACGAAGGACTCGACGCGCTCCTCGGGGATGTCGAGCACGACGATCTTCTGATGCGGGGTCGTGCGCAGCCGCGTCGAGCCGTGCGCCTCGATGAGGTCGGCGAGCCGGCTCAGCGTCGGGCCCGACACGCGCCCGACGATGGGCGTCGCGCCGATGTAGAACCGGCCGTCCTTCTGCCGGTGGACGCCGACGTGGTCGCCGTGCGCGAGCGGTGTGGGCGCGGCCGGCCCGTCGGGCAGCGCGTAGCCCAGGTACTCCTCCTGCAGCACCTGGCGGAACCTCTCGGCGCCCCACTCCGCTACGAGGAACTTGAGGCGCGCCTTGTTGCGCAGGCGCCGGTATCCGTAGTCGCGGAAGATCTGAGCGACGCCGTGCCAGGCATCCGCGACCCGATCCGGGGCGACGAAGACACCGAGGCGCTCGGCGAGGGCGGGCGCCGTCGAGAGGCCGCCGCCCACCCAGAGGTCGTATCCGATGCCGAGCTCGGGGTGCGCGACCGCGACGAACGCGACGTCGTTGATCTCGTGCACGACGTCCTGGCTCGGGTGGCCCGTGATCGCCGACTTGAACTTGCGGGGGAGGTTCGCCAGCGACGGGTCGCCGATGAAGGTCGACGTGATCTCGTCGATCTGCGGCGTCGGGTCGATCAGCTCGTCGGCTGCGATGCCCGCGACGGGGGAGCCGAGGACGACCCGGGGCACGTCTCCGCACGCCTCGGTGGTCTGCAGCCCGACGGCCTCCAGCCGTCGCCAGATCTCGGGGATGTCCTCGACGCGGATCCAGTGCAGCTGGATGTTCTGCCGGTCGGTCAGGTCGGCGGTGTCGCGACCGAACTCGGTGGAGATGCCCCCGATGACCCGGAGCTGCTCGGTCGTGAGCTGCCCCCCGTCGATGCGCACGCGGAGCATGAAGTACTCGTCCTCGAGCTCCTCCGGCGTGAGGGTCGCGGTGCGGCCGCCGTCGATGCCGGGCTTGCGCTGCGTGTAGAGGCCCCACACGCGGAAGCGGCCGTGCAGATCCGTCGGGTCGATGCTCGCGAAGCCGCCCGCGGCGTAGACCGTCTCGATGCGCTCGCGGACGCTCAGGCCGTCGTCGACCTGCTTCCACTCCTCGTTGCCGTTCAGCGGAGTCTTGCCGTCGATCTTCCACTGCCCGTTGGGCTTGGATGACGGGCGCGGCGGCCGGGCGCGGGCGCCTTCGGGGCGCGGCGCCTCGGTACGCGGCGTGTCGGTCTTGCTGATGGTCACGGGAGCCTCCGAGGAATCCCGGGCGTCCCCGGGCGCGGACCTCGACCGGTCCGCTTCCGTGAGAGTAGGAGCGCCGCGACCGGAGGGCCTAGGCGGGCGTCAACGTGCGTCACCGTGCGTAACCCGGCGTCACAGAGTTGCGCCGGGCGGGTTCAGCGACGCGGGGTGGAAGACTGCCGGTGGTGTGCGGATCCGGCCCTTGCAGCCGCACCTTATGCGCGATCGGGCAAAGGTGTACGGTGCGGCCATCACGCCGATGGAGTGGAGTACCCGATGCCTCGCCTCACCGCGGCCCTGGCCGCCTTTGCTCTCCTGATCGGCCTTTCGGCAACCGGTACGCCCCCCGCCTCTGCGGCGCAGGCAGGGGCGATTCAGGGCGTCGTGACCGTTCCGGCGGGGTTGTCTCCGTCTCACACGTTGGTCGAGCTCTACGGGACACAACGGAATCAGTTCGCCCAGGTTTTCGCCTCGTCGACCGGGCAATACAGCTTTCCCGCCCTGGCGGATGGAACGTACATCGTTCTTTTCCGGGCCGCGGTGACAGCTGATCGGCTTCTCTCCGAGTTCGCGGGCGGTTCCTATCGATGGGACACCGCACAGCAGATCGTCGTCGCGGGCGGAGGGATCGTTCACGTGGACGCCACTCTCGAACGAGGCGCCGTCCTTACCCTCGCCGCATCGGACCCCAGCGGTGCCTTGGCGTCAGACGTCGCTGTGACGCTACGTCGCGTTGACGACCCCGATCCCTTCGTATGGGCCGATCCGGCAGGCGTGGCCTGGAGTGGGACCGGGACCTTCACCACGTCCATACTCACCCCGGGGGTGTACGAGATCACGCTCGGAGGTCAGCGATGGGTCACGCGGAAACTGGAGCTCATCGTTGGAACCGGGACCGACTCCTCGTCCACGGTGGTTCTGTCGCCTGGGGCCACGCGAACGGTCGACGTCGCTCTCGAGGTCAAGGGCAGAGTTCGCGGAAGCGTCACTGTTGAGACGCCGGGCGGGATCATTCCGTGGGTGAACGGCACGGTGTCAATCGTCGATCCGACCGGGCTTACCCAACACGCCTATGGGTTCACGAGTCAGGACGGGTCATTCGACATCATCGGCGCGGATGACGGCTCATACAAGGTGCTCTTGGAATCGAGCACTTACACGCAATCGACTTATTGGCCGGGAACCACCGACCCTGCCGCAGCTCAGACGATCACGATCTCGCGTGGCACCGTCCAAGACTTGGGACCGACCAGCATCCAGCAGGGAGGGCGACTCCTCGGGCGCGTACTCGCCTCGAACCCGGGCGTCGCGCCCACACCGGCGACGGCGACCGTAGAGCTGTGGAAAGTCGACGAAACCGACGGCTCGTACACGTTCTATGGCGATGAAGTGACGGATTGGACGGGCGGCTTCTGGCCCGGCGTGATCGAGGCCGGCTCATACGCGCTCCGGGCGCGTCCGACTGAGCCAGACTCGCTGCTCGGTGCCGAGTGGTATCCCGACGCGCGCTACTTCCAGGACCGGATCGATGTCGAGGTCGTGGCAGGCACGACCACCTCGGTGCAGGACATCGTATTGGACGACCGGTACTTCGATGTGAGTCGGATCGCCGGCGCGAACAGGTTCGAGACGGCGGTCGAGATCAGCAGGCAGGTCATCCCGCCGGGCGAGCGCGCGCCGATCGTCTACCTGACGAACGCCTTCAACTTCCCCGACGCCCTCTCCGCGGGGCCCGCTGCGATCCGCGCAGGTGGCGTCATCCTCTCGACTGACCCGCTCAATCTGCCGACGGTCATCGGCAACCGGCTCGCGGAGCTGGATCCTGTGCGCGTCGTGATCCTGGGAGATGAGAAGTCCGTCTCGCAGGCCGTCGAGCAGGCCGTGCGGACTCGCTTGCCCGCAGCGGAGATCGACCGCCTGGGTGGGGCGAGCCGCTACGCGACGGGCGAGCTCGTCGTTCGTGACGCGTTCGAGGGCACCGGCGCTCAGCAAGCGGTCATCGCGACGGGCGCGAATTACCCGGACGCCCTCGCGGCCGGCCCCGCCGCCGGCTTCGATGACTCTCCTGTGATCCTGGTCGACGGCAAGAACGGCCTGAATCAGACCTCGCTTACGCTGATGCGCGATCTCGGCGTCACCGATGTCGTCATCGCCGGCGGTCTGCCATCTGTGGGCTCGCAGGTCGAAGCGGGGCTCGTCGCGGAACTCGGCGCCGCGCACGTCACCCGGCTCGCCGGCGCGAACCGGTATGAGACGGCTGTGCTCATCAACGATCACTTTTTCGCCGACACCGACTACGCATACCTGACCACGGGGCAGAACTTCGCCGATGCGCTGACCGGCGGGCCGCTGGCCGGCTTGTTCGGGGCGCCCCTGTATCTGTCGGCACCCGATTGCCTCCCCGGCGGCGTCGCCGACTCACTGTGGTACAAGAACGTGGTCGCGATCGACCTCTTCGGCAGCAGCGCATCACTCAGTACGGACGTCGAGGACCTCTGGGTGTGTTGACATCGGCCGCGATCAGCGGATCGACCCTCGGTAGCGGTCGATGACGAGGTCGACGAGGGATGCCGCGGGCTCGTCGTCGTCGAGAAGGGGCCGGGCCACCGGCGCGCCGGCCGCCAGCCGGATGGCGAGATCGTGGAAGTATCCGGGCGCGAGGAGGTAACTCGCGACGACGACGCGACCGGATGCCTCGTCCCTCACCGTGTCGACGGCCGCGCCGAGGCGCGGCTCGGTCGCCGCGAGGAAGCCGACGTCGACCCGCCGGCCGAGCCGGGCGGCGAGCATGTCGGCCGTCGTCCGGCAGTCGTCGTTCGCCCGCTCGTCGCTGGATCCCGCGACGGCGAGCACGACACGGTCGCCCTCCCGCGCCTCGAGAGGAGCAAGGCGCGCCGTCAGGACGTCGACGAGCCGGGCGTCGGGACCGAGGGCGTCGGCGATCACGACGTCCGAGCGGTGCGCCGACTGCTGCGTGAGGTCGATCCGCACGTGGTATCCCGCCGACAGCAGGAGCGGCACGATCACGACGGGCTGGCCGTCCGGCAGAGCGGCGAGGGATGCCGCGACGTCCGGCTGCTGCACGTCGACGTGCCCGAGCCTGACCGTGGTGTCGGGCAGGCTCCGCGCCACGGCCTCGACGAGAGCGGCGACGGCGGCCTGTCCTTCGGCCGAGGCGGTTCCGTGCGAGATCGCGAGGAGGGCGGGGTTCGGCATCCGTCCATTGTGCCCGGCTCCCTCCGTCCCTCCTCCCGCCCCGCCCGTCTGCACGAGGAAACGGCGACACGCCGGGGGAGGGATGCCTCGCCCCGGCATGTCGCCGGATGGTCGTGCGGACGGTCAGTCGCGCTCGGCCGCCCCGCGGGCGTAGCCGGCGTCGAACCCGCGCTCGTAGGCCTGCTCGGCCGAGCGGCGGCCCTGCCCGCGGTGCCCAGCGTGCTCGCCGTGGCGGCCGTGCTCGCCGTGGCGACCGTGCTCGCCGTGGTGGCTGTGGCCGCCGTGGTGGCCGGACCCGCCCCGGTCGTGCTCGCCGTGGTGGCTGTGACCGCCGTGGTGGTGGGTGTGACCGCCGCGGGGTCCGTGGTGGAGCCCGGCGTGATGAGTGTGGCCGATGTGGGAGCCGCGGCATCCATCTTCGTCGTCCCAGCCCTCGGCCCACGCGCGACGCGGGTCGAACCCGAACTGCGGCCGGTACTCGGGCCCGAAGCCCGGAGGGAACCCCGGGCCGAAGCCGCCGAACCGGGAGCGGAACCCGCCGCCGAACCCGGGCCGGAAGCCCGGGCCGAAGCCGTACTCGTCGCCCGGGCGGGAGCCGCGGCCGGAGGATCGGCCGCGCCCGAAGCCGCGCGGGGAGGTGTTCTCGTCCCACCCCAGTTCGCGGGCGATCGCCTCGAGCGACGCGCTCATCGTCGCGAACTCCTCCGGCGCGACGGCACCGGCCACGCGGTTGCGGATGCCGTCGACGATGGCCGCGAGTCGCTCCTTGGCGGCGCGGCCCTCGTCGGTGAGCACCCACGTGCCGTCGCCCGTCTCCTCGGCCCAGCCGCGCCTTTCGAGTCCGCGCAGGCGCTTGGGCCGGCGTGCGAGGCGCTCCGCGAGCGCGGGGTCGACGTCGCCCGAGAGGGCGTTGAGCAGCATCCAGTCCCGGCGCGTCACGCCCTCGTCGGCGAACGCCGAGTCGAACTCGCGGGAGATGAGCCCGTCGACGATGCGGAGCCAGTAGCCGAGCGGGCGGCCATCGGTCGGGATGCGGCCGGCGTCGGGGGTGGTGCCGTCGGCCGAAGTGGTGTCGGGGGCATCGTCCCCCGGGTTCTCGAAGTCTTGGTCGTTCATGGGAAGTCCTCTCAGCGGCGGCCGGTCGACCGCCCGATGTGATGCATGTCATTCGGCATGTACATGCAGTGTGACATGCACTCGGGAAGCATGTCAAGCGGCATGTAAATTCGGAGCATGACCTCGAACAGCGCCACCGACCCGGCCGAGGCGATCGCCGCCGCCCTCGCGCGCCTGCGCGGGCGGAGGATGCCGCGTCCCCCGTGGGACAGCGCTCATCACCCCGGACCCGACGGTCCGTGGGGAGGGCATCACGGCGGTCCGCGATTCGGGCACGCGGGCCCGGGCGGGATGCATGGCGGTCCGCCGTGGATGGCGGGCCCGCGGTTCGGCGGACCCGCGCGCCTCCGGCTGCTCGAGGCGCTGGCGGCGGCATCCACCCCTCTCTCGGTCAGCGAGGTGGGCGAGGCGATCGGGGTGGATCAGCCGCGCGCGTCGCGGCTCGTGCAGCAGGCGGCGGAGCTCGGGCTCGTGCGGCGCGAGGCCGATCCCGACGACGCCCGCCGCACGCGCATCGCGCTGACCGACGAGGGGCGCTCGCTCGTGCGCGGATTCCGCGGCGAGCGGCGCGAGGCGATCGACGCGGCGCTCGCCGCATTCACGGATGCCGAGCGCGCCGAGCTGGCCCGGCTGCTCACGAAGCTCGCCGACGCCTGGCCGCGGTGACGCCGAAGGAGGACATCCCGCGAGCGGAGGACTTCGGAACGATCGAGGTTCCTCCCCCGGCGGGATCTCCTCTTCTCGCGACGTTCCGAGTCAGCCCTCGACGGGGTGGCGCGGCGGGAACTTCACGAGCAGCAGCAGCACGAGGCCGACGGCGAGCACGATCGCGATGCCGAGGATCCCCCAGTACGTCGCGCCGAAGACCGCGATGAACAGCGTCCACAGGGCCGGGGAGAGGAAGCTCGCGACGCGGCCCGTTGTGGCGTAGAGCCCGAAGATCTCGCCCTGCATCCCCTCGGGCGTCACGCGGGCCAGGAGCGAGCGGCTCGCCGCCTGCGCCGGCCCCACGAACGCCGAGAGGATGAGCCCGCCGATCCAGAAGACGGACTTGCCGGCGGCGTGCCCGAAGAAGACGACGAGCGCGATCACGACGAGTCCCGTGAGCGCCGTGATGATGACCGCACGAGCCCCGAAGCGGTCGTCGAACCGCCCCGCGATGATGGTCGACACGCCCGCCACGACATTCGCCGCGATCGCGAAGATCAGCACCTCGTTGTCGCTGAACCGGAACGCGACGGCGGCGAGCACGCCTCCGAAGGCGAAGACGCCGGCAAGCCCGTCGCGGTAGACCGCGCTCGCGAGGAGGAACCAGAACGTCGGCCGGTGCGTGCGGAAGAGCGCGACGATGTCCTCCACGAGCACACGGTAGGCCGCGAAGAACCCGACGCGCTGCACGCCCGCGGGCTTCGGCGCCTCGGGCACGTTGAGGAAGAGCGGGAGGGCGAACAGAAGCGTCCACACACCGCATCCCACGGCGATGAGCCGGTAGGCCAGACCGTCGGACGTGTCCATGCCGAACCAGTCGGCGAAGGTCAGCGCGATGACGATCGTGAGGGCGACGATGCCGCCGATGTACCCGAGGCCCCAGCCGAGGCCGCTCACCTTTCCGATCGTCTTCGGCGTCGAGACCTGCACGAGCATCGAGTTGTAGTTGACGCCCGCGATCTCCGACACGACGGCGCCGAGGGCGAGCACGAGCGCGCCGTACCAGAAGAAGGCCGGATCGGCCTGAGCGAAGAAGAGCGCGAACTGCACGAGCGCGAGGAGCACGGTGAACACGAGCAGCCACCGCTTGCGACTGCCCGAGCGGTCGGCCGTCTGCCCCAGCACGGGCGCCAGGAGCAGGATCAGGATGCCGGCGATCGTCGTCGCGAGTCCGTAGCCGCTCGAGAGCCCGGCGAGCGCCTGCTCGCGTGCGGGGTCGTCGGCGCCGAGCTTTGCGATGTCGTCGGGAAGGAAGTTCGCTGACACGAGATACAGCGACGCGAAGACGAAGGTCAGAAGCACCGAGTTGAAGGGCTGCGTCGCCCAGTCCCACATGGCCCACGAGAAGACCTGTCTGCGCGGAACCGGGGTCTCGTCCGTCGTGTCCTGGAACACGACGCCGACAGCGGCGATGGCGCCGCTGTTGGCGGCCACGGGCGGGGTCGCCCTGCTCGGGTCGGGCTTTCCGTCGGGTGCGGAGGAGCTCATGTCGGTCACGGTAGGGCCCTTCGGTGAACGGCGGGTGCCGCCGCGCGATGCGCCGCACCTTCGCGGCGCGACGCCAGGCTACTGCGGACCTGGATGCCTCGAAGATCGCCCGCGCCGGGTGATCGCCCGCGCCGACCGTAGCGACCGTCGAAGGGCCGTGCTTCACTGCACGCATGACCGACCAGCCGGGCGAGGCGGCTCCGTTCAACGGACGACTCGCGATCCTCCTCGCGATGGCGATGTTCGTCCTCGTCGTCGACACGTCGCTCATGAACGTGTCGATCTCGGCGGTCGTGCACGACCTCGACACGACCGCGAGCAGCGTGCAGGGTGCGATCGCCCTGGAAGCGCTCGTGTCGGCCGCGTTCATCCTGATCGGTGGCAAGACGGGCGACCTGATCGGACGAAAGCTCGCCTACATCCTCGGGCTGCTCGGATACGCCGTCGGAGCGGTCGCGATGACGTTCGCGCAGAACATCACGGCGGTCATCATCTTCTGGGCGATCATCGGCGGGATCGGGGCATCCCTTCTCCTCCCGTCCATGCAGTCGCTGATCCACGGCAACTTCTCCGGCAGCCACCAGAAGCGCGTCTATGCCCTCGTGGGGGCGTCGGCCGCGATCGCCGCCGCCGTCGGCCCTCTGCTTGGAGGGTTCATCACGACCTTCCTGTCGTGGCGGGTCGGCTTCGCCCTCGAGGCCGTCATCATCGCGGTCGTGCTGCTGGGCATCGGCCTCGTCAAGGACGTGCCCTACACGGGCGATCGCTCGATCGACCTCGTGGGCGCGGCACTCTCCGTGATCGGCATGGGCGGGGTCGTGCTCGGCATCCTCGTATGGCAGGAAGGCGGCGGGTACGTCGGACTTCTCATCGGGCTCGGCCTCGTAGCACTCGGCGGGCTCGCGTGGTGGCTGCGCAGCCGCAAGCGGGCCGGCAAGCCGGTGCTGCTCGACCCGGGCCTCTTCTCCTCGAAGCCCTTCCGCACGGGCGTGAGCGGTCAGCTCCTGCAGCAGATCGCCCTCGGCGGCACGATGATCGTCCTGCCGCTGTATCTGCAGATGGTGCTCGAGTACAACGCCCTCCAGGCCGGGCTGTCGATCGCGCCGCTGTCGCTCAGCATGTTCGTCGTCGCCCTGCTCGCCGGCCGTCGTGCCAAGGGACGCCCGGCCAACCTCATCCTGAGCGGATTCGCGCTCGCCTTCCTCGGACTGCTCGCGATCGTCCCCCTCGTCCCGATCGCCGACTCCGGGTGGTATCTCACGATCCCGCTCATCGTGGCCGGGTGCGGCCTCGGCCTGCTCGTGTCGCAGCTCAACAACTACACGCTCTCGCCCGTATCCACGGAGCGGGTGAGCGAGGCGGCGGGCGTCAACTCGGCGGCCGGGTCGTTCGGCCTGTCGTTCGGCCTCGCATTCGCGGGCGCGATCATGCTCGCCACCCTCGCCGCGACCTTCACGTCGTTGGCCTACTCCAGCACGGTGCTGACGCCGGAGCAGCAGACGCAGGTTGCCACGGTGCTCGAGGAGGACGCGCAGCTCATGTCCAACACCGGCCTCGAGGAGCTGCTCGCCGACGAGCCGCCCGCGGCCTCTGCCGAGGTGATCCGCATCAACACCGAGGCGCGGCACATCGCCCTGCAGGTGGCCCTCCTCATCCCGATCCTCGCCGCCGGGCTCGGCATCCTGAACGGCGTCCGCATGCGGCGCCTGCCGGACCCGCAGCCTGACGCGGCCGCCGAGGGCACTCTGCTCGGCTGACAGCCACGGTCGACGCCTGTCGGCGAGGCCGGCGACGGGCGCTCGGCCGCTCCGGCCCGGACGGTCGCGACATGCCGTCCCGGACATGCTCTTGACCCGCCCTGGGGGCAGGGCCAGTATGAGCGCCGGGCATGCCGAACCAAAGGAGTTTCCATGTTCCGTCGCTTCGCCGTCGTCACCGTCGCCGCGCTCGTCATCTCCGGAGCTGCCGCCACCTCGGCGAGCGCGAGTCCGCCCCCCGACGATGCCGGCGTCGGCACGTCCGTCTACACCGGCACCGTCACCCAGGAGGGCCTGAGCGACATCGCCGATCTCGTCGACCGCCACGAGATCGTCTCGGCTCCGGGCGACGCGCCGGGCGAGGTCGACGTGCAGGTCGTCCTCAACGAGGTCCAGGCCGCCGCCCTGCGCGAACAGGGCACGTCGCTCGAGCCCAAGGCGCCGGCGGCGCAGCGACGCCTCATGGAGGCCACGCCGGAGGGCGTGTTCCGCACCTACGGCGGAGAGGGCGGCATCCGCGAGGAGCTGATGGACCAGGCTGCGACGCATCCGGGGATCGCGCAGTTCCGCGTGATCGGCGAGACGTGGCAGGGGCAGGAGATCGGCGCCGTGCGCGTCACGGGGAACATCGCCAAGCAGAAGACCGACGGCAAGCGGCCCGCCACCGTCTACGTCGGCGCCCAGCACGCCCGTGAGTGGATCACGCCCGAGATGGTGCGCCGACTGCTGGACTACTACCTGTCGTCGTACGGCACGGATCCGCGCGTCACGGGGATCATCGACTCGACGGAACTGTGGTTCGTACCGGTGGCGAATCCCGACGGCTACGACTTCACCTTCCAGGACGGCAACCGCCTCTGGCGCAAGAACCTGCGGGACAACGACGGCGACGGCGAGATCACCGGCTTCGACGGCGTCGATCTGAACAGGAACTCCGCGACGCGCTGGGGGTACGACAACGAGGGCTCGTCGCCCAACCCGGTCAGCGACACCTATCGAGGCCCGAGCCCCGGCTCCGAACCGGAGACGCAGGCGCTCGACCAGCTGTTCGCGAAGGTCACACCCCAGTTCCTCATCAACTACCACTCGGCCGCCGAGCTGCTGCTGTACGGCATCGGCTGGCAGGTCGCGACGCCGTCGCCCGATGACGTCATCTACGAGGCCATGGCGGGCGACGACGCGACGCCGGCAGTGCCGGGATACGATCCCGACATCTCGGCCGAGCTGTACACCACCAACGGCGACCTCGACACGCACATGCAGGAGCGCTACGGCGCACTCGGCTTCACCCCGGAGATGTCGACCTGCGAGGCCGCCGCCGACTCGGTGCCGGACGACGAATGGGTCGCGGAGGACGACTGCGTCGCCTTCGGCTTCGACTTCCCCGACGACGAGGCCCTCATCCAGGCGGAGTTCGAGAAGAACATCCCGTTCGCTCTGGCCGTCGCGGAGTCGGCGCTCGATCCGGACGACCCCGTCTCGGTCGTGGGCCGGGATGCCGAGGACTTCCGCGTCGACTCCTTCTCGGTGTCGTACGGCGACCCGCAGACCGTCGCGGTGTGGGCCAAGCGCGCACTCAAGGCGAAGACGATGTACTACTCGGTCGACGGCGGGAAGGCGAAGAAGGCGAAGCTCGAGGAGTGGTCGGGCGGCGAGCGCTACGGCTTCGAGAACACCGACTACTACGCCGAATACCGCGGCGTCGTGACGGGCACCGCGCCGGGGGACCGCGTCGAGGTCTGGTTCGAAGGGCAGTCGACCGGGGCCGATCTCCCGAAGGGTCAGAAGCCCGGGAAGGTCGAGAGCGCTCACTTCACGTACGAGGTGGCGCAGGACACGGCGCACTCGGTGCTCATCGTCGCGAACGAGGACTACACGGGCTACAACCCCGAGGACGAGCCGCGCGACGACGGCCTCAAGTATCTCGACGAGCATGTCGCCGCCCTCCAGGCCAATGGAGTCACGCCCGACGTCTGGGACGTCGATGCGCAGGGCGTGCCCCACGACCTCGGAGTCCTCGGGCACTACGACGCCGTTCTCTGGTATCTCGGCGACAACCGGCTGACGCAGGACGAAGAGGATGTGCTGACGGAGTACGGATCCGGACAGTATCCGGACCTCTCCGTCGCCGAGCGGCAGCAGTACCTGACGATCGCGATGCGGGACTATCTCAACGAGGGCGGCAAGCTCGCGCTCGCGGGTGAGACCGTCGGGTACTACGGACTGCTCGGCGCCTCCCTCGGCGGTATCTACTACGGCCTGGACGGCGCGCCCGACCAGCAGTGCATGGTGACGGTCGACCCGACCAGCGACTGCCTGCTTCTGGCCGACGACTTCACGCAGTACTGGATGGGGGCGTACGACCGTGCGCCGCTCGGTGCCAGCGGCATCAACGGCGTCGCCGACCCGCTGGCGGGTCTGCAGGCGGCGTTCGGGGGGCCGGCCACGGAGGACAACCCCATCGACGAGGTGGGCGAGTTCACTCCGACGAGCGAGGTGCTCCCGGTCGATCAGTTCCCGCAGTTCGAGAGCTGGGGGGCCGCGGAGTACACCGATCCGTTCGGCCCGTTCATCCCGATCGAGGGGGAGTGGGCGGCCTTCGCCGGTCACATCGACGACGGCTATCAGCGCCTCGGACGCACCTTCACCGTTCCGGAACTGGCCGACGGCGAGACGGCCACCTTCGACGCGCAGATCTCGTACGCGACGGAGTTCGGGTACGACAACGTCATCGTCGAGGTGCGCCCGGCGGGAACGGAGGAGTGGACGACTCTGCCCGACCTCAACGGGGGAACGAGCTCCGAGCCACCGACCGAGTGCGAGGCGGGCTTCTACGTCGAGGAGCATCCGCAGCTCGAGAACTATCTCACGGTCGCCGATCCGTGCCTCTCGACGGGGGCCACGGGCGAGTGGAACGCCTTCACCGGGTCGTCAGGAGGCTGGACCGACGTCTCGTTCGACCTCAGTGCGTACGAGGGTCAGGAGATCGAGCTGGTGATCAGCTACGTGACGGATCCCTTCACCGGCGACACGGGCCTCATCGTCGATGACGTCCGGTTCACCGTGGCGGGTGCCGAGACGGAGGCCGAGGGATTCGAGGCGGGCCTGGGCGCCTGGACGGTGCTGGGCGCACCCGATTCGAGCCCCGGCAACTCCGGCGACTGGGAGCGGGTGTCGGTCGGCGGCCCGTACTTCGGAGTCACCGCGACGCCCGACACACTGCTCTTCGGCTTCGGTCTCGAGCAGCTCTCGACGGACGGCGAGCGCGCGGCGGCGGTCGGACGCATCCTCGATCACTTCGGCCTCTGAGCCGTCGGGACGGGGCCGTCAGGACTCCGTGCGGCCGACGTCGCGCGGTGTCATGATGGCCTCATGCCAGCGCACGTCGAGCGGGCCGAGCTGCCGGGCATCGGCGTGCGGCACGACATCAACACCGAAGCCGGCCGCCGCCTGTCGGTCGTCACCTTCCGGGACGGGCGACGCGAGCTCGCCATCTCCGACGAGGAAGATCCGGATCGCGCCGAGGAGACGCTGCCCCTGACGGATGACGAGTCGATCGCGCTCTCGGAGGTGCTGGGCGGCTCGCTCATCCTGACCCAGCTCGCGGGACTCCGCGAGCAGGTGGCGGGCCTCTACACCGAGCAGATCCCCGTGCGCGCGGACTCGCCGTACGTCGGCCGCCCGCTCGGCGAGACGAGGGCGCGCACGCTCACCCGGTGCTCGATCGTCGCGATCGTCCGGGAAGACCGAGTCGTCCCGTCGCCGGGCCCCGCGGATGTCTTCGGCGCAGGCGACTCGCTCATCGTGGTCGGAACCCGCGAGGGGATCGACAAGCTCGTGCGCATCGTCAACGGAAGCTGAGCCGATGGACGGGGGAGCGCTCGTCCTCGTCGAGATCGGCGCGCTCCTGTTCGGCATCGCGCTCCTGGCACGGCTGGCGGGGCGCCTGGGCATCTCACCGATCCCGCTCATCCTTCTCGGCGGCCTCGCGTTCGGCGAGGGCGGACTGCTCCCGTTCGAGCAGGGCGAGGAGTTCATCGAGGTCGGTGCCGAGATCGGAGTGATCCTGCTCCTGCTGATGCTGGGCCTGGAGTACAGCGCCGACGAACTGGTCGCGAGCCTCCGGCGCTCCCGTGCGGCCGGCCTCCTCGACATGCTCCTCAACGCCCTTCCCGGTGCGCTCGCCGCCCTCGTGCTCGGCTGGGGTCCCGCCGCGGCGATCGCGCTCGCCGGCATCACCTGGGTGTCGTCGTCGGGGGTCACGGCGAAGCTCCTGAGCGACCTCGGGCGGCTCACCAACCGCGAGACACCCACCGTGCTCTCGATCCTCGTGATCGAGGATCTGGCGATGGCCCTGTACCTGCCTCTGCTCACCGCGCTCCTGCTCGGACTGGACGCGGGGGGAGTCGTCATCACCGTCGTCGTCGCACTCGCCGCGGTCTTCCTCATCCTCTTCGTGGCGCTGCGTCACGGCGCGGTCGTCTCGCGGCTCGTCTCCTCCCGCAACGCGGAGGTGCTGCTGCTGTCCGTGCTCGGGCTCGCGCTGCTCGTAGCAGGCCTCGCCGCGCGCATGAACGTGTCGGCCGCCGTCGGCGCGTTCCTCGTCGGCATCGCGATCTCCGGTCCGGTCGCGCATCGGGCCGGGCGGGTGCTCACTCCGCTGCGCGACCTCTTCGCGTCCGTGTTCTTCCTCTTCTTCGGCCTCTCCACCGACCCCCGCGACCTCGTCCCCATGCTGGCGCCTGCGCTTCTCCTGGCCGTGGGCACCATCGCCACCAAGGTGCTCACCGGGTATCTCGCGGCCCGGTCGGCGGGGATCGGCGAGGCCGGCCGCTGGCGCGCCGGGCTCGCGCTGACGCCGCGTGGCGAGTTCTCGATCGTGATCGCCGGGCTGGCCGTGGCCGCCGGCATAGACAGCGCCCTCGCTGCGCTGGCGACCGCCTATGTGCTCATCACGATCATCGCGGGCCCCCTCCTCGCCCGTATCCCGGACTCCCGCCCCTTCACGCAATGGGCGTACGGTCGCCAGCAGGAGCGGCGGGCGCGGGCGGCGTAGAGCCGGGCCGGGGCAGACTGACAAACTCGTCAGCCGCGACGGCGGAACGGTGTTCGACTACACCTCGGCGGATGCTGTGCGCGCACTCTACGAGACGGAGAGGGTGGCGCTGGGCTGAGGCATCCCCGAGCCTGGAAACTTGATATGAGCAGGCTCAAGTTCATTTGACGTGCGTAGGGTGGCTCGCTAGGCTTGAGTCATCGCGGCTCAACCTCTGGCTGTATCCGCGAGGAGACTTGGCAGAAACCCGGGGCGCGGCATCCGTCCGCCCCGCAAGAAGGAGAGAGAAACACATGCCACGTGCTGTTGGAATCGACCTCGGTACGACCAACTCGGTCGTAAGCGTCCTCGAGGGCGGCGAGCCCAAGGTCATCGCGAACGCCGAGGGCTTCCGCACCACCCCGTCGGTCGTCGCGTTCACCAAGGACGGCGAGGTGCTCGTCGGCGAGACCGCGAAGCGCCAGGCCGTCACGAACGTCGACCGCACCGTCTCGTCGGTCAAGCGCCACATGGGCACCGACTGGAGCTTCGGCGTGGACGGCAAGAAGTGGACGCCGCAGGAGATCTCCGCGCGCATCCTCCAGAAGCTCAAGCGCGACGCCGAGCAGTACCTGGGTGACACGGTGACGGATGCCGTCATCACCGTCCCCGCGTACTTCAACGACGCCGAGCGTCAGGCCACGAAGGAGGCCGGCGAGATCTCGGGCCTCAACGTCCTGCGCATCATCAACGAGCCCACCGCCGCCGCCCTCGCGTACGGCCTGGACAAGGGCAAGGAGGACGAGCTCATCCTCGTCTTCGACCTCGGCGGCGGGACGTTCGACGTGTCGCTCCTCGAGGTGGGGAAGGACGACGACTTCTCCACCATCCAGGTGCGCGCCACGGCCGGTGACAACCGCCTCGGCGGCGACGACTGGGACCAGCGCCTCGTCGAGTTCCTGATCAAGCAGTTCAAGGACCAGACCGGTGTCGACGTCTCGGGCGACAAGATCGCGCTGCAGCGTCTCAAGGAGGCCGCCGAGCAGGCGAAGAAGGAGCTCTCCTCCTCGACGTCGACGAGCATCAACCTCCCCTACCTCTCGCTCACCGAGAACGGCCCGGTGTCGCTCTCCGAGACGATCACCCGAGCGAAGTTCGAGGACCTGACGAAGGACCTTCTCGACCGCACCAAGAAGCCGTTCGAGGACGTCATCCGCGAGGCGGGGATCAAGGTCTCCGACATCGACCACGTCGTGCTGGTCGGCGGCTCGACCCGCATGCCCGCGGTCTCCGAGCTCGTCAAGCGCGAGACCGGCAAGGAGCCCAACAAGGGCGTCAACCCGGACGAGGTCGTCGCCGTCGGCGCGGCTCTCCAGGCCGGTGTCCTCAAGGGCGAGCGCAAGGACGTCCTCCTCATCGACGTCACCCCCCTGAGCCTCGGCATCGAGACCAAGGGCGGCATCATGACGAAGCTCATCGAGCGCAACACCGCCATCCCGACCAAGCGCAGCGAGACCTTCACGACCGCCGACGACAACCAGCCGTCGGTCGCGATCCAGGTCTTCCAGGGCGAGCGCGAGTTCACGCGCGACAACAAGCCGCTGGGCACCTTCGAGCTGACCGGCATCGCGCCGGCTCCGCGCGGCATCCCGCAGATCGAGGTCACCTTCGACATCGACGCGAACGGCATCGTCCACGTGTCCGCGAAGGACAAGGGCACCGGCAAGGAGCAGTCGATGACGATCACCGGCGGCTCGTCGCTGCCGAAGGACGACATCGAGCGCATGGTCCGGGAGGCCGAGGAGCACGCCGCCGAGGACAAGAAGCGTCGCGAGGCGGCCGAGGTGCGCAACCAGGCCGAGACGCTCTCGTACTCGATCGACAAGCTCATCAAGGACAACGACGACAAGCTGCCGAACGACGTGAAGACCGAGGTCCAGGCCGACGTCGACGCGCTCAAGGCGGCGCTCGCCGGTGACGACGACGACGCGGTGAAGTCGGCGTTCGACAAGCTCAACGCCTCGCAGGGCCGGCTGGGCGAGGCGATCTACGCCTCGTCGCAGGCCTCGCAGGCGACGCCCGACGCCGCGCCCGACGGCCCCTCGGACCAGCAGCAGGGCCCGACCAGCTCCGATGAGGACGTCGTCGACGCCGAAGTCGTGGACGACGAGGACGAGAACCCTTCGTCAGGCTCAGGGGGGTCGAAGTAACGATGACCGACAAGGACTTCGACGCGCCGCAGGGTGACGAGGTTCGTCCCGAGCAGGAGGGGTCGGAGGCTCAGGCCTCCGGCCCCGCTCCGCAGGACGGGACGGATGCCGCAGCCGGCGGTGCTGACGAACTGACGATCGACGACATCCTCGGGACGGAGCAGAACGCCGACGCGGCGGCCGAGGACGCCAAGCTCGCCGACCTCGAGTCCGCGCTCCTCCTCGACCTCAAGCGCCTGCAGGCGGAGTACGCCAATTATCGGCGCCGCACCGAGGAGCAGCGCGAGGTCGAGATCGCCCGCGCGAAGGGCGAGGTCGCCAAGGGGCTGCTCCCCGTGCTGGACGACCTCGACCGGGCCGCCAAGCACGGCGACCTCGAGGAGGGGAGCCCGTTCGCGCAGATCGGGGAGAAGATCCGCGCCGTCGTGGAGCGCCTCGGCATCACGGCTTACGGCGAGGCGGGCGAGGTCTTCGACCCGCAGCACCACGAGGCGATCTTCCAGGCGCCGACACCCGGCGCCGAGGTGCCGACGATCCTCGAGGTCGTCGAGGTCGGCTACCGCCTGGGCTCGGTCGAGCTGCGTCCTGCCAAGGTCGTCGTCGCTGTGCCGGCGGAACCCTCCGCGGGCCCAGCGACCGGTTGAGAGGCAGCGCATGGCCAGCCAGGACTGGTTCGACAAGGACTTCTATAAGGTCCTGGGCGTCTCCAAGGACGTCAGCGATGCGGACCTGAAGAAGACCTACCGCAAGCTCGCGCGCACGCATCACCCCGACTCCAACCAGGGGGATGCGGCATCCGAGGCGAAGTTCAAGGAGATCTCCGAGGCCTACTCGGTGCTGTCCGATCCCGAGCAGCGCAAGGAGTACGACCAGATCCGCGCCATGGGGTCGGGTGCGCGCTTCACAGCGGGGGGTCAGGGCGCCGGCGGATTCGAGGACGTCTTCTCGATGTTCGGCCAGGGCGGGCGGCCCGGCAACGTGCGCTTCCAGACCTCGGGGACCGACTACGACGACATCTTCTCCATGTTCGAAGAGGCCCGAGGCGGCCGCGGCGGCACCTTCGGTTCCGGTCGCTTCGGTCAGCCGACCGGCGGCTTCCGCGGGTACGGCGGACCGACGCGCGGTGCCGACGTCACCGCCCGGACGACGATCGACTTCGTCACCGCGACGAAGGGCGAGACCATCACGCTGCAGGGCGAGGACGGCAAGCCCTTCAAGGTCAAGATCCCCGCGGGGGTCTCGGACGGCCAGAAGATCCGCCTGCGCGGCCGCGGCCGCCCGTCGCCGGATGGCGGCGAGGCGGGTGACATCGTCGTGTCGGTGACCGTCCGGCCCCACCCCGTGTTCACGCGGGAGGGCCTCAACCTGCGTCTCACGGTGCCGGTGACCTACACGGAGGCGGTCTTCGGCGCGACGATCGAGGTGCCGACGCTCGGCGGCGACCCGGTCAAGCTCCGTGTCGCACCCGGAACCCCCTCGGGACGGGTGCTGCGCGTGAAGGGACGCGGCGTCGAAACGTCGAAGGGCACGGGCGACCTCCTCGCCGAGGTGCAGGTCGCCGTGCCGTCACACCTCGACGACGCCGCGCGGGAAGCGCTCGAGCGCTTCCGTGCGACCGAGCCGAAGGAGAACCCCCGCGCCGACCTCATGTCGAAGGCGCGGGGCTGAGTGGAAGCGCCCGGTCGTTGAGCGAGGAGCGGAGCGACGAGATGAAACGCCTCGAACCGAGGATGATCGTGGATGACGCGCATCTCGTCGCGGTTCGCTCGCTCATCGACCGAGAGTGAGGGAACAGACGACACGAGACGGAGGTGACCGATGACGCACGACGAGCTGGACGAGGATGCCCCGATCTTCGCGATCGCCGTCGCCGCTGAGCTCTCCGGCATGCACCCCCAGACTCTCCGTCAATACGACCGGCTGGGACTGGTCGTGCCCGCACGCACGCAGGGCGGCTCTCGCCGCTACTCCCTCCGCCACGTGCAGCAGCTGCGCGAGGTCGCCCGCATGTCCGCCGACGGCATGGGCCTTCCGGCGATCGCCCGGATACTGGAGCTCGAGGACCGCGTGCGCGAGCTGCACCTGCGCGTGCGCGACCTGGAGGACCGCGTGCGCACCGAGCTCGACCGCCGCCCCGGTGCCCGCGTCTTCGCGGCGGGGGCGACGGGGTCGGTGGTGACCTTGAGGCACGGCACGCGCGTCCGACGGGCGACCGAGGTCGTGCTGTGGCGCCCGCGCCAGAGCATCGCGTCGACGTCCCTCGAGCGGGACGAGCCGGAGGATGCCGAGCCCCGCGACGATCCGTCAGGAGGGTGACGCGGTGCCGGCGAGCCTCGACGACGTCCGCGCGATCGCCCGCGGGCTTCCGGGGACCCACGAGGCGGTCGACGGCCACCGCGGCGGGGCGACCTGGCGCACCAAGGACGGCCTGTTCGCGTGGGAGCGCGGGCCGAGCAAGGCCGATCTCTCCGCCCTCGAGGCACTCGGACGGGCGTGGCCCGACGGGGCGGTGATCGGCATCCGGACCGACGGCCTCGACGCGAAGCAGGCGCTCCTCGAGACGTTCCCCGAGGTCTTCTTCACCATCCCGCATTTCGACGGGTATCCGGCCGTCCTCGCGAGACTCGACGCGATCGAGGCCGATCTGCTGCGCGAGGTCGTGACCGACGCGTGGCTGGTCAAGGCGCCTCGCCGGATCGCGAAGGAGTGGCTCGCCGACAACGCTCCCGGCGGCTGAGCGAACCGGCGTCAGCCGAGCCCGCGGACGGCCGCTCGCGCGGCCGCGGTCGCGTGATCGGGCCGCGGGTGGGCCGCGACGAAGGCCTCGTAGTCGGCCCGGGAGAGGTCGGCGTACGCGTATGCCCACTCCAGGAGCGCCTCTCCGACGATCCGGCCGTTGCCGATGTAGCCGGCGACCTCGGCGGCGTTGGGCGATTGGGCGTGGGCCCTCGCCAGCACCGAGGCGCAGATCTCGGCGTACTCGCGGAACACCGGATCCTCCAGCTGGTCCATGTCGACGCCGCCCTTCATGTCGTTGAACTGACGGACGTAGAAGTCGCCGGCGTAGGCCTGAAGGTGCCCGAGGAACGGGTCAGACACGGCCTGGAGGATCCGCTGCAGCGCGACGACGCGCCCGCCCTCGCCATGGGTGGCGATGTGGTCGATCACCGGCTGCGGCTGCGCGACGCCGCCGTACTGCTCCAGCACGCTCCGCGAGGCCTGCTTGCCCTGGAGGATGAGGGCGTTCCCGTCCCCGTCCTGCAGGAGGACCAGCGTGCAGAGCGTGCCGACGCTTCCGACACCCACCACGCGCAGGGCGATGTCCGAGACGGTGTACTGCGAGAGCACGAGCCGGACGTCGACCATCGCCGACTCGGAGTATCTGCGCATGTTCTCGTGCAGCCGGCCCTCGATCTCGGGGGTCGTATGCGTCATGGTGGGCGGCCGCTCCACGAAGGTGAGGCGGCCGTTCTCGCCGAGCGTCGTGAGCTTGCGCGCCGCCCGGTCGCCGGTCCGCTTCTCGGCCGCGTGGATCGCCGCGCGCATCGTCCCCTGCGACTCCGGGTCCATCGCCGCCAACCCCGACTCGGCGTCGAAGTGCTCGAAGAAGCGGCGCACCGTGCTGCGTTTGGCGTTGGCCGCCATCGACCGCGCATAGGTGCGCACGGCCGCGAGCGCGGCATCCTGAACCACCCCATCGTCGCGCGACGTCGCCTGCCCGGCGATGACGATGCTCGTGACGAGCCGCTTGACGTCCCACTCCCACGGCGCCCAGGCCGCCTCGTCGAAGTCGTTGAGGTCGAACATGAGCGTGCGCTGCGGGGAGGCGAAGAACCCGAAGTTCGAGACGTGCGCGTCGCCGCACGAGGCGACGAGGATGCCGCTGTTCTCATCGCGGGAGAGGTCGGCGGCCTGGATCGCGGCGGTCCCCCGGTAGAACGCGAAGGGGCTCGCCGACATGCGCTCGATGCGGAGCGGGACGAGCTCCTGCAGCCGCGTGGTGTTCTGCTCGTCGAGGATGGCGAGGGGATCGCGGGCCGTCGTCGTCAGATGCGCGAGCCCGCTGCGCGGTGCGTGTTCCCGCGCCTTCTTCCCCGCTGCCGTGCGCTCGGCGAGGGTCGAAGGGCGCGTCCACGGCAGGCTGGAGATGTAGGCCTCTGTCATGCGGCACATCCTGCCACCGCGTCGCATCCGGCGGCCAGGTGCTCACGCGACGCGGATGAGGTCCGGCGATGCGTCCCGGACCGATCCGCGGGCGGCCCTAGAGTTCAGCCATGGCGCGGGACCCCATGACCCAGGAGAGATGGGCCCAGCTCACCCACTGGCCGCTCATCATCGCGTCGCTGCTGTGGCTGACGGCCTACTCCTGGAAGGTCATCGGCGACGTCACCGGGCCCGCCGGCATGGGGCTGTGGATCGTCATCGGAGTGACCTACATCGGCTTCGTCGTCGACTACCTCGTGCGCCTCTTCCTGGCGCGCCCGCGGGCGCCGTGGTTCCGCGCGCACCTGCTCGATCTCGCGATCGTGGCGATACCGATGCTCCGGATGCTGCGGCTGCTGCGCATCCTCACGGAGTTCACCTTCGGCCAGCAGTCGGCGGGGACGGTCCTGCGCAGCCGCATCGCCATCTACGGCGCCGGGGCGTCGATCCTGGTGATCTACCTGTGCGCACTCGCCGTGCTGGAGGCCGAGCGCGGCGCGCCGGGTGCCAACATCGAGCAGTTCGGCGACGCCATCTGGTGGGCCTTCGTGACGGTGGCCACCGTCGGCTACGGCGATTTCTACCCGGTGACCCCGCTCGGGCGTATATGGGCCGTGGGCCTCATGGCCGGGGGCATCGCGATCGTCGGCACCGTCACGGCCACGGTGTCGTCGTGGGTCATCGAGAGAGCCGCACAGGGACGCGACGACGACGAGCCGGCCACCCGCGGCCAGATGCGCGGGCTCCTCCAGCAGATGGGCGAGCTCCGGAAGGAGCTGGCCGAGGCGAAGGAGATCGGCGAGAAATGACCGGGAAGACCCATCGCAGGCCGCCGCAGGGGATTCCCGCTGCGCCCGCGCCCGTCCTCTCGCCGACGCTGCGCGTGCTCCTCGGGCTCGCCGCCGCCGTCGTCGCGCTGGCCGGGCTGTACTTCGCACGCGATCTGGTGGGACCCCTCGTGCTCGGCGCGGTGATCGTCATCATCTGCCACCCCGTGCGCTTCCCCCTCGAGCGGCGGGGTTGGCCGACCTGGACCGCGACGACGGCCGTCATCGTCGTGGGCTACCTGATCCTCGCCGTGCTCGTCGCACTGCTCTGGTACGCGGGGGTGCAGTTCGCGCAGCTCGTGGTCGACTACGAGGATCAGCTCAAGTCGACAGCCGAGGCCGTCATCTCGTGGCTGCAGTCGATCGGCATGGACGGTCAGGCGGCGGATGCCACGGCATCCATCCTCCGGCCCGCCAACGTGCTCGCATTCGCGACCTCACTCGGCGGCACGGTGCTCAGCGTCCTGACCGCGTTCTTCTTCGTCGTGGCCTACGTCATCTTCATGGCGGCCGACGGCGCCCGCTACTCCCGCGCGGAGGCCTCCTTCGGCCGCGGCGTGCGTCCCACCGTCCGCCGGTTCCAGATCTACAACTCGGGCGTCCGTCGCTACTACGTCGTCAACGCGACGTTCGGCGCCATCGTCGCGATCATCGACGGCCTGGCGCTGTGGGCCCTGGGGGTGCCCGCGCCGGCGGTCTGGGCGATCCTGGCGTTCGTGACGAACTTCATCCCGAACATCGGCTTCGTGCTCGGCCTCATCCCCCCGGCGCTGCTCGCACTCGTCGTGGGCGGCTGGCCGCTCATGCTGGTGGTCATCGCGGTCTACTGCGTCGTCAACGTGACGCTTCAGGTGCTCGTCCAGCCGAAGTTCGTCAGCGACGCCGTGAGCCTCAGCCTCACGCTGAGCTTCTTCTCCGTCATCTTCTGGACGTTCATCATCGGGCCGCTCGGCGCGATCCTGTCGATCCCGCTGACGCTGCTCGTGCGCGCGCTCGTGCTCGAGGGCGACCCCGACGCGCGGTGGCTGCGCTGGCTCTCGGGTGATCACGAGGCCGCGCCCCTGCGCCCCGCCGCGGCGGAGCCGGATTAGTCTCGCCGGCCGGGCGCGCGTCGGAGTCATCGCCCCTCGTCGGAGCGACCGGCGCGACGGGTCCGACGTTCGTGCGATTCTCCGACGTCGGGAGCGATGCCCGGCTCGCGCGCTCGGCTAGGGCCGCGGTGGCTCGATCCGCAGCACCGTCGGAGATTCGCCGACCGCCAGGTCGTCCACGACGCGGACCGTGCGGGCGAGGTCGTCGATGCTCCCCGTCACGATGCCGAAGCGCTCGCGGTCGGAGCACACGGCCGTCACCGTGACGAAGTGAGTGCCGGTGTCCCACGTGTACGTCGCGAACGGCGGGGTGCGGGGGTCGCTCGGAAGCGGCATCGCGAGCTTCTCGCCCATGCCGAGGTGAGGGTTGCGGAACGACTCCGTGTCGTCGTACTCCATCGGCATCATCGCGCGGGCGGCGCGCAGCTGCGCGGTCGCCTCCTGGATCTGCGCCATGACGACGAGCAGGTCGGGATCGGCCTTCCACACCCACACGAGCACGCGTCCGGCGGCCCGCCGCATGAGGAACGGCGCGACCTGGCTCATGCTCCACGCGAGGAAGCCGCTGCCCTGACGCTCGGTCTGCCCGACGGCGCGGTTGGCCTGGGTCAGCAGCATCCTGATCGCCGTCCTGCGATGCCGGCGGCCGCGGAAGCCGAGCGAATCGGTCACGGGCACCCAGAGGGTGGCGTCGGCGTCCGCCTGCAGTCGGGGCATGCTCCCAGGGTAGGCCGTCGCACCCGGCCGTTCCTGAGGGCTAGTTGAGGGCGGAGGTGAGGCGGGCCACGCCGTCGGAGAAGGTAGCGCTGCGCGGCTCGCGGCGCCATTCGTCGAGGGTGAGCTCGCGCCCGGCCCGACGGTAGCCCTCCTCGACCTCGCGCATCCCGGCCACGAAGGAGGCGCCGCGCACGAGCACCGAGACCTCCGCGTTGAGGCTGAAGGAGCGGATGTCCATGTTGCTCGACCCGATCACGGCGATGTCGTCGTCGATCGAGAAGTGCTTCGAGTGCAGGATGTAAGGCGCCGGGTACAGGAAGATCCGCACCCCTGCCTGCAGGAGCACTTCGTAGTACGACCGCTGGGCATGCCACACGAGCCACTGGTCGCCGATCTCCGATACGAACAGCTGGACCTCGACGCCGCGCTCGCAGGCGGAGGTGATGGCGTAGACCATCGCCTCGTCCGGGACGAAGTAGGGGCTCGTCAGGATCACCTTCTCGGTCGCGCCGTAGATGAGCGAGAGGAAGAGGCGCAGGTTGTTCTCGGTGCTGTAGGTGGGGCCGCTCGGCACGACCTGGCACAGCAGATCGCCCTTGGCAGGCATGGAATCGACCGCGACGTGTTCGTCGGTGAGCGCTTCACCCGTCTCGATAGCCCAGTCCGAGAGGAAGACGACATTGAGGGCGGATGCCGCGGGCCCCTCCACGCGGGTCACGAGCTCCTGCCACTGCAGCCCCCGCTTGATGTTCTTCGGGGAGTCGTAGCTGCGGTCGATCATGTTCTGCGAGCCGGTGTACGCGACCGTGCCGTCCACGACGACGATCTTGCGGTGGTTGCGCAGATCGGGCCGTTGGTACTTGCCCTTGAAGGGCTGGACCGGCAGCATCCACGCCCATTCGGCGCCGATGCGGTCGAGGAACGCGATCACCTCCTTCGACGTGCCGACCTTGCGGGTCGCGATGTAGTCCGCGAGCACCCGCACCTTCACGCCGCGCTTCACGGCGTTCTCGAGCGCGGCGAAGAACGGACGCGTCGTGTCGTCGAGGCCGATGATGAAGAACTCGACGTGCACATAGCGCTTGGCACGGTCGACTTCGGCGGCCATCTGCAGAATCGACCCGTTGTAGTCGCCGTTGAGCGTCATCGCATTGCCGTGGAGGGCCGGGATGCCGGTGAGGGTCTCGGCTTGCTGCAGCACGCGCTGGAACCACCGCGGCTCGCCGTCGTGAGGGGGGTCGAGCTTCGCGAGAGCCACGCGCTCGCGGATCTGCGCATCGATCCTCGCCTGCTCGTCGACGCGGGACTTCGGCAGCTTGATGCTGCCGATGAGGAGGAACAGCAGGATGCCGAGATACGGCAGCAGGAAGATCGCGAGCAGCCACGCCATCGCCGCCGTCGGCTTGCGGCGCTTGGGCAGGATCAGCAGCGCCGCGATGATGATGACGAGGTTCACCACGACGCCCGCGATCCAGAGCAGGTTGGCGGTCAGCACGGGGTTCATGGCGAGCGGCTCCCGATGTCGGAGGCGGGCCCGGTCCCCGCCGATGTCCGAAACGGTACCGCCCGGAAGGCCGGACGGGCTCATCCCGAGCGGGTGATCCGCCGGCGGCCCGGATCGCGCGCGCGCCGGGCGCCGAGCCCTAAAGTGGCGCCATGAGCGACTCGCCCGCCTCGTCCGGTGCGCCCCTCTCCGCGCCGGAGCAGCAGACAGCGGGGGTCATCGCCGCGCGCCCGGGCGAGGCATCCGTCCTCCATCCTGAAGCCGACGGCGGGATCCGGGCGAGGATCCTCGCCGTCATCGACCGCCCGCTGGTCGGCGGATTCGCCGCAACGCTGGGGGTGCTCGGGGCGCTCCTCCTCGGCTCGGCGCTCATCTCGATCTCGACCATCCTCGTCTACATCGTGCTCGCTCTCTTCCTGTCGCTGGGCCTCGACCCCATCGTGCGGCTCCTCGAACGGCACGGCGTCAAGCGCGGCGCCGGCATCGGCATCGTCTTCGGCGCGTTCGCTCTGCTCATGGCGGCCTTCCTCGTCTTCGTGCTTCCGCCCGTGATCGCGCAGATCGGCCAGTTCGTGCGGGCCATCCCCGAAGCCCTCGACGAGATCCCGCAGACGGAGTGGTTCGTCGCCCTCCCCCCCGACTGGCAGGTCGGCCTCGGGGTCGCCATCGATCAGCTCGCCGCGACCCTGTCGGATCCGGCCTTCCTGGCCGCTCTCGGCGGCGGGGTGCTGTCGGTCGGCATCGGCGTGGTGTCCGCGATCTCGGGCGGGTTCATCGTGGTCGCGCTCACGCTGTACTTCCTCGCGTCGCTCACCGCGATGAAGGAGGCGCTCTACTCCCTCGCCCCGGCTCGCAGCCGGCCGAAGCTCGCGGACATGACGGAGCGGATCACGGCCTCGGTGGGAAGCGCGCTCATCGGCTCGGTGACGCTGTCGTCGCTCAACGCGCTCGTCGTCTTCGTGCTGCACATCGTGCTCGACCTGCCCTTCCCGGCCCTCATGGCGGTCGTCGCGTTCGTCATCACGCTGATCCCGCTCTTCGGGTCGGTGATCTTCTGGATCCTCGCCTCGGTCATCGCGCTCTTCTCCAGCCCGCAGCAGGCGCTCATCTTCTTCATCGCCTACCTCGTCTACATCCAGATCGAGTCGTACGTCGTGAGCCCCCGCGTCATGAACCGCGCGATCTCCATCCCCGCGGCGCTCGTGCTCATCGCCGCGATGGTCGGGGGCACCCTGATGGGCGTGCTCGGCGTCCTCGTCGCACTCCCCGTGACGGCGTCGATCCTCCTCATCATCCGCGAGGTCGTCGTGCCCAAGCAGGATCTCAAGACGTGAGCCGGGGCCGCCCGGCGGTGCCTCCGGGAGTCGCACAGGCCCTCGGGTAGAGTGGACGAGCGCCTGCGCCCCCTCGCCGGCGCGCCGCAGAGATAGGCAGCCACCGATTCCCGTGACTCCCCCCGCGACTCCCGACAGTTCCGCTCCCCGCGCCGACGCGCCTCCCGAGCGCCTCACGATCCTCATCGGCGCCGACACGTTCTACCCCGACGTGAACGGCGCCGCCCGCTTCGCCGAGCGACTCGCCGCCGGTCTCGTCACGCGAGGGCACGACGTGCACGTCAGCGCCCCCAGCATGACCCACCGCCGGCACGGCACCTTCCGCGAGGTCATCGAGGGCGAGGAGATGACGGTCCACCGGCTGCCCTCGTGGCGCTGGTACCCGCACGACTGGCTGCGCTTCGTCATGCCCTTCCGATCGAAGCACTACGCGCGCCGCGTCCTGAGCGAGGTGCGCCCTGACGTCGTGCACATCCAGTCCCACATCGTGATCGGACGCGGGCTCACGCGCATCGCACGGCAGCGCGGCATCCCCGTGGTCGCCACGAACCACGTCATGGCCGAGAACGTGCTGGACTTCACGATCCTCCCCAAGGCGGTGACCCGCCGAGCCGTCAAGATCGCGTGGGCGGACGCCAAGCGCACGTTCGACATGACGCGTGCCGTCACGACACCGACGCGCAAGGCGGCCGAGTTCCTCGAGACGACGATCGCGATCGACGGCGTCATCCCGGTCAGCTGCGGCATCGACCGGTCGAACTACACGCCCGACCTCACGCCGCGCGATGCGAACCGCATCCTCTTCGTCGGCCGGCTCACGACCGAGAAGCGGATCGACGACGTCCTGCGCGCCATCGCGAAGCTCGACCCCGCCCTCGACGCGCACTTCGACGTCGTCGGAGGAGGCGATCAGCGGCGCAACCTCGAGCACCTGACGCATCAGCTCGGTCTCGAGGACCGCGTCGTCTTCCACGGCCACACGTCGGAGGAGGAGCTGCGCGCCCTGTACTCGAAGGCCAGCGTCTTCGCGATCGCCTCGATCGCCGAGCTGCAGTCGATCGCGACGATGGAGGCGATGGCATCGGGCCTCCCGGTCGTCGCGGCCGACGCGGTCGCGCTTCCGCACCTCGTCCACGACGGCGAGAACGGCTACCTCTTCGAGCCGGGCAACGTCGATGAGCTGACGGCACGTCTCACGGACGTGCTCACCGCGAGCCCCGAGGAGCGGCTGCGCATGCAGCAGGCCTCGCTCGAGGGTGTGAAGGTGCACGACATCCACCGCACCCTCGACACGTTCGAGGCCCTCTACCGCGACGAACCGCTGCCCGAGTAGGCGTCGCGTGCACGTCGTGATGTTCGGCGACCAGCACGTCGAGTCTCTCGGCGGCGCCCAGGTCTCGATGCGGCTGCAGCGGCGGTTCCTGGAGCGCGCGGGGCACACCGTGACCGTCGTGGCGCCGGCGATGCACGGTCCGCGGGGGCGGGCTGTCGTCCCCGATCGGGCCTATGTCGACCTTCCCTCGATCCCCCTCACGCTCGACCGCGAGTACTCGTTCTCGTGGCCTGGCAGGAGGACCGACAGGCGGGTGGATGCCGCGCTCCGCGGCCGCCCGCCGGTCGACGTCGTCCACGTCCAGGGTGACTTCTGGGGCGCCTACATCGGCCACCGCTTCGCGCATCGCCACGGCCTCCCGGTCGTCCATACGATGCACAACCGCGTCGACGTCGGCGTCGAGGCGACCACGCCGTTCCCCGGACTCGTCCTCCGTGTGCTCAACGCGTGGCAGGGCCGCGCCCTCGGTATACGTACGGGAGGCGCAGACGGGTGGGCGTACCTCCGCGGGCTCGCGGGTCGGAGCTCCGCCGTCACCGCGCCGTCCGCGCACTTCGCCCGGCGGCTCGAGGAGCACGGCGCCGTGCCGCGATCGGGTCGCGTCGACGTCGTCTGGAACGGGATCGACGACGACGTGCTCGACGCGGCCCTGGCCGCCGGTCCGGCTCTGCGCAAGCCGGGACCGCCGCGATTCGTGTGGCTCGGCCGGATGAGCCCCGAGAAGCGGCTGCTGCCCTTCCTCGAGGCTCTCTCGGAGTCCGGCGTCGCTGCTGACGTCGAGGTCATCGGCGGCGGCGCGCAGCTCGGCGCCGCACGGCGCCTGCTCGCGAAGCGGCGGCCGGACGCGACGGTCGTGTTCGCCGGTCGCCGGTCGTACTCCGAGACGCTGCGCCGCATCCGCGCGGCGGACGCGGTCGTGCAGACGTCGATCGGCTTCGAGACGCAGGGCATGACGGTGTTCGAGGCGGCCTCGCTCGGCACGCCGTCGGTCGTGAGCGACCCCGACATCGCCGCCGAGCTGGGATCGGGCCTCTGGGCGGTCCAGGATGCCTCGACAGCCGCGCTCGCGGATGCGCTGCGCCGGGCGGCCGCCGACGTCGAGGCCGGCACGGCGCCGGAGCCCGACGCGTCGATCCGGGAGCGGTTCCGCCAGTCCTCTCGGACGGCGGCCATGATCGAGGTCTACGAGCGGGTGCGGGCGGGCTGAGCCCGCCGGCAGGCGATCCGCCGGGCGGAGCGGGTGCGGGCGCGCTGAGCCCGCCGGCAGGCGATCCGCCGGGCACAGGCCCTTCCGCGGGGGAACGGCCTGCGTGCGGCAGATCGCCTGTTTCCGACGGGGCGAGGCGGGCGGCGGATCAGGGGAGGCGCGTCCGGTCCGTCGGCATCCGGCGGTAGCCGTCCCTCGAGAGGGCGGCGATCGTCGAGGCGAACGCGAGGACGGAGAGCGCTGCGAGAAGAATCACCATCAACATGGCAGAAACGCTACGCTTGCGTCGGGACTGCCACGAGTGGCAGGATTGACACGTACCGCACGAATCCTGCCACGGTGGCACGTGCCGAGGCATCCATTCGACTCGACCGGGGAGCAACGCATGAAGACCGTCGCCGTCATCGTCCAGGAAGGCTTCGCGCCCTTCGAGTTCGGCCTCGCGTGCGAGGCGTTCGGGCTCGACCGGTCGGATGACGGCATCCCGAACTTCGACTTCCGGATCGTCACGCCCGAGCCCGGAGCGGTCCGCGCGAATCTCGCCTTCTCGATCAACGTCGAGCACGATCTCGCCTTCGCCGACGAGGCCGACCTCGTCGTCGTGACGCCGATACCGCGGCGCGCGTGGGGGAGCGTCGACCGGCGGGTCATCGACGTCGTCCGGCGCGCCGCGGACCGGGGCGCGTGGGTACTGAGCGTCTGCAGCGGCTCGTTCGTCATGGCGGCGGCGGGCGTCCTCGACGGGCGGAGGGCCACGACGCACTGGAAGTACGCCGCGACGATGAAGGCGATGTACCCCTCCATCGACGTCGACCCCGATGTGCTCTACGTGCAGGACGGCCACCTCATCACGAGCGCCGGAACGGCGGCGGGGCTGGACGCCTGCCTGCACCTGCTCCGGCAGGAGCTCGGCGCCGAGATGACCAACAAGATCGCGCGGCGCATGGTCGTGCCGCCGCAGCGCGACGGCGGACAGGCGCAGTTCATCGATCGCCCCCTCCCCGAGGTGCAGAGCCTCTCGCTGACGCCGGTGACGGATTGGATGCTGGAGAACATCCGTCTCGAGCTCACGGTCGACCAGCTCGCGGCGAAGGCGCACATGTCTCCGCGCACGTTCGCCCGGCGCTTCAAGGCCGACTTCGGTGCGACGCCGGCGGCGTGGCTCGCGCGGCAGCGGATCATCCACGCCCAGCGCCTGCTCGAGAAGACCGACCTGGGGCTCGACCGCATCGCCTACGAGAGCGGGTTCGGCTCGGCAGCCGTGCTGCGGCAGAACTTCGCGCGCGTCCTCGGCATCACGCCGACGGCCTATCGCGCCCGCTTCTGCTGCACCGCGCCGGCGGCGGCGACGGATGCCGCAGCCGAGGCATCCGTCCTCGAACCCGTCGCTTGACCCGGGGTTCCCGTCGGCGGGGGCGTTTCGTCTCGGTCGCTGCGCTCCCTCGCTCAACGACCGGGGTGAGCCGGGGGCGTTTCGTCTCGGTCGGTGCGCTCCCTCGCTCAACGACCGGGGTGGGCTGGGTTACAGCGCGGGACGACCGGGGGTCGCCGAGCGGCAGCACGGCGCGGCCGAGGAGCATCCCGGTTCCCGGTCGTTGAGCGAGCGAAGCGAGACGAAACGCACCGGGCCCGCGAGCGGCATTGCCCGCGGCATCCGACACCTGGTAAACTTGAGCCGTAGCGACTCAAGTTTGAGTCCTCAGATCTCAGGAGTCCCATGAACGCCACGCAGCAGCCCGGGCAGGAGGACGCGCAGAGCGCCCTCGAGCAATTCGGCATCAACCTCACCGACCGAGCCCGCCAGGGCAAGCTCGACCCCGTGATCGGGCGCGACAGCGAGATCCGGCGGGTCAGCCAGGTGCTGACCCGCCGCACGAAGAACAACCCCGTGCTGATCGGCGAGCCGGGCGTCGGCAAGACGGCCGTGGTCGAGGGCCTGGCGCAGCGCATCGTCGCCGGCGATGTCGCCGAGTCGCTCAAGGACAAAGAGCTCGTAACCCTCGACATCTCCGCCCTCGTCGCGGGCGCGATGTACCGCGGGCAGTTCGAGGAGCGCCTGAAGAACGTCCTCAAGGAGATCACGGAGTCCGACGGCCGCATCATCACGTTCATCGACGAGCTGCACGTGCTCATGGGTGCGGGCGGCGGCGAGGGCTCGGTCGCGGCATCCAACATGCTCAAGCCCATGCTCGCGCGCGGCGAGCTGCGCATGATCGGCGCGACGACCCTCAATGAGTACCGCGAGTTCATCGAGAAGGATGCCGCGCTCGAGCGCCGCTTCCAGCAGGTCTACGTCGGCGAGCCGAGCGTCGAAGACACCGTGGCGATCCTGCGCGGACTCAAGGAGCGGTACGAGGCTCACCACAAGGTGGCCATCGCCGACGGGGCGCTCGTGGCCGCGGCATCCCTCTCGCACCGTTACATCCCGAGCCGCCAGCTGCCCGACAAGGCCATCGACCTCATCGACGAGGCCGCGTCGCGCCTGCGCATGGAGATCGACTCCGCGCCGCTGGAGATCGACGAGCTGCGCCGCCACGTCGACCGGCTGAAGCTCGAGGAGCTGGCCCTGAAGAAGGAGAAGGACGAGGCCTCCAAGGAGCGCCTCGCTGCGCTACGCGAGCAGCTGGGCAAGGAGCAGGCGCACCTCGACGAGCTCCAGGCGCGGTGGGAGCACGAGCGGGCGTCGCTCAACCGGGTCGGCGACCTCAAGACCAAGCTCGACGCCGCCCGCATGGAGGCCGAGCGCGCCCAGCGCGAGGGCAACCTCGAAAAGGCGTCGCGGCTGCTCTACGCCGAGATCCCGGCGCTCGAGCGGCAGCTGATCGAGGCCGAGCGCAACGAGCCGGCGGGTGAGCGCATGGTCAATGACCAGGTCACCGAGGAGGACATCGCAGCCGTCATCGCGGCATGGACCGGGATCCCGGTCGGGCGCCTCCTGCAGGGCGAGACCGAGAAGCTCCTGCACCTCGAGGCGGAGCTGGGCAAGCGCCTGATCGGGCAGAAGGACGCGGTCAAGGCGGTGTCCGACGCGGTGCGCCGCTCGCGGGCGGGCATCAGCGACCCGAACCGTCCGACGGGCTCGTTCCTCTTCCTCGGCCCTACGGGCGTCGGCAAGACCGAACTCGCCAAGGCGCTCGCGGAGTTCCTCTTCGACGACGAGCACGCCATGGTGCGCATCGACATGTCGGAGTACGGCGAGAAGCACTCCGTGTCGCGCCTCGTCGGCGCCCCTCCCGGTTACATCGGCTACGAGCAGGGCGGCCAGCTGACCGAGGCCGTCAGGCGCCGGCCCTACTCGGTGGTGCTGCTCGACGAGGTGGAGAAGGCGCATCCCGAGGTCTTCGACGTGCTGCTGCAGGTCATGGACGACGGCCGCCTCACGGACGGCCAAGGCCGGACCGTCGACTTCAAGAACGTCATCCTGATCCTGACCTCGAACTTGGGCTCGCCCGTGCTGATCGATCCCACGCTGTCGCTCGAGCAGAAGCGGGAGACCGTGCAGGCCATGGTGCGGCAGGCGTTCAAGCCGGAGTTCGTCAACCGCCTCGACGACATCGTGATCTTCTCGGCACTCACCGAGGACGACCTCGCCCAGATCGTCGAGCTCGCCGTCGACGCCCTCCAGCGCCGCCTGCGCGACCGCCGGCTGACGCTCGCCGTCACGCCCGAGGCCCGCACGTGGCTCGCCGAGCGCGGGTACGACCCCGTCTTCGGCGCGCGGC
The DNA here is from genome assembly GCF_004362195.1 of Microbacterium sp. BK668. Taxonomy (NCBI): domain Bacteria; kingdom Bacillati; phylum Actinomycetota; class Actinomycetes; order Micrococcales; family Microbacteriaceae; genus Microbacterium; species Microbacterium sp. BK668. The sequence goes on from NZ_SNWG01000001.1 coordinate 759,166, forward strand.
CGCTGCGCCGCCTCATCCAGTCCGAGATCCAGGACCGCCTCGCGATGGCGCTCCTGTCGGGCGGCGTCCGCGACGGCGACGTGGTGCGGGTGGATGTCGCGGCCGACGGCTCGCAGCTCGTGCTCACGAGCGCCGGGCCCGAGGCGCCCCCGGCCGGCGAGGACGACGTGATCGAGGCCGAGCTGCTCGAGGACTGACGCAGGACAGACGGATGCCCCGTCCCACCGCGCGTGGGACGGGGCATCCGTCGTCCTGGAGGACCGGCCTCAGTCGTCGACGAGCACGGACTCGGAGATCGGGCGGCGCACGCGGGGGGCGTTCTCGCGCGCCTGCAGCTCGTCGGAGGCGGTGCGGATGTCGCCCAGCTCGCCGACGGCCATGACCGTCACGGGCACGAAGCCCGCATCGAGGCCGAAGTCCGCCGCGATCGCCGAGGCGTCGAAGCCGCCCATCTGGTGCGTCGAGAGGCCGTCGGCGTGGGCCTGCACCGTGAAGTGCGCAGCGACCTGTCCCGCGTCGTACTCCGCCCAGCGCAGCGGCTTGCCCTCGCGCTCGGTCTCGGCGATGAAGACGACGAGCGCGGCGGCGTCTCCGGCCCACGCGCGGTTGAAGCCCGCGAGGGTCGCGAGGAGCTTCGCGTGCGACTGCGATCCGCGGCGCGCCACGATGACGCGCCACGCCTGCGAGTTGGCGGCGGTCGGAGTCCAGCGCGCGGCTTCGAGGGCGCTCGCGAGGGCGGCCTCGTCGATGGCGGCGTCGCGATCGAAGATGCGGGTGCTCCAGCGCTCGGCGAGGACGTCGAGGATCGGCGCGTCGGTCTCGGCGGGGCGGGCGGTGAGGGTGGACATGGCGTCTCCTTCGGTCTGTGCGATTGCCGGGACGCCGTCGGCCCGGGTCTATGCAACGGAATGCATCGATCCCGCATTCCCCGAGCCGGTCCCGGCCAGCGGGAGCGAGTGGACTACGGTCGGAGCATGCGCATGGCAGGCTCCGGCCGGTTCGTCTTCGTCGCCCAGTGGGTCGCGGCGGTGCTGCTGCCGGTGTTCTTCTTCCTCGGCCGCGGCGCGGTCGGGGCGGAGCTCGGATGGCTGGCGCTCCTCGGCATCGTCTACGGCCTCTTCGTCATCCTGATGCTGCTCGTGCCGCCCCTGCTGACCCTGTTCGACACCGAGGGACGCCGTGCGCGCTCGACCCGGCTCGGGTACGACATCTCGACCTTCGTGCTGTGGCTGGGGGTCGTCGTCGGGTCGCTCACCGTCCCCGACTCCGGTGACAGCGGGCACCTGGACTCCGCTTTGTCCACGTGGACCGGCATGTCGTACGAGACGTCGCAGGCCGTCTTCATCGGTGCGGCCGTCGTGATCGGCCTCGCCTACCTCGCACAGTTCGCGACGGCGATCGCCGGCATCGTCCGGGGCCGGCAGGCCGCAGCCACGTGAGGGTCGTCCGCGCGCTCTGGGGCTCGACGCATCCGGGGCCCACGCTCGTCGTCTCGGGCCTCGCACTCGCGCTCGGCATCGCGGTCGGTCTGGAGCCCTGGCGCCTTCTGCTGCTGACCCTGGCCGTCTTCTTCGGCCAGCTCTCGATCGGCCTGTCCAACGATGCGATCGACGCTCCCCGCGACCGGGCCGTGGGCCGCACCGACAAGCCGATCGCCCGCGGCGACGTCACCGAGCGCACGGCGTGGGGAGCCGCGATCGCGACAGCGGGGATCGCGCTGCTGCTCTCCGCCCCGCTCGGGTTCGGGATGCTGGCCGCCCACGCGATCTTCCTCGCGTCGGCGTGGTCGTACAACGCCGGACTGAAGTCCACGCCGCTGTCGATCGTGCCCTTCCTCGTGAGCTTCGGGATCTTCCCCTCGCTCGCGACGCTGGCCGCGCCCGACCCCGGCGTCGCCGCGCCCTGGGGGTGGATCGCCGGCGCCGCGCTCGGAGCGGCCGTGCACCTGACGAACGTCCTGCCCGACCTCGACGACGACCGCCGCACGGGGGTGCGCGGCCTGCCCCACCGGATGGGCGCCCGGGCCTCGGCCGTCGTCGCAGCAGCGGGGATCGTCGCGGGGGCGGTGGCGGTGCTCGTCGGCTCCTCGGGAGGAGACCTCGCCGCCGTGCCGCTCGTCGGGTGGGTCTTCTTCGCCGCTGTGGTGATCGTGGCGGCGGCGACGGCCGTGCTCGCCCTCGTGCGGCCGCCCACCCGCGCGCTCTTCCGACTGGTGATGCTCGCCGCGCTGCTGCTCGCGGCGCAGCTCGTCGCGACGGGCGGCGCCGTCGCCGCCTGACGCCGCCGCCCGCGCCCGCCGGCCGTCTTCGCCGAACCCGCACATCCGTGGCCGAGTCCACACACTCGAGCTGCCCGGATGTGCGGGCTCGAGCACGAGTGTGCGGCCTCGGCAGGCTCGGCGGCGGCGCCCGCCGGCGGTGTGGCGTGCCCGCCGGCCGCGCCCGACGGCCGTCTTGCCGAACCCGCACATCCGTGGCCGAGCCCACACACTCGAGCTGCCCGGATGTGCGGGCTCGAGCACGAGTGTGCGGCCTCGGCAGGCTCGGCGGCGGCGCCCGCCGGCGGTGTGGCGTGCCCGACGGCGGCGCCCGCCGGCCGTCTTCGCCGAACCCGCACATCCGTGGCCGAGTCCACGCACTCGAGCTGCCCGGATGTGCGGGCTCGAGCACGAGTGTGTGGATTGGGGGTCGGCGGGGTGGGGTAGACGTGGGGGAGCGCGGGGGGAGAGACGTGGGTGGGCGGGGGAGAGCGGTGGGTGGAGCGCGACAGGCGCGGGTGGGGCGGGGTGGAAGAGGGGGGAGCGCGAGAGGCGTGGAAGAGGGGTCGGTGAGGGCGTGGGTGAGAGAGGGCTCGGTGCGACGGGGGTCAGACGTCGCGGTCGAAGCCCATCGAGTAGGTGTGGGCGAGCAGGCGGGCCCCGGGCGGCAGCAGCGCGACCCGCAGCCCGGCGCGCCGCGCGGCGTCGCCCGCCGTGCCGCGGGGACGACCGAGCGAGGTGTTGAGCCCGGCGATCGCGGCGGCGGTCCGCGCCGAGGCGACGCGGCGCCTCTCCCACTGCGCGAGCTCGACCTCGGGCGCCGTGCCCGAACGCGCCCAGGCGGCGAGGAGCGGGGCGAGGGTCGCGGCATCCAGCAGTCCGAGATTCATGCCCTGCCCGCCGATGGGACTCACCTCGTGGGCCGTGTCGCCGATGACGAAGAGCCGGTCGCGCCGCAGCGCCGGCGCCACCGCGCGACGCACGGCGAACGACGTGGCGCTCGCGATGGACGAGGCATCCTGACCCCGTCGTTCCAGCGCTCGCCGCAAACGGGCTGCACGGGCCTCGGGCGAGGAATCGGCCGGGGCGGCGTCCCACGCCACGAACCGGCGCCTCGCGCCCGGAAGCGGGAACGACTCGAGCACGCCCTCACGGCCGATGTCGATCACGGCGAGGTCGCTGCCGTCTAGGGCTGCGACATCCGTCATGAGATACCGATCCGCGTACGATCGCACGCGCACGACGCCGGGGCGGTAGACGAGCGCGCGGGCGCGCCAACCGCCCGCGACGACGACGAGCGGGGCCGTCAGCTCCTCCTCGTCGGCCGTGCGGACGCGGACCGATCCGCTCCCGGGGGAGACCTGCGTCACCTCGGCCGCGCGCCGCGCGGGGGGTGCCCCGGCGCCGAGAGCCTGCTCGGTCGCCGCCTGCGGCAGAGCGGCGACGAAGGGGAAGCGCCGGTTCAGCCGGTCGAACCGGACGACGCCGAGGCTCCGGCCATCCGATCGCGCCTCGCCGCGGGACACCCGCACCGCCGAAGCGAGGAGTCGCTCCGTGAGGCCGGATGCCTCGAGCGCCGCGAGCACGGGGGAGTGCACGCCGATCGCCCGTGACCCGTCGCTCGGTGTCGCGCGCTGCTCGAGCAGAGTCACCGCGACATCCCGGCGGACGAGCTCCGCGGCCAGGAGGGTTCCGACGGGTCCGGCGCCGACGACGACGACCTCAGGCACGGGTGCCCGCCTCGGCGACGACCTCAGGCACGGGCGCCCGCCTCGGCGACGACGCGGAACGGCGAGGCATCCGTAACGGTCCAGCGCGTGCCGAGTGCGGCGCCGAGCTCGGCGGCCCGGAAGCTCCGGCGGATCGACCTCAGCCCGTCGGTCCGGAGGAACGTCCCCGGCGCGAAGGGCGTGATCGCCACGGCGTACAGGCCGTACGCCCACCGGCTGCGGCGGATGTCGGAGTGCAGCGCGATGCCGTCGCTGAGCGCGAGCGAATCGGCGGCGAACGCGTCGAGATCCGCCGCACCGAGGTGGTGCAGCACGTGGTTGGACAGCACGGCGTCGAACCGCTCGCCCCCTGCGCGGAGCGCCGAGGCATCCGTCGCCCGGAACTCGATGCGCGACGACGCCCGCTCCTGCGCGACCGCGAGCGCCCGTTCGTCGGGATCGGCGCCGACCCACCGCACGTCGATCCCGTCCCGCTCGGCTCTGCGGGCCAGGCGCGCGACGAGGTCTCCACCGCCCGACCCGAGATCGAGCACGCGCGCCGGACGCTCGAGCGAGGCGAGGAACGGCCCGAGCCGCGCGCGATACAGGGCGCCCCATCCGCTCCACAGCCGATTGACGACGTCGAAGCGGCGCAGGGTCGCAGCCAGGCGCGCGGGATCGCAGCGCGGGTCGTCCATCAGTTCGGCGACGACGGTGTCGCGCGCGCGGAGGCTCACGCCGTCGTCCGGCGGAGGAGCGCCGATTCGACCGTCAAGCCGGGCCCGAACGCCAGTGCGGCGACCTCGGAGTCGCCGAGGGCGTCGTCTTCGAGGAGGTCGCGCAGGATGAACAAAATGGTCGCGCTCGACATGTTGCCGTGGCGGCGGAGGACGTCGCGGGATGCCGCGAGCGCCGCGGGATCGAGCGCGAGGCCCGACTCGACGCGGTCGAGCACGCTCCGGCCGCCGGGGTGCACCGCCCACACCTGCGGTTCGTCACCGCCGAGGAACGAGCCGACGGCCTCCCGGATCTCGCGTCCGATGATGCGGGGCACCTCGGCGGTGAGGATCATGTCGAAGCCCTGATCGCCGATGGTCCACACCATCTCCGATTCGCCCTCGCTCGTCAGCACCGTGCCGAAGCGGCCGAGCGCGAGCCGGGGACCGCCGGCGAACGACCGTGCGGAGACGACGGCGGCCGCCGCACCGTCGGCGAAGACGGATGCCGCGACGATCTGCTGCGGGTCCTCCGACGAGCGGATGTGCAGCGTGCACAGCTCCGCCGCCGCGACGAGCACGACGGCGTCGGGCTGCGAGTCGCAGATCCGCGCGGCGGCGCGCAGGCCCGGGATCGCGGCCGCGCATCCCATGAATCCGATGTGGTACCGCTCGACCGCCGACGACAGCCCCAGGTCCTTCACGAGCCGGAAGTCGGGCCCCGGCGCGAACATCCCCGTGCACGACACCGTCACGACGTGTGTCACCTCGTCCGGCCGCACTCCGGCGCCGGCGAGCGCGTGGGCGGATGCCTCGGCGAAGAGCGGCGGCGCCAGCCGGATGTACGCGTCGTTGCGGACCCCGGTCGAGGGTGCCTGGATCGTGCCGTCCTCGCCGGCCAGCGGCATCCCGCTCTCCGAGACGGCCGGCACGCCCGACGCGACGGCCACGAGGTCGGACAGGACGGTGTTGCGGTGCTCGATCGCCGAGGCGTCGAACGCGGCATGGATGAGCCTCTGCGTGACCCGGCTGAGGCCCGGCTGCGCCTGGAAGACGTCTCGGGCCGCTTCTTGCGAAACGCGAGCCGGGGGGACGGCGGTGCCGATCGACAGGATGCTCGCGGCCATGGTCCACCTTAGGCACGCGTGACCCGCTACCGGCGCGATTCCCCGCCATCCTCCAGGGGCTGCACGTCGGGGTCGGGAAGCTCGCCGAGGGTCCAGAAGGGGCCGGTCACGACGAACAGGGTCGCCAGCAGCTGGCCGACGGCGCCGATCCACAGGGTCGGGACGACGCCGATCCACTGGCCGAGCGCGCCGAAGACGAGGGCGCCGATCGGCATGACGCCCCACACGACGAAGCGGATGGACGCGTTCATGCGCCCGAGGAGGCGCGTCGGCGTGATCCGCTGGCGGAACGTCACCTGCGTGATGTTGTAGAGCAGCACCGTGAAGCTGCCGAGGAAGAATGCCACCACGAGCATCGGCACCGCGAGCGACGGCACGAGCACGACGAGCGGCACGAGCAGCGGGGCGAGTCCGAACAGGATCGACGCGACCGGGATCGCCCGCGCCTCGCCGATTCGCTCGACGATGTGCGGCGTCGCGATCGCGCCGAGGAGGCCGCCGACAGCGCCGAGCGAGAACACCAGGCCGAACGAGGCGACGCTCAGCCCGAGCTCCCGCAGCGCGAAGATGGCGATGAGGGTCGTCGAGGCCATGTTGAAGAAGTTCGAGACCGACGTCGTGCCGACGATGCGCCGCAGCAGACGGTTGCGGAAGACCCACCTCAGGCCCTCGCCGATCTCCTTGATGAGCGGCTCGTGCTCGTGGGCGGGGCGCAGCGTCTCGCGGTCCTTCGTGAACAGCAGCGCCGCGAACGACACCAGATACGTGCCGCTGGTGATGAGGATGGCGAAGGGGGCCGCGATCACGCCGAGGAGCCACCCGCCGAACGCGGGACCCGCCAGTCCCGCCAGCTGCTCCGTCGACTGCAGCTTTCCGTTGGCCTCGGCGATCTGATCGCGCCGCACGAGCGACGGGACGATGCTCTGATTCGACACGTCGAAGAACACGGTGGCCACGCCCATGACCAGTGCGACGACGTAGATGTGCCACATCTGCAGCGCTCCGAGGACGGCGAGAAGGGGCAGCGCGCTGAGCGCGACCGCACGGACGAGGTCGGCCCAGATCATGACGTGCCGCTTGCGCACGCGGTCGATCCATGCCCCCGCCGGAAGCCCCACGACGAGGAAGGCCGCGACGTTGGCAGCCGTCAGCACGCCCACCTGCCACTCCGACGCGTTCAGCAGCAGCACGGCGAGCACGGGGATCGCGAGCTCGGTGATCTGGGCGCCGAACTGGCTGAGCGCCTGTCCGCTCCACATCGTGAGGAAGTTGCGGTCATGCCACAGCGAGCCCTTCGGCGCGGACGTGGCCGCCGGCGCTCCCGCGGTCCGCCTCTCGAGGTCCTGGTCGGCTTCGACGGCGTCGTCGGCCGATCCCCGGGACGTCGGGATGGATGCTTCGGCCCGCGCTTCGGCGAGCACCTCGCCCGCGGAGGGGGAGTCCGCTCCGGATGCGACACGGCCGTGGGCGCCGGCATCCCGGGGTGATTGAGACATGCCAATCAGTGTGCGGCGCCGATTGGGGATTGTCAATCAGCGGTCTGCCGAGCGGGCTCCTCTCCTCTGGACACGTGCTCGCGGCAGGAGGATCGTGTGGAACGGCACAACTGTGTGGGGAGGATGCCATGTTCACACCGGATCGACCGTTCTCGAGCTTCGCCGTCCCGGACCTGGAGGCCGCCGTCGCCTTCTACCGCGACACCCTGGGGCTCGACCTCACCGTCTACGAGGAGATGGGGGGAGGCTTCACCATCACCCTCCCGCAAGGCGGCGCGATCTTCGTCTATCCCAAACCCGATCACGAGCCGGCCGTCTTCACCGTCCTCAACTTCGACGTCGAGGACGTCGAGGCCGCGGTCGACGACCTCAACCAGCGCGGAGTCGTCACGAAGATCTACACCGACCCCGATTACGGCACCGACGAGAAGGGCATCTCGCGCGGGTTCGAGGGCGGCCCGGACATCGCGTGGTTCCGCGACCCGGCGGGCAACGTCATCGCCGTCGGCAGGATGATGCCCCCGATGATGGGCGGGTGACGGATCGCCGACCGATCGGGAAACCTCGATCGGTCGCTAGAGTCGGAGCGTGAGCGACCAGGAGCGGATCGAGCTGCGGCCGGGTGATCCCGACGCCGAAGCCCGGATGCGGGCGCTCAGCTCGCCTCTGCGCCTGCGCATCCTGCGCCTGTGCGCCTTCGAGTCGCGCACGAACAAGGAGCTCGCCGGCCTTCTGGGCGTCAACCCCGGCACGATGCTGCACCATGTGCGCACGCTCCTGAACACCGGCTATCTCGCCGCCGAGCCGGATCGGGCGGGAGCGCAGGGTGCCCGCGAAGTGCCCTATCGGGCGACGGGGCTCTCGTGGCGGACGTCGATGCCCGGCGGCTCGTACATCCTCGTCGAGACCTTCCTGCAGCAGATCGAGAGCGTGCGCGACGAGGACCTCGATACGACGTGGCTCGGCCTGAAGCTCAACGACGAGCACCGCGAGGAGCTGCAGAACCGGCTCATGCTCCTCGTGAACGAGTTCAAGGAGCGCGGCCCCGACCCGGACGGTGACACCTACTCGCTGTTCACGGCGTTCCACCCGGACGACAATCCGCCCGGCCCCGCACAGCCGCCTCAGAGCTCCGCACAGCCGCCTCAGAGCTCCGCACAGCCGCCTCAGAGCTCCGGCCAGGCCTCCGGCCCGGAAGAGCCCGCGGGGTAATCCTCGAGTGGGACGGCGCCGCTGCGCCACGCGTCGATGACGGGCTGCACGATCCGCCAGCACTGCTCCGCCGTGTCGCCGCGGACCGACAGCGTCGGGTCGCCGTCGAGGATCCCCTCGAGCACTTCACTGTAGGCCCGCCGCTCGCCCTCGCCGAACTCGGACTCCAGTGCCGCGCGATCGAGGTGGAAGGGGTCGCCCGGCCCGTTGAGGTTGAGTTCGAGCGACATGCGGTCCGGGCCGAGCGAGAGCCGCAGCACGGACGGCTCGGTGGAGCCCTCGAAGCCCGTCGGCAGATGCGAGACGTCCTTGAAGCGCATGACGATCTCGCTCACCTTGACCCCGAGGGCCTTCCCCGATCGCAGCGTGAAGGGCACCCCGGCCCAGCGCGATGTTCCGACCTCGACCGTCACCTCGGCGAGCGTCTCCGTGTCGTGCGCAGGGTCGACCCCCGGTTCGTCGACATAGCTCGGCAGCTCACGTCCGGCGACCGCGCCGGCGGTGTAGCGCGCCCGGCGCGAGTTCGCCGCGGCATCCTCGTCCCAGACACGCGTCGCACGCAGGGCCGCGGCCTTCGCATCGCGGAAGTCCACGGCGTCGAGGGTCGCCGGCGGGTCCATGGCGACGACGGCGAGCACCTGGAGCAGGTGGCTCTGGATCATGTCGACCATGGCTCCCGCCGTGTCGTAGTATCCGGCACGCCCCTCCAGGCCGAGGGTCTCGTCGTACCGGATCGCGACGGACTCGATGTGCTCGTTGGACCACACCGGCTCGAAGACGCGGTTCGCGAAGCGCAGGCCGAGCACGTTGAGCACGGTGGAGCGGCCCATGAAGTGGTCGATGCGGTAGATCTGCTCCTCGGGCACGAGCGTCGTGAGCTGCTCGTTGAGCGCGTGCGCGCCGGCCTGGTCGCTGCCGAACGGCTTCTCGAGGGCCAGGATGAGCCTCGGGGGGAGGTCGACCTCCTCGAGCGCGCGACACCCCTTGGCGGCGATCGCGGGCGGGACGGCGAAGTAGAGCGCCACCCGCCCCGCGCACTCGCTCAGCAGGCCCGCGAAGTCGTGAGGATCCGTGATGTCGGTGCGGCGATAGGTCGTGTGCTCCCGCACGCCTTCGACCGTCGGTCCCTCGGCGTCGGCCGAGGCGAACGCCTTCTCGACCACCCCGCGCCACCTCTCGTCGTCCCAGTCGTCCATGCCCGCCCCGATGAGCCGGACGCGACGGTGCGGGTCCTCGGTGAGAAGCTGCGCGAGCGCCGGCAGGAGGAGGCGGGATGTGAGGTCGCCCGACGCGCCGAGGATGCACAGCGTCGTGTCGATCGTTTCGGTCGGTTCGGTCGCGGAGCCGCTCATGGCGTCACTGTAGTCCCGCGGCATCCGGCCCCCACGGGGCTTGCGCTGGGAGAATCTCCCCTGTGCCGACGCCTATCGAGGACTACGCCCTGCTCAGCGACTGCCACTCGGCTGCCCTGGTCTCCCGAGAGGGGTCGATCGACTGGCTCTGCCTTCCGCGCTACGACTCGCCCTCGATGTTCGGGGCCCTGGTGGGGACGAAGGACCACGGACGGTGGCGGCTGCGTCCCTCCGATCCCGATGCGCGTGCCACCCGCCGGTACGACGGGCCCACGTTCGTCCTCGTCACGCGCTGGGAGACGTCGACGGGGGTCGCCGAGGTGATCGACCTCATGCCGCACGCGGGAGGGCGGGCCGACGTCATCCGTCGCGTGCGCGGTGTCTCGGGAACCGTGCGATTCCATGAGGAGCTGCGCATCCGCTTCGACTACGCGCGGGCGCTGCCGTGGGTCCGCCAGGTCGGAACGGCGGAGGCTCCGGCCCTGGTCGCGACGGCCGGGCCGGATGCCATCGTCGTACGCGGCCCGCGGCTGCGCCGCGCCGACCATTCGCACACCGCCTCGTTCGACGTGGCGGCGGGGGAGACCGTCGACCTGCAGCTCACCTGGTTCCGGTCGCACAAGTCGGTGCCCGAGCCGGCCGACGTCGACGAGGCGATCGACGAGACGATCGAGTGGTGGAACGAGTGGGCCGGCCGCATCGACTACGAGGGTCCGCACCGCGACCGGGTCATCCGGTCGCTCCTCGTCCTCCGGGCCCTCACGCACGAGGCGACCGGCGGGATCGTCGCCGCGGTGTCGACGTCGCTCCCCGAGGACTTCGGCGGCGTCCGCAACTGGGACTACCGGTACGTGTGGCTGCGGGATGCCTCGCTGACGCTCGAAGTGCTGCTCGACCACGGCTTCGTGCACGAGGGACACGAGTGGCGGCGCTGGCTGCTGCGCGCCGTCGCGGGGGACCCCGCCGACGTGCAGATCATGTACGGCATCGCGGGCGAGCGCGACCTCGCCGAGCGGATCCTCCCGGAGCTGCCCGGATACGACGGCGCGGCGCCGGTGCGGATCGGCAACGGCGCGGTGGAGCAGTACCAGGCCGACGTGATGGGGGAGGTCATGGTCGGCCTCGAGGCGGCCCGGATGGCGGGCGCCGAGGAGACGAGGTTCTCGTGGCCGCTGCAGCGTGCGCTGCTGGCCTTCGTCGAGGCCAACCTCGACCGGCCGGACAACGGCATCTGGGAGGTCCGCGGCGAGCCCCGCTACTTCACGCAGTCCAGGGTCATGATCTGGGCCGCCTTCGACCGCGGCGTGCGCGCCGTCCGGGAAGGAGGGCTCGACGGCCCCGCCGACCGCTGGGAGCGGCTCCGGAACCGAATGAAGGATGAGATCGACAAGCACGGGTACGACGAGAGCGTCGGGCACTTCGTTCAGGCGTACGGATCGACGGAGGTCGACGCGAGCCTTCTCCTCCTCCCCGAGGTCGGCTACTGCCGGCCGGACGATCCGCGGATGCTGCGGACCGTCGTCGCGATGGAGCGCGACCTCCTGCACGACGGGCTCCTGCACCGCTACCGGACGACGACGGGCGTCGACGGCATCCCGGGGCACGAGCATCCCTTCCTCGCGTGCTCGTTCTGGCTGGTCGAGCAGTACGCCACGAGCGGACGACAGGAGGAGGCTGCGCAGCTGATGGACCGCCTGTGCGCTCTCGCCAACGACGTCGGCCTCCTCTCGGAGGAGTACGACGTCGAGGCGGGCCGTCATGCCGGGAACACACCCCAGGCCCTGTCGCATCTCGCGCTCGTCCGCGCCGCCGACGCCCTGATGGGCGCCCGCGGCCGCGCCGCCGACCGGCGTCGATACGACGGTCACGCCTCCGATCGCTGAGCCGGGCACCTCGTGATCGAGCGACCGCTGCACTTTCCTGCGAGCGCTACGCAGATTCGTGGCCCGCTCGCAGGAAAGTGCTGCGCTCAGCGGCCGGAGGCGCTCAGCGCCTCCCGCAGCGAGACCCGTCCGCCCATGCGGAGGAGCGAGTTCTCGTAGATCCGCGCGCCGAGGAGGATCGCGCCGACGCACGTCGCGATGAGGATCGCGAGCGAGAGGAGCGGCTCCCACCACTGCGCCTCGCCGAGGAAGAGGCGCATGGGCATGCCGACGGGCGCCGAGAACGGCACATACGACATGATCGCGAGCACCACCGGGTTGTCGTTGAAGAAGATCACGAGGAAGTACGGAGCCATGACGAGCATCGTCAGAGGCGTCGTGGTCGAGCCGATGTCCTCCTGACGCGAGACCATCGACGCCGCCGCCGCGAAGAGCGACGCGAGCAGGATGAAGCCGAAGAGGAAGAACACGGCGAACCACGCGATGGGACCGCCGAGCCCCTGCAGAAGCGCGGTCTGGCCCGTGATGGTGAGGCCGACGACCGCGATCGCGGCGAGCACGAGGATCTGCGCCATCGCGAGGACGGTGTTGCCGATGACCTTGCCGGCCAGCAGCACCCGCACCGGGATTGCGGAGATGAGGAGCTCCACCACCCGCGTCTGTTTCTCCTCGACGACGCTCTGCGCGATCGTGCCGCCGAACAGCGACGCGGCGAGCAGGAACACCACGCCGAACCCGACCGCGACGAGGTAGCCGAGCGCCGGGTTGCCTTCCTCGGGCTCGAGCAGCACGACCGGGGGCACCTGCGCGAGCTGCAGGAGCAGCTGCGTCGGGGCGCTGGAGTCGGCCACGACCGCGAAGCCGAGGGGCGACGAGGCGTCCGCCACGACGGCGGCCTCGACGTCGCCGCTCTCGACGGCGGCTTCGGCGGCGGTGCGATCGGCCACCGCCGTCACCTCCAGGCCCGGCACGTCGGCGACGTACTGCTCGGCGTCCGGGGTCACGGCGATCGGCGTGCCGGCGTTGTTCGCAGCGGCGAATCCGCCCCAGATCACGAGAGCGAGAGCCGCGAGGAGGAGGATCGCCGTCGAGATGACGAACGCCTTGCTGCGCAGCTTCGAACCGATCTCGCGCTCGGCGACGAGCCAGATGCCCTGCGCCGCGGTGAGTCCGGCGGACGGGCGCGTCGGGGGAGTGCTCATCGGATGACCTCCTTGAAGATCTGGGCGAGAGACGGATGCTGCGGCGCGAAGCTCGCGACATCCCCCTCCGCGACGGCGCGGCGCAGGACGCGCTGCGCCGTCTCGTCGCTGTCGGCGTCGAAGACGGCGTAGCCGCCGTCGAAGTCGAGCACCCGGATACCGGGCTCGGATCGCAGCCATCCCGCGTCGCCGGCCGACACGAGCTCGAAGCGGCGCGTGGAGTGCTGCGCGCGCAGCGCGTCGCGAGCACCCGCCGCGCGGATGGTTCCGCCGGCGATGATCACGAGGTCGTCGCACAGGCGCTCGACGACGTCGAGCTGATGCGAGGAGAAGAGCACGCGCGCGCCCGCCGCCGCGCGCTCCTGAAGGACCCCCGCGACGACGTCGACGGCGAGCGGGTCGAGCCCCGAGAACGGCTCGTCGAGGATCAGGACCTCGGGGTCGTGCACGAGCGCCGCCGCGATCTGGGCGCGCTGCTGGTTGCCGAGCGACAGCGTCTCGACGTTGTCGTCCAGCCGCTCGCCCAGTCCCAGCTGCTCGAGCAGCGCGCGGGCACGGGCCGCGGCATCCGTCCTGGGGAATCCGTGCAGGCGCGCGAGGTAGGTGATGTGCTCGTGGACCTTCATCTTCGGATAGAGCCCGCGCTCCTCCGGCATGTAGCCGAAGCGTCGGCGGTCGTTCGCGCCGACCTCCTCGCCGTCGAGCGTCACCGAGCCGGCGTCCTTCGCCAGCACACCGAGGACGATCCGCATGGTCGTGGTCTTGCCGGCGCCGTTGCCTCCGACGAAGCCCGTGAGCCGCCCCGGATGGACGGCGAACGACACGTCGTGGAGCACGCGCCTGCCTCCGTAGCTCTTCGTGATCCCGGTCAGCTGCAGCATCCGCTCCTCCTCGTCGCCGGGGCGGTGCGCCGCCCTCGAATGTCACGGTACGCAGTCCGCACCGCGGGGACCTCCCCCGGCAGGAGGAGATCGCCGGCCCGTCCCGCGGCGGAGCGCCCGTCATCGGACGTAACAATCCATGCATGGGAATAGAACTGCGCGGGCGGCGCTTGCAGGCGTCAGGAACGTCCATGGTGGTCTCCGCCGTGGACGTTCGCCGTTCTCTAGAGGAGGAATACACATGACCGAGCGGACCATCGGCTACATCGTCGGCAGCATCTCGTCGACCTCGATCAACCGACGCCTCGCGAAGGCGCTCGAGCGTCTCGCCCCCGAGGGGACGACCCTCGTCGAGATCCCCATCGCCGACCTGCCCTTCTACTCGCCCGACTTCGACGCCGACTTCCCCCCGGTAGCGCGCGACTTCAAGCAGGCGATCGACGACGTCGACGGCGTGATCATCGTCACGCCCGAGTACAGCCGATCGGTCCCGGGTGTGCTCAAGAACGCCCTCGACTGGGCCGCCCGCCCGTGGGGTCAGGGCTCGTTCAACGGCAAGCCCACGGCCGTCATCGGCACATCGGGCGGACCCATCGCAACGGCCGCGGCGCAGCAGCACCTCAAGGCGATCCTCAGCCACTTCAACGCCCCGACGCTCGGACAGCCGGAGGGCTATGTGCAGACGACGCCCGGTCTGTTCACCGAGACCGGCGAGGTCACGAACGACCAGACGGCCGAGTTCCTCGTCGGCTACCTGGAGGCGTTCGGCGCCCTCGTCGACCGCTACACGCGGGTCGCCGTCGCGGCCTGACCTTCGCGGTGACGGATGCCGCGGACCGGCGCTCCTCGCGCGCCGGCCGCGGCATCCGTCCCTCCCGGTTCGTCACGCATGCCTCCGGTCGTTGAGCGAGCGAAGCGAGACGAGACGCGGCGGACCTTCGCGGAGGCGCGGCGTCGGTTGCGGCCTCCGTCCCTCCCGGTTCGTCACGCGAGCCCGTGGCGGTGCGCGTACACAACGGCCGCCACCCGGTCCCTCGCCCCGAGCTTCTGCAGCACATTCGAGACGTGCGTCTTCACCGTCGCCTCGCCGATGTGGAGGCGTGCCGCGATCTCCGCGTTGCTGAGCGCCTGCGCCACGAGCCGCAGCACCTCGCCCTCGCGCTCGGTCAGGTCGACGGGAATGCGCTCCGGGTCTCCGGCCCGCGCGGGAGCGGCGCCCGGCACCGCCGAGCCGGCCGAGCCCGTCGTTGCGCAGCCTGCCGATCCCGCCGAGGCCGGTGCCGCCTCGGCGGGAATCGTCGCGGCGAACCGCGCGATGACGCGCCGAGTGACCTCGGGGGCGAGGAGGGCATCGCCCGCTGCCGCCACCCGAACGGCGTTGACGAGCTCCTCCGGTCCCGCGTTCTTGAGCAGGAATCCGGTCGCGCCCGCTCCGAGGGCCTCGAAGAGGTAGTCGTCGCGGTCGAACGTCGTCACGACCACGACGGCGGCGTCGACGGACGTGTCGGCCACGATGCGGCGCGTCGCCTCGAGTCCGTCCATATCGGGCATCTGCACGTCCATCGTCACGACGTCCGGCCGCAGAGCGGATGCTGCGGCGACCGCCTCCCTGCCGTTCGCGGCCTCGCCGACGACGACGATGTCGCCTGCCGCCTCGAGGATCATCCGGAACCCGGCTCGCATGACGGCGTGGTCGTCGACCAGCAGGACGCGGGTGCGGTCCTCGCCGTCGGCGGCGCTCACGGCTCCACCCGCTCGGCGACCGGTACGCGCAGCCGCACGAGGAAGCCGCCTCGTGCGCGGGGGCCGATCTCGATGGCGCCCCCCGACGCGATCGCGCGTTCCCTCATCCCGACGATCCCGAGGCCCGGGCGGTGCAGCGCCGAGGCTCGTCCGGTGTCGGTCACCTCCAGCTCGATCGCGTCGCCGCCGTAGCGCAGGCGCATGTCGGCCGTGGCATCCGTCCCCGCATGGCGGCGCGCGTTCGTCAGCGCCTCCTGCGCGATGCGGTAGACGTTCACCTGCACGAGGTCGGGGAGCGGCTGCGGCTCGCCGACGATCGTGAGGGTCGTGGGGAGCCCGTTGGCGTTGGCGTGGGCGACGAGCTCTTCGAGGCCGCCGAGGCTCAGGATCGAGCCGCTGGGCGTCTCGGCAGTCGACGTGCGCAGCGTCTCCAGCAGCTGCCGCAGCTCGGCCAGAGCAGTGCGGGAGGATGCCTCGACGCCGAGGAGCGCCGCGCGCGCCGCGTCCGGGTCGCGGTCCATGACGGCGCGCGCGGCGCCCGCCTGCACCCCCATCGCCGAGACGTGGTGGGCGACGACGTCGTGCAGCTCGCGGGCGATCCGCACGCGATCGAGTGCGACGGCCTGCGCGGCCGTCACCTCGCGCTCGCGCTCGAGCTCGCGGGTGCGCTCCTCGAGCGTCGCGCGCTCGAGGGCCGAGGCGTAGGCGCGGTCGCCCATGTAGTACGCGCCGCCGAAGAAGGCGGCGTTGATGAGGAACTGGATGAGCATGAACGCCACGAAGGGGGAGAAGAGGCCTTCGCGCGACAGGCCCTCCTCGGTGTCTGCCGTCGCAGACCGGAAGGTCGTCACGAGGAGCCAGACGAACATCCCGACGATGATGCCGATCCGCACGTACATCGCTCGGCGGCGGTCGTCCACCCATGCGCCGATGGTGTACATGCCGATGAAGACGGCGATGTTGCCGACGTAGATCTCGGGGATGCGCAGTGTCACCCCGACGAAGAACACGACGGCCACCGTCACGCCGACGAGCTCGGGGAACCGCCGCCGGAGCGCGAGGGGTGCCGTGAGGGCGACCGAGTAGACCAGCGCCCAGCCGAGGCCCTGCGCCGTATCGGTGCCGTACACGCCCGCGACGCTTCCCAGGGCGGCGCTGAGGATCGCGCACAGGAGCAGCCCGGCGGCGAGCCAGAGGTCGTTGCGGCGATCGCGGGCGGTCGGCGCCGGGCGCCGGCGGGGTTCCGCGGACGGGGGAGCGGACATCCCTCCACGCTACGGCGGAGGCTGGGCCCCGGCATCCCCCGCGAGACGGAGCGAGAGGAGGGCGGTCCCCGAGCGAGCGGAGCGAGAGGAGGGGCACTTGTTATTGACAAGCATGCTTGCTTCTTGCAACCATGAGACAGCCCACCGACCGGCGGGCGGCAAGGAAGCCGACCGGCTAGGAGCCCCGAAATGACCACGAACATCTTCGTCAACATCCCGACGTCGGACCTCGAGCGTGCCAAGGCCTACTACACGGCCCTGGGGTGCGACATCAACCCGTTCTTCACCGATGACAACGCCGCGTGCATCGTGTGGAGCGACGACATCTACTTCATGGTCCTCACGCGGGAGTACTTCTCCACCTTCACCGACAAGGAGTTCGCCGACCCCCGCACCCACGCGCAGGTGCTGCTCTCGATCAGCCGCGAATCACGGGATGCCGTCGACCGCACCATCGAGGCGGGCGTCGCCGCCGGCGGCACGGCGCCCGGCGACCCGCAGGACTACGGCTTCATGTACGCGCGCGACCTCATCGACCCCGACGGCAACGGGGTGCAGTTCATGTGGATGGCTCCCGAGGCGGCGGCGAACGGGCCCGAGGCCTACCTGGCGGAGCAGGCCCGAGCGTAGTCATGGCCTCCCGCAGCTACGGGCAGTACTGCGGAGTGACGTCGGCCGTCGAGCTGATCGGCGAGCGGTGGGCACTGCTCATCGTGCGCGATCTGCTCGTCGGCCCGCGCCGTTACACCGACCTGAAGCAGGGGCTGCCGAAGATCCCGACGAACATCCTCTCCACGCGCCTGAAGGAGCTGCAGGAGAGCGGGGTCGTCCGTCGGGTGCCGCTCCTGCACTGCGGACTCGTGTACGAGCTCACCGACTACGGGCGGATGCTCGAGCCGATCGTCCTCGCGCTCGGTCGGTGGGGCTTCCAGGCGATGGGCGAGCCGGGCCCCGACGACGTCGTGACGGCCGACTCCCTGACGATGGCGCTCCGGACGTCCTTTCGGGCGGATGCCGCGGCATCCCTCCCTCCCGCCGTCTACGAGCTGCACGTCGGCGACATCGTCCTGCGCGTCCAGGTGGACGGCGACGACCTCTTCATCACGCAGGTGGCGCCGGCCGGGCGTCCGATCGATCCTCGGGCTCCGAGGCCGCCGGGCGGCGCGCCGGAGCTGGTCTTCGCGGCCGGCCCGGGCATCCGTCGCCTGATCTCGGGCGAGCTGACGCCGGGGGAGGCGATCGACCGGGACGTGCTCGCCGTCGTCGCGGGCGACGCCACGCTGCTCGACCGCTTCGCCGCGACCTTCCGCATCGACGCGGCGGGCGTGGCGGCGGCTTGAGCCGGGGGGCCTGGTGAGGGCCGGTGCGCGAATTCAGGATGTCGGCATGACGAACGCGAGCACCGGCCGCGGCCGGATCTTCATCGATCTCTTCACGACGCTCGACGGCGTGGCACAGGCGCCGGGCGGTCCCGAGGAGGACACGTCGGGCGGCTTCCCCTTCGGCGGCTGGCAGGCGCCGTTCCGCGACGAGAAGATCGGCCACGAGATCATGGCGGGGATCTCGCGCCTCGACGCACTGCTGCTCGGTCGCCGGACCTACGACATCTTCGCCTCGTACTGGCCGCACTACCGGACGGGCGAGGACAGCCCGATCGCCGAGAAGTTCAACGCCGTGGCGAAGTACGTCGTGTCGCGGGACAGGCTGTCCCCGACGTGGGAGGGCACGACGCAGCTCGGCCCGGACGTGCTGTCCGAGGTCGACGCCCTGCGCGATCGGCATCGTGAGATCCATGTGATCGGCAGCGTCGAGCTCGCGCACAGCCTCATCGACGCGCAGCTCTTCGACGAGCTGGTGCTGTGGGTCTATCCCGTCGTGCTGGGTCAGGGCAAGAAGGTCTTCCCCGACGGCGTCGCACCGACGGCCCTCCGCCTCGTCGCTCCGGCCGTCACGGGCGACTCGGGCGCCGTGTCGCTGCGGTACGCGCCCGCCGGCACGCCGACGACAGGCGACATGACGCTGCCCGATCGAGGCGTCTGACGCTAGGGGCGGCGTGGCCGGCGCGCTTCACCTGGCGCGAATAGCCGGTTGCGCGGCATCCATCCGACCGTTTGCGTCAACCGAGCCCCCGGGGTCTGGGGGCCTGGATGCGGTGCCGCGTGGGGCGGCGCTTCACCTGGCCCGAATGGTCGGTTGCGCGGCATCCATCCGTCCGTTTGCGCCGACTGAAGGGCGTCGGGCCGGGGTCGGGGCCCGGGGCCCTGCGCCCGGCGGGGGCGTGCGCTCGTGTCGGGGCGCTCGCTCCAGGATGCCTGGTCTCAGAAGATCATCGGGCGGTCGTCGTCGTCATCACCGGCCAGGTCGAGATCGACGACGACGGGGACGTGGTCGCTCGGCGCCTCGCCCTTGCGCTCCTCGCGGTGGATCGACGCGCCCGCGACGGCATCGGTGAAGGCGGGGGAGCCGAGGACGAAGTCGATGCGCATGCCCTCGTTGCGGGGGAAGCGCAGGCGCTTGTAGTCCCAGTACGTGAAGCCGGTCGGAACGAACGGCCGCACGGCGTCGGAGAGCCCGGCCGACTCGAGGGCGGCGAACGCCGCCCGCTCGGGGTGCGACACGTGCGTCGAGAAGCCCACGACGACGGCGGGGTCGCCGTTGTCGGCGTCCGTCGGAGCGATGTTGAAGTCTCCCACCAGCGCGAGGGCGAGGTCGGGGTCCGCCGCGAGGCTCGCGCGCGTGTACTCCTCGAGGGCGGTCAGCCACTCGAGCTTGTAGTCGTAGTGCGGGTCGCCGAGCGCACGGCCGTTGGGCACGTAGAGGCTCCACACGCGCACGCCCCCGACCGTCGCCCCGATCGCTCGCGCCTCCGGCGGGATGTCGGGGCCGAAGCGGCCCTTGTCGAAGCCGGGCATCGCGGGGAACGCGTGCGCGACGTCGGCCATCGGCTCACGGCTTGCGATCGCGACGCCGTTCCACTGCGAGAAGCCGTGCGCCTCCACGTGATACCCCGCGTCGTGGAACGCCTCGTAGGGGAACTGCTCGGCCTTGCACTTGATCTCCTGCATGGCCAGGACGTCGATGCTCTCCCGGACGGCGAAGCCGACGATGCGGTCGACGCGAGCGCGGATGGAGTTGACGTTCCAGGTGGCCAGACGCATGGAGACCAGCCTAGATCGGCTGCCTGACGTCGCCCCCGGCTGTCGGCTCGCCAGGGGAGCCGAGATGACGCGGACGAGCCGACGAGAGCGAGCCGTCACCGGCCGGTGAGAGGGATGCCGCGACCCGGCGCCTCGGCGTGCTCGGGTCGTGATCTCCCGCCCGATCGGGCCGAAAGGGGTCGGGTACAGTGTGGGTGTGGTGCGCCGCACGTCTCCTCCCGGCTCGCAGAGCTCGCTCCGCGAGGCCAATCGTGCGCGCCTGGTCGAGTCGCTCAAGCGCCACGGGCGCCTGACGCAGGTCGAGCTCGCCGGCAGCACGGGCCTGTCGCCGGCGACGGTCTCGAACATCGTAAAGGAGCTGACGGCGGCGGGGCTGCTGCACACGTCGATCACCTCGAGCAACGGCCGCCGGGCGACCCTGGTGTCGCTCGCCCGCCAGCTCGGGCTCGTCGCGGGTGCGCACTACACCTCGCGCCAGCTGCACATCGCGATCGCCGATGTCACCCGCACGGTCGTGAGCCAGACGTCGCTGCCGCTGCCGCTCGACCACCGCCACGACGCCCAGCTCGACCGGCTCGCGATCCTCCTCGGCGAGCTCATGGAGTCGCTCGGCGGCTCGGTCGGCGACCTCCTCGCCGTCGGCCTCGCGCTTCCCGCCTCCATCGACCCGCGCACCGGCATGGTCTCGACCCCGGGCCTCCTCCGCGGGTGGGAGGGCGTCGACGTCGCCGCGAGCCTGACCGAGCGCATCGGACGCCCCGTCTACGTCGACAGCGAGGCGAATCTCGGCGGTCTCGCCGAGGCGCGCGAGGGAAGCGGTCGGGCGGCCTCGTCATCCGTCTTCATCCGCGTGGGCCACACGATCAGCGCCGGGCTAATCGTCGGCGGCGACCTCTTCCGAGGCGTGAACGGCAAGGCCGGCCAGATCGGGCACGTCACGATCGACGAGAACGGCCCGATCTGCCGGTGCAGCAACCGCGGCTGTCTCGAGACGTACGCAGGGGGCCCCGCGCTGCTGTCACTCTTCCCGCCCGACGCGGGGATGCAGCGCATCAGCGACCTGCTGCAGGCGGCCGAGGACGGCGACGGCAGCTCGCGCCGGGTCATCGCGGATGCGGGCCGGCACATCGGCATCGCCGCCGCGAGCCTGTGCAACCTCATCGACCCCGAGCTCATCGTCGTGGGCGGTGAGCTCGCGCAGGCGGGTGAGATCCTCATGGCTCCCATGCGCCACTCCCTCGAACGGACGGCGCTCGCCTCGGCGGACGGCCTGCCCGAGATCGTGGGCGCGTCCTTCGGCGAATGGGCCGAGACGCGCGGCGCGATCGCGATCGCCCTCGACCACGTGACCGTCGACGCGGAAGTCATTCCCGTCTCGGCATGAGCCGGGGGCGATGGATGCCGCGGTCCCGGCGACGACTTCCGAGGCCGCCCCTGCGCGGGGTGGCCGCCGCTGCGGCGATCGCGCTCGCCGCGACGCTGCTCGTGGCGTGCGGCGGGGCGCGGTCCGGCACCGAGGGCACGATCGCGCTCCTTCTGCCGGAGGCCAAGACGGCGCGGTACGAGACGTTCGACCGGCCGTTCTTCGAGGAGCGCGTCGCCGAGCTCGGCGACTTCTCGGTGCTCTACTCCAACGCCGACCAGGACGCCGCGAAGCAGCAGCAGCAGGCCGAGTCGGCCCTCGCGGCCGGAGCCGGCGTCCTCGTGCTGGACCCCGTCGACGCGAAGGCGGCCGTGAGCATCGTCGAGGAGGCGACCGCCCAGAACGTCCCGGTCGTGTCGTACGACCGGCTCATCGCGGGGGGCGACCTCGCCTACTACGTCTCGTTCGACAACGAGAAGGTGGGCGTTCTGCAGGCCACCGCGCTGGTCGACGCGCTCGACCGACGCGGCGAGGCCGGCGGCGGCATCCTGATGGTCAACGGCTCGCCTACCGACAGCAACGCGGCCCTCTTCCGCGACGGAGCCGCGACGATCCTCGACGACAGCGGGCTCCGGGTGCTCGCGGAGTACGACACGCCCGACTGGAGCCCCGACAAGGCCCAGGAGTGGGTGGCGGGCCAGATCGCCCAGTACGGCGACGAGATCGCCGGGGTCTACGCCGCGAACGACGGGACGGCGGGCGGTGCGATCTCGGCCCTGCGGGCGGCTGCGGCCGATCCGCTCCCGGTCGTGACCGGTCAGGATGCCGAGCTCTCGGCGCTGCAGCGGATCGTGACGGGCGACCAGTACATGACGGTCTACAAGGCGATCAAGCCGCAGGCCGAGCTCGCTGCCGAGGTCGCCGTGACCCTCCTGCGCGGGGGCGCCGTGACGGCGCCGATGGAGATCGACGGCGTGCCGACGACGCTCCTTCAGCCGGTCGCCGTGACGAAGGAGAACATCCTGCAGACGGTCGTGGCCGACGGATTCTGGACCCTCGACGACATCTGCACGCCCGACTACGCCGAGGCGTGCCGAGCGGCTGGCATCCTGTAGGGCGATGTCGAACCCGATCACCTCCCCACCCCGGCGCAGCCGCGTGCTCACGATGCGCGGCATCGGCAAGCACTTCGGGGCCGTCAAGGCGCTCACCGACGTGGACTTCTGGGTCAATGAGGGCGAGGTCGTAGCCCTCATCGGCGACAACGGTGCGGGCAAGTCGACGCTCGTGAAGATCCTCGCGGGCGTGCACCCGCCCGATGCGGGCACCGTCGAGTTCGACGGCGAGGAGGTTGAGATCCACACCCCCGCCGACTCGCAGGCCCTCGGGATCGAGACGATCTTCCAGGACCTCGCGCTGTGCGACAACCTCGACGTCGTCGCGAACCTCTGGCTCGGCCGCGAGCTCACCGCGAGCGGCGGTCTCGACGAGGTCGAGATGGAGCAGCGCACGTGGACGCTGCTGCGCGAGCTCTCGGCCAAGGTGCCCTCGGTCCGCGTTCCCGTCGCATCGCTTTCGGGAGGGCAGCGCCAGACGGTGGCCATCGCCCGGTCGCTCATCGGCGACCCGCGCATCGTGATCCTCGACGAGCCGACGGCTGCGCTGGGCGTCGCGCAGACGGCGGAGGTCCTGAACCTCATCGAACGCCTCCGCGAGCGGGGTCACGGCGTCATCCTCATCAGTCACAACATGGCGGATGTGCTCGCCGTCGCCGATCGGGTCGTCGTCCTGCGTCTCGGCCGGAACAACGGGATGTTCAACGCCGTCGACGTGACGAGCGAGACCCTCGTCGCCGCGATCACGGGCGCGACGGGCGGCGCGCGACGGGACGTGGATCCGGAACCGGCGCCCGAGACCGGAGACGGCAAGATCATCCGCCTGTCGCCGGGCACGAAGCGCCGCGGTCCCGGGGCAGGAGAGCGGAGCCGATGAGCGGAGCGCAGGACGACCGGACGGCCCTCCTCGGCGACCGCCGGCGGCAGGGCGAGCGGATGCTGAGTCCCGGTGCCGTCCGTCGCGCCGGCGCCGCGCTCGTCGACCGCGTGCGCGGCGGCGATCTCGGGTCGCTGCCGGTCATCATCGGGCTGATCGTCATCTGGACGGCCTTCCAGCTGCTCAACCCCGTCTTCCTCTCCAGCCGCAACCTCGTCAACCTCGCGATGCAGTGCGCCGCGACGGGGACCATCGCGCTCGGGATCGTCCTCGTGCTGCTGCTCGGCGAGATAGACCTGTCGGTGGGTTCGGTATCGGGCCTGGCCGCCGCGATCCTCGCCGTGACGTTCGCGCAGCTGCAGTGGGGTCTGGTGCTCGCGATCGGCGCGGCGATCCTCGCCGGCGTGCTCGTCGGCCTGCTCTACGGGTTCCTGTTCACGAGATTCGGTTTGCCGAGCTTCGTGATCACCCTCGCGGGCCTCCTGGGCTTCCTCGGCCTGCAGCTGTGGGTGCTGGGCTCGTCCGGGTCGATCAACCTCCCGACCGACTCCTGGCTGGTGCAGTTCGCGCAGCAGATGTTCCTGCCGGCCTGGGCGTCCTACGTCGTCGCCGTGCTCGCGGTGGCGGCCTACGCCTGGTCGCTCGTGTCGCGCGCGCGCCGCCGGGCGGCTGCGAACCTCGCGAGTCAGGGCTACGCCGAGATCGCCGTGCGGTGCGCCGCGCTGCTGGCCTTCCTGCTCGTGTCGGCCTGGTACCTCAACCTCTCGCGAGGCGTCGGGCTCATGTTCCTGTTCTTCGTGGCACTCGTGGTCGCGCTGCACCTCGTCCTGACGCGCACGCGGTGGGGCCGCTCGGTCTACGCCGTCGGCGGATCCGTCGAAGCCGCGCGTCGCGCCGGCATCCGCGTCGACCGGATCTATCTCTCGGTCTTCGCGCTGTGCTCGAGCCTCGCGGCGATCGGAGGCATCCTCGCGGCGTCCCGCCTGGGCGCCGCCAACCAGAGCACGGGCGGCGGCGACGTGAA
The DNA here is from genome assembly GCF_004362195.1 of Microbacterium sp. BK668. NCBI lineage: Bacteria > Bacillati > Actinomycetota > Actinomycetes > Micrococcales > Microbacteriaceae > Microbacterium > Microbacterium sp. BK668. The sequence continues at coordinate 783,546 of NZ_SNWG01000001.1, forward strand.
CCTCAACGCGATCGCGGCCGCCGTGATCGGCGGCGCCAGCCTGTTCGGAGGGCGGGGCACCGCCTTCTCCGCGCTTCTGGGCATCATCGTCATCCAGTCGATCTCGTCGGGGCTGACCCTCCTCAACCTCGACTCCTCCGTGCGCTTCATGGTCACGGGCGTCGTGCTCGTGCTCGCGGTCATCGTCGACTCGATCTCGCGCCGCACGCGCGCCGCGACCGGGCGCGCGTGAAGATGTCGATTCGATTCGATGCCTTCACTTGACGAATACGACGGCGCTCAACCCCAAGTTCGTCTCAGCATTCTGCGCACCGCGTAGCCGAAAGTCCGTCAATCTGCATGTTCGGCGGCTGATCGATCGCCCGAACGAAACTCACTCGTCGCGCTTGATCCGCCGTTGCAAAAGCGTTACGTTCACAACTTGACGACAAGAAGCCGCCTCGCGATGATCGGTCGTAGCGCGAAAGCCCGCGATGGCGCGCTCGCAAATTCAAGGATGAAAGGCGAACGATGAGGAAATCATCTCTTCTCGCCACGGTTGCACTCGGTGGTGCGGCTGTGGCCCTTCTGGCCGGGTGTTCCACGTCCGGCGGAGGGACCTCGACCGGTGAGGCCAGCGGGGGTGGCGGCGACGCCGCCGGCCGCGCGTGCGTCATCCTCCCCGACGCGGCCTCGTCGCCTCGCTGGGAGAACTTCGACCGCAAGTACCTGCAGGAGGGACTCGAGGCCGCCGGCTTCGAGGCCGACATCCAGAACGCGCAGGGCGACGTCAACAAGTACGCCACGATCGCCGACCAGCAGCTCACGAAGGGCTGCGGCGTGATGCTCCTCGTCGACTACCAGGGTGCCGCGGAGGGCGTCGCGTCGAAGGCGAAGGGCGAGGGCATCCCCGTCATCGCCTACGACCGTCCCTTCGACGGCGCTGACTACTACGTCTCGTTCGACAACGTCGAGGTCGGGCGCCTCGAGGGCCAGACGGTCCTCGACGGACTCCAGGCCGCCGGCAAGGACCCGGCCAGCGCCGTCGTCGTCTACATGGGCGGCGACCCGACGGACGGGAACGCGGCGATGTTCAAGGAGGGCGCTGTCGAGGTCATGGAGGCCGCCGGCATCAAGCCCGCCGCCGAGCCTCCGGGGGTGTGGGACCAGGCCAAGTCGCAGACGAACTTCGAGCAGGCCCTCACGGGTCTGGGCGGGAAGGTCGACGGCGTGTGGGTCGCGAACGACACGAACGCCGCCGGCGTCATCAAGGTGCTGCAGGACAACAACCTGACCGGCGTCGCCGTGTCGGGTCAGGACGCCAACGTCGCGGGCCTGCAGAACATCCTCCTCGGCTGGCAGACCGCCACGGTCTACAAGCCGGTCAAGGACGAGGCGGATGCCGCGGTCGCGACCGCCATCTCGCTGCTGAAGGGCGAGCAGGTCGACGCCCAGGCGGAGCTCGACGACGGCACGCCGTACATCCAGGTCACCCCGATCCTCGTCGGCCCCGACAAGGTCAAGGATGTCGTCGCCGCCGGTGACGCCGCGTACGACGACGTCTGCACGCCGGACGTCGAGGCCAAGTGCACGGAGTACGGAGTCGTGGCACCGTAGGAAGTGCAACCGAGGGGCGCCACGACAGCGCGTCGTGGCGCCCCTTTCACGCACGACAGCGCAAGGAAGCGAGCATGTCAGAACCCATCATCGAACTGCGGGGCGTGAAGAAGTCCTTCGGCCCCGTGAGCGTCTTGAAAGGGGTCGATCTCACGGTCCGCCCCGGCAAGGTGACGGCGCTCGTCGGCGACAACGGCGCCGGCAAGTCGACCCTCATCAAGGGCCTCGCCGGCGTGCAGCCGTACGACGAGGGCGAGGTCCTCATCGACGGCGAGCATCGGGGCCTGCACACCCCGCGCGAGGCGGCCGCGCTCGGCATCGAGGTCGTGTACCAGGACCTCGCCCTGTGCGACAACCTCGACATCGTCCAGAACATGTTCCTCGGTCGCGAAGAGCTCTCGTTCGGCACGTTCGACGAGGGCCGCATGGAGAAGGAGGCCTCCGACACTCTGAGGTCGCTGTCCGTGCGCACCGTCAAGTCCGTCCGTCAGAAGGTGTCGAGCCTCTCCGGCGGCCAGCGCCAGACGGTCGCGATCGCGCGCGCCGTGCTCAAGAAGGCGCGTGTGGTGATCCTCGACGAGCCGACGGCGGCTCTGGGCGTCGCGCAGACCGAGCAGGTGCTGCACCTCGTCGAGCGCCTCGCCGAGCAGGGTGTGGCCGTCGTCCTCATCAGCCACAACCTGGCCGACGTGTTCGCCGTGGCCGACGACATCGCCGTGCTGTACCTGGGGCAGATGGTGGCGCAGATCGACACGAAGGACACCAACCGCGACGACGTCGTGGGCTACATCACCGGCACGAAGACGATGGGCGTCGAGCTCATCGGCACCACGAACATCGAGACCAACGGGGGTGCGGCATGACCGTCTCGACGACCACGAACGCCGGGCCCGATCCCGTCGCGGGCGACCTCATCGGCAGCGGCGTCGAAGGCGGCGTCGGCGACCAGATCGGCGCGTGGTGGCAGCGGGTGCGCAGCGGTGACATGGGCGCGCTGCCCGCCGTCGGCGGCCTCGTCGTGCTCACCATCCTCTTCGCCTCGTTGAGCCCCTTCTTCCTCACGGAGCGGAACTTCGCGAACCTGCTGAACCAGGCGGCGACCCTCGTCATGCTCGGCATGGCGCTCGTCTTCGTCCTGCTCCTGGGCGAGATCGACCTGTCGGCCGGCGTCACGGGCGGTGTGGCGATGGCGCTGTTCGTCGTGCTCAACGCCCAGTTCGGTCTGCCCTGGCCGCTCGCGCTGCTGATCGGCTTCGGCTTCGGCATCGCCACAGGCGCCCTCATCGGCTTCTTCGTCGCGAGGGTCGGCATCCCATCGTTCGTCGTGACGCTGGGCCTGTTCCTGGGATACCAGGGCCTGGCGCTGCTCATCATCGGGTCGGGCGGTCTGTTCCGGCTCGAGGTGCCCGAGCTCATCGCGCTGCAGAACGGCAACCTGCCCCCGTGGGCCGGCTGGGCGATGCTCATCGTCATCCTGCTCGTCTCGGGAGGCACGTCGTTCTGGGACCGCGCGCGGCGGCGCCGCGCCGGCGTGCCGAACCGGACGATCGCCCTGGTGTGGGCGAAGCTCGCCGTCATCGCGGTCATCGGCGGCATCGCGGTATTCATCCTCAACCAGAACCGCGGCCAGTCGATCGTGGCGGTCGAGGGCGTGCCGATCATCGTCCCGATCGTGCTCGCGATCCTCTGGATCGGCACCTTCATGCTCGACCGCACGAAGTTCGGCCGGTACATCTACGCGATCGGCGGAAACGCCGAGGCGGCACGCCGCTCGGGCGTCAAGGTGCGCTGGGTGAAGTGGTGGGCGTTCGTCATCTGCTCGAGCCTGGCCGTCGTCTCGGCGCTGTTCAGCGTCTCGCGCGTCGGATCGGTGGATGCCACCGTCGGCCGTGACATCGTGCTGAGCGGCGTGGCCGCAGCCGTCGTCGGCGGCGTCAGCCTCTTCGGCGGACGCGGTCGTCTGATGCACGCGGCGATCGGTGCCCTCGTGATCGCCGTCATCACGAACGGTCTCGGTCTGCTGAACCTCGGCGCCGGCATCAACCTCATGGTCACCGGCGCGGTGCTGATCCTCGCCGCGACCGTCGACGCTCTGTCGCGCCTGCGCGGCAACGGCGTCAGAACCTGACGGAGCCCGACCGTCACCGAGGGAGCCCGGCCGCGAGGCCGGGCTCCCTCTCCATTCCGCCGGATCCCTCGGGGTCAGAGGGCGCGCAGGATGTCCTCGACCCGGTCCTTGGCATCGCCGAAGAGCATCTGGGCGTTCTCCCGGAAGAACAGCGGGTTCTGAACGCCGGCATACCCCGACGCCATCGAGCGCTTGAAGACGACGACGTTCTCGGCATCCCACACGCGCAGCACCGGCATCCCGGCGATCGGGGACGACGGGTCCTCCGACGCTGCCGGGTTGACCGTGTCGTTCGCCCCGATGACCAGCACGACCGACGTGTCGGAGAAGTCGTCGTTGATCTCATCCATCTCGAGGACGATGTCGTACGGCACCTTCGCCTCGGCCAGGAGGACGTTCATGTGCCCCGGGAGGCGACCGGCGACGGGATGGATGCCGAACCGCACGTCGACGCCGCGCTCGCGCAGCTGCGACGCGAGCTCTGCGACCGGGTACTGCGCTTGCGCGACGGCCATGCCGTACCCCGGCGTGATGACGACGCTCGACGCCGAGGCGAGGAGCTCGGCGACGCCCTGCGCGTCGATCTCCCGGTGCTCGCCCACCTCGTCGTCCGACGAGCGCGGGGCCTCGATGCCGAAGCCGCCCGCGATGACCGACAGGAACGAGCGGTTCATCGCCTTGCACATGATGTAGCTCAGGTACGCGCCCGACGAGCCGACGAGGGCGCCCGTCACGATCAGCAGGTCGTTGTCGAGGAGGAAGCCCGCGGCCGCCGCCGCCCAGCCGGAGTAGCTGTTGAGCATCGACACGACGACGGGCATGTCGCCCCCGCCGATCGAGGCGACCAGATGCCAGCCGAGGGCGAGCGCGAGGATCGTCACGACGATCAGGAGCCAGAGCTCGGGCGTGATGACGTACCAGACCGTCAGGGCGATGAAGACGACCAGAGCGCCGAGGTTGAGCGCGTTCCTGCCCGGCAGCATGAGGGGCTTCGACGACATCCGGGCCGAGAGCTTGAGGAAGGCGACGATCGACCCTGTGAACGTCACGCCGCCGATGAAGACCCCGATGAAGACCTCGGCGTGGTGGATGTCGGCCAGCGTCCCGGTCAGTCCGGTGTCGTACAGCGCGCCGTTCCAGCCGACGAGCACGGCGGCCAGACCCACGAAGCTGTGCAGCAGTGCGATGAGCTCCGGCATCCCGGTCATCTCGACCACCCGCGCCCGCCACAGGCCGATCGACCCGCCGATCAGCACCGCCACGACGAGCAGCACCAGCCCCAGTGGCGCACCCGGGGTGGTCCAGGCATCCTCAGCCGTGAGCCACGCCGTCGCGACCAGGGCGATCGCCATTCCGGCAATGCCGTAGACGACACCGCCGCGCGCCGTCTCGTGCTTGCTGAGTCCGTGCAGGCTCAGGATGAACAGGATCGCCGCGACGAGGTAGGCCGCGGTCGCGATCGACGCCGCGGTCACCTGTCGACGCCCTTGGAGAACATCGCGAGCATGCGGCGGGTGACCGCGAAGCCGCCGAAGATGTTGATGCTCGCCAGCAGCACCGCCGCCGTCGCCAGGACCTGCACCGTCGGATCCGGGACGGTGATCTGCACCATCGCGCCGACGATGATGATGCCCGAGATCGCGTTGGTCACGCTCATGAGCGGGGTGTGCAGGGCGTGGTGGACGTGCCCGATCACGTAGAAGCCGACGACGACCGACAGCACGAGCACCGTCAGGTGCTGCGGCAGGGGCGGCGGCGCGACGGCCGCGAGGGCGAAGAGCACCGCGACTCCGGCGACGAGGAGGCCGATGCGCGCGCCCCGCGAGATCCCCGCGCGCTTCGCGGGCGGCGTCGGGGGAACGGATGCCGCGGCCGCCGCACCGGCAGGCGCGGCCGACACGGCGACAGGCGGAGGCGGCCACGTCGACTCGCCGTCGCGGACGACGGTGATCGAACGCTGGACGACGTCGTCGAAGTCGAGGACGAGCGCGCCGTCCTTGCCCGGCGTCAGGAGCTTGACGAGATTGAGGAGGTTCGTCGCGTAGAGCTGCGAGGCCTGCGTCGGCAACCGCCCGGCCAGGTCGGTGTACCCGAGGATGACGACGCCGTTGCCGGTCACGACGCGCTCGCCGGCGACCGAGCCCTCGACGTTGCCGCCCTGCGAGGCGGCCATGTCGACGATGACGCTTCCGGGGCGCATCGCCGCGACATCCGCGGCCGTGACAAGCCGGGGCGCGGCGCGACCCGGGATCAGCGCCGTGGTGATGATGATGTCGACGTCTCGCGCCTGCGCCGAGTACAGGTCGGCCGCGGCGCGGTCGTAGGCCTCGCTCGTCGCGCGGGCATAGCCGTCGGCGGTCTGCATGTTCTCGTCCACCTCGACGGGGAGGTACTCGCCGCCGATCGAGCGCACCTGGTCGGCCACCTCCGGGCGGGGGTCCGTCGCCCGGACGATCGCGCCGAGGCTCGAGGCCGCGCCGATCGCCGCGAGTCCAGCGACGCCGGCACCCGCGACGAGCACCTTGGCCGGCGGCACCTTGCCGGCGGCGGTCACCTGGCCGGTGAAGAAGCGGCCGAACTCGTGCGCCGCCTCCACGACGGCGCGGTAGCCGGCGATGTTCGCCATCGAGCTGAGCACGTCCATCGACTGCGCGCGGGAGATGCGGGGCACGGCGTCGAGTGCGAGCGCCGTGATGCCGCGGGTGGTGAGCGACTCGCGGACGTCGGGGCGCAGGGCCGGGCTCAGCATTCCGAGAAGCGTCGCGCCGTCGGCGAGCAGGGCGACCTCGTCGGGCGTGGGCGGGTCGACCTTCAGCACGATGGGCGACGACCAGGCCGTCACGCGATCGACGATCTCGGCGCCGGCCCCCTCGAAGTCGGTGTCGGGGAACGCGGATGCCTCGCCCGCACTCCTTTCGACCACGACCTCGTACCCGAGCCCGCGCAGCTTGCCGACGGTGACGGGCGTCGCGGCGACGCGGTTCTCTCCGGGCTGTTCAGCGACGATGCCGATGCGGGTCATCCAGGCTCCTGTGCTCACGTCCGAGCGCCGGCGCAGCAGCCGGGGCGGGCTGCGTCGGCGCACTTCCTCCGACTCTAGGAGCCGCCCGGACCCGGAGGCGCTCGGAACGCTCACGAACGTGTTTCGATACCCTCGGACGTATGACCGTCGCCTCGACGCCCGACCTCGAACTCGACCGCCACAACCTCATCGCCCTCATCAAGGCGGAGGCGGTCTTCCACGGCGACTTCACGCTGTCGAGCGGCAAGAAGGCCTCGTACTACGTCGACATGCGCAAGCTCACCCTCGACCACCGCGCTGCGCCCGCGATCGGCCGCATCATGCTCGACCTCATCCGCGACATCGACGGCGTCGTCGCGGTGGGCGGCCTGACGCTCGGCGCCGACCCCATCGCCAACGCCGTCATGCACGAGTCCGCCCGGACCAACACGCCCCTCGACGCCTTCGTCGTCCGCAAGGAGCCCAAGGACCACGGGCGCGGCCGCCAGGTGGAGGGGGCGGATGTCGTAGGCAAGCGCGTCGTCGTCGTCGAAGACACCTCGACCACGGGCCAGTCGGCGCTGAAGGCCGTCGAGGCGCTGCGGCGCGAGGGCGCCGAGCCCGTCGCGGTCGCCGTCGTCGTCGACCGCAGGACCGGCGCCCAGGCCGCGGTCGAGGCGGAGGGCCTGCAGTGGCTTGCCGCGGTCGACCTCGACGACCTCGGCCTGCAGCCGCAGTGAGCCCTGAAGCCCGCGCCACACTCGAACCCGCTGGGCGGCGTCAGTCGTCGCCGCGGCCGTCCTTGTCGCGACGATTCATGCGGACGAGCTGCACGACGAACACGACCAGGGTCGCGGCGAGTACGACGATCGTCACGCCGTAGAGGAGCGCTTGCTCGGTGGCCATCAGCCCGGCCTCTTCCCCTCGGCGGCGTCGCCGACGATCCGTGCGATCCGCGCAGCGCGCGTCTCTGGCCGCCGCGCCGAGTCGACCGCCGAGATCCCGAACTTGCGCGCAGACGGCGGGAACGCGTCCCACTTCTCGCGCGCGATCGGGTCGGCGTCGAGGGCAGCCGCGAGGTCATCGGGCTCGCGCAGCGCCTCCGCGTTGTCGAGGATCGTCCACGACCCGTTGGCCTTCGCGACCTGGACGGCCTTGATCCCCGCGGGGGCCATGAGCCCTTCGCGCTCGAGGATCTCGAGCCGCGCCTTGTTCGTCGCGGCCCACCCGCTCGAGGGGCGGCGGGGCGCGAACCACAGTCCGCCCGTCTGCTCGTCGAACGACCGGACGGGACCGTCGATCCACCCGAAGCACAGCGCCTGCATGATGGCATCCTCGTACGCGACGAGCTCGAGGCCCGAGCCGGGCCGGGGCCGCACGAGCCAGGCCCCCGTGGAGGTCGCGTGATTGTCTTCGAGCCACGCGCGCCAGGCCGCGGCATCCGTCGCCATGACCCTCTCGCCGTCGTCGAGCGCGCCCATGCAGGGACCTTATCGCGAACAGCCGACAGGGCAGCGGGTCGACGTCACAGCCCTTCGGGCAGCTCCGACTCGATCGGCTCGGCCGACAGCAGGTCGGCGACGGAGTCGAGCACCTCGTCGGGCCGGAAGGGGTAGCGCTCGATCTCGGCGGGGTCGCTGATGCCGGTGAGCACGAGCACGGTGTGCAAGCCCGCCTCGATGCCGGCGACGACGTCGGTGTCCATCCGATCGCCGATCATCCCGGTCGTCTCGGAGTGCGCGCCGATGCGGTTGAGCGCCGAGCGGAACATCATGGGGTTCGGCTTGCCGACGACGTACGGCTCCTTGCCCGTGGCCTTCGTGATGAGGGCGGCGAACGACCCCGTCGCGGGCACGACGCCGCTCGGCGTCGGCCCCGTCGCGTCGGGGTTCGTCACGATGAACCGCGCACCGGCGTTGATGAAGCGGATGGCCTTGGTGATCGCCTCGAACGAGTACTGCCGGGTCTCGCCGACCACGACGTAGTCCGGCTGCGACTCGGTCATGATGAAGCCGGCCTCGTGGAGCGCCGTGGTGAGGCCGGCCTCGCCGATCACGAACGCGGTGCCGCCCGGAAGCTGCGAGTGCAGGAAGTCCGCGGTCGCGAGGGCCGATGTCCAGATGCTCTCCTCGGGGACGTCCAGGCCAGACCGCCGCAGCCGGGCGCTCAGGTCGCGCGGCGTGAAGATCGGATTGTTCGTCAGGACGAGGAAGGGCGTCCCGGAGTCGCGCCACTGCGCCAGCAGCTCACTGGCGCCCGGGATCGGGCGGTTCTCGTGGACGAGGACGCCGTCCATGTCGGTGAGCCAGCACTCGATGTCGGCGCGTGTCCGCATGGGCCCAGCCTATCCGGCGGCCCCGCGCCGTAATCTCGAACCCGTGGCCCGCCCCGACTGGGATCCCCAGCTCCTTCCCGACCTGCACGGACGCACCTACCTCGTCACCGGCGCCAACGCCGGGCTCGGCTACTTCTCGACCGAGCAGCTGGCGAGGGCCGGTGCGCACGTCGTCATGACCGGACGGCATCCGAACCGGCTCTCGGCGGCGCGCAGCGCGCTTCTGCGGCGGGTTCCGGATGCCTCGGTCGAGAGCATGCTGATCGACACGAGCAATCTCGGCTCCGTGCGGGCCGCGGCCGCCTCGGTGCGCGGTCGCGGCGAGCTCGACGGCCTCCTCCTCAACGCCGGAATCGTGCACCCCCCGAGGCAGCGCGAGCAGACGCAGGACGGCAGCGAGCTCGTCCTCGCGACGAACGCCCTCGGGCACTACGCGCTGGCCGGCGAGCTGCTGCCGACGCTGGCCGCAGCATCCGGCCGCATGGTCTGGGTCGGCAGCATGTCGACGACGATCAGCCCCTACGACCCGGTCGACCCGCAGCTGGTGGACTCCTACACCCCGTGGCGCGCCTACGTGCAGTCCAAGATCGCCACGAGCGTGCTCGGCTTCGAGGCGGACCGCCGGCTCCGCGACGCCGGCGTGCACGTCGCGAGCCTCGTCACCCACCCCGGCTACTCCACGAGCGGGCGGACCCCCGGCATCCATGGAGTCAACGAGCCGTCGCGGATGACGCGCTTCGTCGACAACCTCCAGGCGGTGGTCGCGCAGTCCAAGGAGCACGGCGCGTGGCCGCTCGTGCGGGCGCTCGTCGACCGCGACATCGAGGGAGGCGCGTTCGTCGGCCCCAGGGCCGGCACGCGCGGTGCTCCGGTCATCGCGAAGCCGTCGCGCATCGTGCGCCGCACCGACATCGCGGAACGCCTCTGGAGTCTCGCCGAGGAGGCGACCCGGGTGAGCTGGCCCTTCGCCCGGGCGGCTCGCGTGCGCTGATCGGCCCGCCGGGCTGCCCGCGCACGCCCGCCCGATCGGCGGGTCAGGCGGTCAGCCACACCGCCGATGCCGCTCCGTCGGGCAGATGCACGTCGGTGTCCGCGATGCGGAGGGTCGCGGCATCCCGGACCGTCGCGGCAGCGCCGACCGTGACGCCGGCGCTCTCGATCTCGCGCAGGAGGGCGCCGTCGCGATCGCTCACCCGCAGCACGCGACCCGAGTGCCCGGGAGCCGCGGCGGCGAGCAGCACGAACGGCTCGCGGTGCACGCGGCCGGAGGCGTCGGGGATCGCGTCGCCGTGCGGGTCGTGAGTCGGGCGCCCGAGGCGCTCGTCGATGCCCTCGAGCAGACGGTCGCTGATCGCGTGCTCGAGCACCTCGGCCTCGTCGTGCACCTCGTCCCACCCGTAGCCGAACTCCCGCACGAGCCACGTCTCGATGAGGCGATGACGACGGATGATCGCCGCGGCGCGCAGCTGCCCCGCCTCGGTCAGCGCGATGGGACCGTACGGCCGGTGCGCCACGAGGGCGTGCGCGGCGAGCTTCTGCACCATCTCGGTCACGCTCGACGGTGCGAGACCGAGCTCGGCGGCCAGCTGCGACGGCGTGATGCGCTCGTCCTGCCACTCGGTGTGGTGGTAGATCGTCTTCAGGTAGTCGTCGACGGCGGGGGACGGCACGGGAACAGGCTACCCGCGCGGGCGCCGGCCCTCCGGCGTCAGGCGCCCGTGAAGACGAGCCACAGGAGCGTCGCGTTCAGGGCGATGAGGAACACGGATGCCGCGACCCCCGCCGCCGTCGTCACCGCGCGATTGCGGAACCGGCCGAGCACCTCGCGCTTGGACGTCAGCGCGACCAGCGGGATGAGTGCGAACGGGATCCCGAACGAGAGGACGACCTGGCTCAGCACGAGCGCGAGCGTCGGGTCGAACCCGGCCGCGAGGATGACCAGCGCCGGGATCAGCGTCACCAGCCGCCGGGCGAGGAGCGGCACGCGGACGCGCAGCAGGCCGTGCATGATCTCGGCCCCCGCGTACGCGCCGACCGAGGTCGAGGCGAGTCCGCTCGCGAGGAGGCCCACGGCGAACAGCGTGGCGACGGCGGGGCCGAGGCCGGCGTACAGCGCCGCATAGGCGCCCTCGAGGGAGTCGGTGCCCGGCACGCCCGCGAGGTTCGCCGCCGCGAGCAGCAGGATGCAGAGATTCACCGTGCCCGCGATGATCATCGCGATCGAGACGTCCCACCGCGTCGCCCGCAGCAGCCGGCTCGTGGGGATGCCGCGGAGCTCGGCCAGGTCGGAGGGCTGCGGCGACGGGCGGGACGCGCCCGTTCCGGCGGCCGTTCCGGCGCCCGCCGGAGCGAACCGGTCGCGGGCCAGCGCGCTGTGCGCGTAGATCGCGTGGGGCATGATCGTCGCGCCGAGGATGGATGCCGCGAGCAGCACCGACCCGGCCCCCTCGAAGCGCGGAACGAGGCCTTCGATCACTCCGGCCGCGTCGGGAGGCGCCACGAGCACGCCGAACGTGAACCCGATCGCGATGACGGCGAGGAGGCCGATGACGACGAACTCGAACATCCTCGGCCCGCGGCGGGACTGGATGAGCAGGAGCACGATCGAGACCGTGCCCGTGATCGCGCCGCCCCACAGGAGCGGGAGGCCGAAGAGCAGGTTCAGGGCGACGGCGCCCCCGATGACCTCGGCGATGTCGGTCGCCATGGCCACGAGCTCGGCCTGCAGCCAGTACGCGCGTCGGGCCCACGGATTGCGGATGCGGCCGCCGAGGGTCTCGGGGAGGCTCCGCCCGGTGACGATGCCGAGCTTCGCCGAGAGGTACTGGATGAGCCAGGCCATGACGTTCCCGAGCACGACGACCCAGACGAGCAGGTAGCCGTACACGGCGCCGGCGGTCATGTTGCTCGCGACGTTGCCGGGGTCGAGGTAGGCGACCCCCGCGACGAGGGCAGGACCGATGAGCCACGCGAGCCGGGGCATGCCGACGCGGCGCGCAGGCGCGTCGCCCAGCGCCGCTGGCCCCATCGCGGTTTTCGGCATGCCGAAAACCTACGCGATTTTTCGGCGTACCGAAAGCCCGCGATCGCGCCACCTCGCGCCGAGTCGAGGTTGCGGGGTCGAGTCGAGCCACCGCGGGGCATGCCTCACGCCCGGAATCTCGACTCGGCGAAACGAGGCAGGGCGCGGAGCGCCGGGCGGGGGTGGCGCGGGACGGCGGACTACGGGCGCAGGGTGCGGCGGAGCCGCCACACGTTGCCCCCCGACCCCTCGTGGGTGAAGGCGTCCAGCGCCGCGAGGGCGAGCGCGAGCCCCCGGCCGGACTCGGCATCCGTCCCCGGCATCGTGGCGTTGAGGAGGCTCACGGGAGCGGGATCGGCGTTGTCGGTGAACGCCGCCTCGATGGCGCCGGAGGCGACGGATGCCTCGAACGCGGCCTCGATCGGATGCCCCGCCGACGCGTGCGTCACGATGTTCGTCGCGACCTCGCTCGCCGCAAGGGTGAACAGGAGCCGGTCTTCGTCGCGCACCTCCGGTGCGGCGAGCCACAGCTGCTCGAGGGCGTCGTGGATCCCGTCGATGAAGCGCGGGTCGGCCGCGCCCTCGACGCGCACCGCGGGCGTCCGGTCAGGCGTCATCGAACGCCGACGCCGCTGTCGGGTGATCGCGGAGCACCCGGTCGAGGTTGGTGAGCTTCAGTACCTTGCGAACGGCGTCGGGCGTGGCGGCGATGCGGAGGTCGCCGCCGGCCAGGCGGGCCGACTTCAGGCCGCCGATGAGCGCCCCGAGACCCGACGAGTCGACGAACTGGGTGCCGGCGAGGTCGACGACGATCCTGGCCGTCCCGCCTGCGATGAGGTCGTCGACGGCGGAGCGCAGCTGCGGCGCTCCCGTCGCGGTGAGGCGGCCGAGGGGCGAGATGACGGCGTAGCCGTCGGCGTGCGTGACGTTCAGCTCCATAGTGCTCCTAAGTGTCCGACGGATCCGACGCGGCCAGCGGCTGCGGCGCGGGGCCGCGATAGAGCGCGGCCTGGATGATGACGCTCAGAACGGCGAGGTCGTAGATCACCCAGGCGGTGTTGACGAGGGTGCCGGTGCCGTCCGCCGTGCCGAGGCCCAGGCGCACGAGACCGATCACGAGGGCGACCGTCAGCACCGCGATGGCGGTCAGCTGCGGCCAGATCTCGCGCCACGGCGGGCCGCCCTCGGCGCGGCCGTCCTTCTTGGTCACGGCGAAGCTCAGAGGCTTGCCGAACACGACGTTCGCGAACGCGCTCGTGCACGCCTTGATCCACACCGGGAAGAGGGCGAGGGAGTACTGCTGGCCGCGCCACGTCTTGATGCCGCGTGCCACGACGAGGAAGAGGATCTGGTTGACGAGGAAGTATGGGAGGAACCGGATGAAGAAGTCCAGGCTCCATGCGGTGACCGGCATGACCCCGAACACGAGGTAGATGACGGGCGCCGCGAGGTAGATGATCGCGGTGAATCCGGACAGGTAGCTCCACATCGTCGCGAAGTACATGAGTCGCTGACCGGCGGTGAGGCCCTTCTTGACGAGGGGATTGTCGCGCAGCATGACCTGGAGCGTGCCCTGCGCCCACCGCAGGCGCTGGGTGAGCATCGTGCGGAGGTCCTCGGGGGCGAGGCCGTGCGCGAGGATCTCGTGGTGGTAGACGCTTCGCCACCCGAGCGAGTGCAGCTGCATGGCCGTGGCCATGTCCTCGGTGACCGAGATCGTGGCGAGGGGCTGGACGGGCTGCGCCTCGCCGGGGCGGTCCACGCGGAGCGCCTCGACGAGCGCCGACACCGACTCCACCGTGCCGAGGGGGGACAGCTCGCGCGCCGACAGCGCGTCGAGGCCCTCGTCGTCGATCACGATCGCGTCGAGCTCGGCATCCCGCTCGACCGGCAGCTCGCCGATGGCGGCGAGGTCGGCGCGGACGCCGGCGAGGTCTCGCGCGACGAGCCGCTTGGATGCCGAATGCACGGCCGCCTGGACCCGGTAGGTGACATCGGCGATCGGCGCACCGCCCGCGATCTCCGCGCGCGCACGGCCCACCTCGGCGCCGAGCGTCACGAGCTCGCCGCGGATCGCGGCATCCGTCGACGACTTCTTCGACGCGCGCACGAGCATCGTCTCGGCGGCCCTGAGGGTCTGAACCGTCGACTTCTCGAGGTCGCGGACGTACCCGACGACGCCGAGCTGCATGAGCGCGTCCCGGCGGAGGATGGCGTTGGAGCCGCAGAAGAAGGCCGCGTTCCAGCCGTCCTTGCCCTGCTGGATCGGACCGTAGAACAGCGGCGCCTGGCTGCCGAGCGGATCGGCCTCGTCGACGTTGCTGAACCACTGCGGCGTCTGCACGAGCGCGACCTCGGGGTCGTCGGCGAAGTACCCCAGCGTGCGATGCAGGATGAGGGGGTCGGGCACCTGATCGGCGTCGAGGATGAGGAGGAACTCCCCCTCGGTCTGGAAGAGGGCGTTGTTGAGATTGCCCGCCTTGGCGTGGCGCGGCTTGTCCTTCCAGTCCGCCGAGCGCGTGATGTAGCCGATCCCCGCGGCGCGCGCCGCCCCCTCCATGTCGGGCCGTGCGCCGTCGTCGAGGATCCACGTCCGGTGGGGGTAGGCGATGCGCTTCGCGGCGGTCGACGTCGCCATCACGAGGTCGATCGGCTCGTTGTACGTGGTGATGAAGACGTCGACCGTCCCGGTCGGCGGCGAGGTGGGCGCCGGCCTCTCCTTCGCGCGCCACATCGTCGCGGCGAAGAGGAAGGTGTCGATGAGGCTGTAGGTCTCGGCGATGACGAGCGGCACGGCGATCCACCACGCCGACCAGTTCACCGAATCCAGCCAGCGCCACGCGATGTAGTTGACGCCGAGGATCACCGAGAGCGCCGCGAGGATGCGGATCGTGGCGAAGCGCGCGGTCACGCCTGCCTCCTCACGACGACGACCGTGACGTCGTCGGGCGCGTGCTCGGCGCGGGCGAGGCGCGCCGCCTCCTCGACGGCGCCCTGCGGGCCGAGGTCGCGCAGGACGTCCCGGACGTGGCCGAACGGATCGGCCGGATCGAGCACGTCGAGCAGTCCGTCGCTGCAGCACACGAACGTGTCGCCGGGCTGCAGCGCGATGGTCGCCTCGACGCGCTCCTCGCCGAGTCCCATCCCGAGCGGCAGTCCCGTCGACCGCAGCTGCTCCCAGTCGTCGTCGGCGCGCAGCACGAAGGCGAGACTGTGGCCGGCGTCGATGAACGAAAGGCGCCCCGACGGGATGTCGAGATCGACGTGGACTGCCGTGACGAAGGTGCTCGTGTCGCCGATGTCCTGCTCCAGCAGCCGGTCGACATCGCCGACCGAGGCGGCCAGCGACCGGTCGGGCGCGGTGCGCAGCGACGCCCGGACCCCCGAGGCGATGATGGCGGGCCCCGCGCCCTTGCCCATGACGTCGGCCAGCGTGAGCCGGAGGCTGTCGCCGTGCAGATACCAGTCGTAGATGTCGCCGAGGATCTGCCCGGCGGGGACCGCCGTCGCGGCGAGGACGTAGCCGGGGACGACCGGCGTGCGGCGCGGCAGGAGCGCGCGCTGCAGGAGGGATGCCTCGTCCAGCTCCCGGTCGCGCGCGAGCTCGCCCTGCACCCACTGGGCGAGGTCGCGCAGCAGATCGCGCTGATGCGCGTCGAGGGCGCGCGGCTCGACGTCGAGCAGGCAGAGGGTGCCGACCTGCTCGCCGCTGGGAGCCTGGAGCGGATGCCCGGCGTAGAACCGCAGGTGCGGATCTCCGACGACGAAGGGGTTCGTCGCGAAGAGCTCGTCGGAAGATGCGTCCTCCACCACGTAGGTGCCGCCCTGGCGGATCGTCAGGTCGCAGAAGGCACCCTCGCGGGGCGCCTCGTCGCTCAGCCCGATCTGCGACTTCCGCCACTGCCGGTCGCGATCGATCAGCGTGACGCTCACCATCGGCACGTGGAAGAGCTCTTGCGCCAGGCGGGTCACGCGGTCCACGCGTTCGTCCGGCGGCGTATCGAGCACCCCCATCGCATCGAGCGCGCGCTGGCGCCTGCTCTCATCGATCGACATGGGCCCCCCGTCCGGTGACAGATGCACTTCCCAGTATGTTCAGATCTTCGGAGCCGGTCGATCGGCCGTTCGGGGGACGAGCCGGATTGCGATGCGGATAGCCTGAGCCGGTGACAGACGCCGCCGAGCCCCGCGAGCCGGCCGAGCCGCGGCTGCCGCACGGCGTCGGCCCGTGGCCCGGCGGCCGGGAGGCGTGGCCCGCCGACCCGCGGTACGACCCCGACCTGCTTGCGCACGGCGACACCCGCAACGTGGTCGACGGCTATCGCTACTGGTCGATGGACGCGATCGTGGCAGATCTCGACGGGAAGCGGCATCCGTTCCATGTCGCGATCGAGAACTGGCAGCACGACATGAACATCGGCTCGATCGTGCGCAGCGCCAACGCGTTCCTCGCCGCCGAGGTGCACATCGTCGGCCGGCGACGCTGGAACCGCCGCGGCGCGATGGTGACGGACCGCTACCAGCATGTGCGCCACCACGAGGACGTCGCCGCCTTCGCGCGGTGGGCGGATGCCGCGGGCCTGCCGGTCGTCGCGATCGACAACGTCGAGGGGTCGATCCCGCTCGGCCGCGCCGACCTGCCCGAGCGGTGCGTCCTGCTGTTCGGCCAGGAAGGACCGGGGCTCTCGCGCGAGGCGCTCGCCGCGGCATCCCGGACCGTCGAGATCACGCAGTACGGCTCGACCCGCTCGATCAACGCCAGCGCGGCCGCCGCCGTCGTGATGTACGAGTGGTGCCGCCGCTGGGCCTGAGCCGAGTCAGGCGAGTCAGCACATCGGTGCCCGAGTTCGCACCCCGGGACAGGCCGCGAGTGCGAGGTGGCGCCCGAGTGTGCGAGGTCGAGCCGCGCTGAGCCGACGCCCGGTCATGCGCCGACGGTCATCCAGGCGGCGCCGCGGACACGCCAGCCCAGGGTCGCGAGCCTCGCGAGCATGTAGACGCCGAAGAACGCGACCGCGAGCCACGCGAGCCCCGCCGCACCCGTCGGCTGCAGCCACGCCAGGACGAAGAGGCACGGCAGGAACGGCACGAGGTTCACCAGCCCCACGATCGCGAGGTAACGGCCGTCTCCCGCGCCGATGAGCACCCCGTCGAGCACGAACACGACGCCGCAGACCGGCTGTGCGACGGCGAGCACGAGCAGCGCGGGCTGGATGAGCGCGGCAATCGCGGCATCCCCTGTGAAGAGCAGCCCGATGACCCCCGACAGCAGCGCGATGCCGCCGCCCACGGCGACGCCGAACCACGCGCCCCACGCGACCGTCCGCCCGAGGACCCGGTGGACCAGCGGCGCGTCGTCGGCCCCGAGCCCCTTGCCGATGAGGGCCTGCGCCGCGATCGCCAGGGCGTCCAGCGCGAACGCGGCCGTCGAGAAGATCGTGAAGGCGACCTGCCAGCCGGCGAGCTCGGCGGTGCCGAGTCCCGTCGCGACGAGCACCGTCGCCAGCAGCGCGATGCGGAGGGTCACGGTGCGCAGGAACAGCCATCCGCCCGAGCGCGCAGACCCGCGCACCCCTTCCCGCTGCGGGCGAACGGATGCCTCGTGCCGCCGCGCGAGCCGGCCGACCACGAGGACGTAGGCGGCCACCATGCCCCACTGGGCCACGACGGTCCCCGCGGCGGAGCCGGAGATGCCCCAGCCGAGGCCGTAGATGAATGCCCAGTTGAGCACGGCGTTCGCCGCGAAGCCGAGGCCCGCGATCCACAGCGGGGTGACCGTGTCCTGCATGCCGCGCAGGAGGCCCGTCGCGGCGAAGACGACGAGCATCGCGGGAAGACCCCACATCGAGATGCCGAGGTACGCCTCCGCCTCGGCCGCGACCTCGGGCGTCGCGCCGAAGAGGCCGACGAGGAAGGGCGTCGCGACGAACCCGGCGAGCGCGAGCGCCGCGCCGAGGCCGAGGGCGAGCCACATGCCGTCGATCCCGACCGAGACGGCCCTCGTGGGGTCGCCCGCGCCGAAGCGCCGCGCGACGGCGGGCGTCGTCGAGTAGGCGAGGAAGACCATGAGCCCGACGATGGTCTGCAGGACCGCTGAGGCGATCCCGAGGCCGGCCAGCGGCACGACCCCGAGATGCCCGACGAGGGCGGCGTCGACGATGAGGAACAGCGGTTCGGCGACGAGTGCGCCGAGGGCGGGCACCGCGAGCCGCAGGATGTCGCGGTTCAGCGTGTCGACGGCCACCCTCCGAGCCTACGGCGGGGAGATCGCGGCATCCGCTCCCCGTCGTCGGAGGATCGCGGCGACGTCGGAGGATCCGGCGCGAAACGCCCGACGTCCGTTGCAGACTCCGACCGTCGCGCGCACGGCTGGCAGGCGGCCCGACCGCATATCCTGGACGGATGACCGAGACCCCCCGATCCGGTCTCATGCTCGATGAGCTGAGCGCTGAGATCCGCCCGCAGGACGACCTCTTCCGTCACGTCAACGGCGCGTGGCTCGACCGCACCGAGATCCCCGAGGACAAGGCCCGCTGGGGCTCCTTCCACCTCATCGCCGAGCAGGCGGAGAAGGACGTCCGCGCCATCGTCGAGGAGTCGCAGCGGGCCGAGCACGGCAGCGAGGCACGCAAGATCGGCGACCTCTACACGAGCTTCATGGACACGGAGCGGATCGCCGAGCTGGGCGCCCAGCCGCTCGCGGAGCGTCTGGCCCGGGTCGACGCGATCTCGTCGATCCCCGAGCTGCTCCAGACCGTCGGCGAGTTCGAGCGCGACGGCCTCGGCGGCATGGTGACCCTCTACGTCGAGCCCGATCCCGGCAACCCCACCCGGTATCTGCCCTTCCTGGTCCAGGGCGGGCTGTCGCTGCCCGACGAGTCGTACTACCGGCTCGACAACTTCGCCGAGCCCCGCATCGCCTTCCGCGAGCACGTCGAGCGGATGCTGGGGCTCGCCGGCATCGCGGACCCCGCGGCGACCGCCGACCGCATCACGACGCTCGAGACCGAGCTCGCCGAGCACCACTGGGACAACGTCCGCAGCCGCGACGCGGTCGCGACCTACAACCTCCGGACGTGGGCCGAGGTACAGGAGCTCGTGGGCGTCGACCTCCAGCCGTGGCTCGACGGGATCGCGCCGCGGCATCCCGACGCCTTCGCGGAGGTCGTCGTCTACCAGCCGAGCTTCCTCGAGGGTCTCGGGACGCTCCTCACCGAGGAGCGCCTCGAGGACTGGAAGGCGTGGCTGCGCTTCTCGGTCGTCCACGCGGCCGCCCCGTTCCTCACCGACGATTTCGTCGACGAGAACTTCTCGTTCTACGGCACGCAGCTCACCGGCGTCCCCGTCATCCGCGAGCGGTGGAAGCGCGGCGTCGGGCTCGCCGAGGCGGCCATGGGCGAGGCGATCGGCAAGGTCTACGTCGAGCGCCACTTCCCGCCCGCGGCCAAGGAGGCGATGGACG
Organism: Microbacterium sp. BK668; assembly: GCF_004362195.1. NCBI lineage: Bacteria > Bacillati > Actinomycetota > Actinomycetes > Micrococcales > Microbacteriaceae > Microbacterium > Microbacterium sp. BK668. Next base: position 803,090 of record NZ_SNWG01000001.1, read on the forward strand.
AGCTCGTCCAGAACCTCATCGAGGCGTACCGGCAGAGCATCCGGGGCCTCGAGTGGATGAGCCCCGAGACGCGCGAGCGAGCGCTCGCGAAGCTCGACGCCTTCACCCCCAAGATCGGCTACCCGGTGAAGTGGAAGGACTACTCGGGCCTCGAGATCGACCCCGCCGACCTGGTGGGCAACGTGGGTCGCTCGCACGTGCTGGAGCACGACCGCCAGCTCGACAAGGTCGGCAAGCCCATCGACCGCGACGAGTGGTACATGACGCCGCAGACGGTCAACGCCTACTACAACCCGCTCATGAACGAGATCGTCTTCCCCGCCGCGATCCTGCAGTACCCCTTCTTCGAGGTGGACCGGGATGCCGCGGCCAACTACGGCGGCATCGGCGCAGTGATCGGGCACGAGATCGGTCACGGGTTCGACGACCAGGGGAGCCGCTTCGACGGCGACGGGTCGCTGCGGGACTGGTGGACCGACGAGGACCGCGCCGCCTTCGAGGAGCGCACGAAGAACCTCATCGAGCAGTTCAACGGCCTCACGCCGCGCGGTCTGTCGGACGAGCACAAGGTCAACGGCGCGCTCACGATCGGCGAGAACATCGGCGACCTCGGCGGCCTCGGCATCGCGATCAAGGCCTACGAGCTGTCGCTGGGGAGCACGGCGGACTCGGACACCGAATCGTCGTCGACCGACGACGCCCCGCGGCCCGTCGAGGCGCCCGAGATCGACGGGTTCACCGGCATCCAGCGGCTCCTGCTCAGCTGGGCGCAGATCTGGCAGCAGAAGGGCCGGGATGCCGAGACCATCCGCCTCCTGACGATCGACCCGCACTCGCCGAACGAGTTCCGGTGCAATCAGATCGTCCGCAACATCGACGCGTTCTACGATGCATTCGGTGTGACCGACGCGGATGCCCTGTGGCTCCCGGAGGACTCACGCGTCACCATCTGGTGACGTCCCTGCGCCGACGGCCGGGTTCCCGGTCGGTCGTCGACGCGCGCCAGCCGTTCCAGCACCCACAACCGAACAACGGATGCCCTGCATCGGCGCCTCGCCGCGCACCCTTTCCGTTTTCCCGGACACCACGAAAGGACACGCCCTCGTGGGCACGCCCCCAGAGCCCGAACGGGCCATGAACTCGCTGCGGGGGTCGAGAAGAAGCAATCGGAGACTGCCGAAGAGGGCAGCCATCGGACGCCGGTCGTTCACATCGACTCTGAAGTCGCTCGACGAGCTCGCCGCTTTCGGCGCGCGCATCTCGGTGCGGGTGAACGACCTCGACCGCGGCACGTCGGTCCTCGCCGGCGACGACTTCGTGACGCTCCCCGTCGCGGGACTCGGCGTCGTCCCCCTGCTCATCGAGCTGGCCTCGGCATTCGAGACCGGAGACCTGGACCCGCTGGAGATCGTCGAGCGCTCCTCCGTCGCGCCGGTCGGCGTCGGCGGCGTGTGGCAGCACCTCAAGGCACCCGCCTTCCCCCTCGCCGATCTCGCCGTGCTCGCGGCCGCGACGGGCGACGCGACCGCGGCCAATGCGCTCATGGCGCGGGTCGGTCTCGAGGCCGTGCGCGCCCGGATCGAGGACCTCGGCCTGTCCCGAGCCGCTCTGCTCGATCGCTTCCGCGACGAGCGCGGCCCGGACGACGCGCCGCACGTCGCACTGGGGTCCGCACGCGAGCTCGCGGAGGTGTTCGCCGCTCTCGTCAACGCCGAGGCGGTGTCGCCGAGCGTGAGTGCGCAGGTGGCCGAGTGGCTGAGCCTCAACCACGACCTCTCGCTCGTCGCGTCGGCGACCGGCCTCGACCCGTTCGCACACGAGAACGACGAGCACGGGCTGCTCTTCATCAACAAGACGGGCCGGGATGCCGGCATCCGCGTCGAGGCGGGCGTCATCGCCGGTCCGCGCGCGGGGCTCTCGTACGCGCTCATCGTGTGCTTCGACGACCTGTCGATCCAGCACCGGCTCCGGGTCCACGAGGCGTTCCGCACGCTGGGGGTCGATCTCATGGAGTACGTGTTCTGACGCGCCGCGGCCGCGCTCCGCGCCGGTGCCATGATGTGACCCATGACTCTCGATGAGGACGGCGCCGCCTCTCCCGGATTCCGCCGGACCTCGCCCGTCCGTCAGGTGCTCACGATCTTCGGGGACTACTGGTGGCACGTCGCCGAGCCCATGCCCACGGGTGCGATCGTGACGGCGCTCACTGATCTCGGCCTGAAGGAGGCCGCCGCGCGCGCCACCCTGACGCGCATGGTCCGCGGCGACCTGCTGCGGGCGGACCGGGTCGGACGCCGCACGACGCACCGGCTGACGCCTCGCGCACGGGAGGTCGTCGACGAGGAGGGCGCATGGCTCGACGCGTTCGGGCTGGTCGAGGTGCCCTGGGACGGGCTGTGGAGCGTCCTGGCCTTCTCGATCCCGGAAGCCGAGCGGTCGTCGCGTCACCTCGCGCGGGCGCGCCTGCGCTGGCTGGGCTTCGCGCCGCTCTACGACGGGGTTTGGCTGTCTCCGCGTGACCGGGCGGGCGAGGCGATGGCGCAGCTGCAGGAGCTCGGCGTCCGCGACGTCACCTCGATGCGCGCGACGCTCGAGACGTCGATCGCCGGCGGACCGCAGTCGGCGTGGGATCTCGACGACGTCGCCGCGGAGTACCGCCGCTTCGCGGCGAGCGTCGGCGGGGAGGTGGAGCTCGGCGATCCGGTCGCGGCATTCCGGGAGCGCATGCGGATCATGCTCGGATGGCAGGCGTTCCGGGTCCGGGACACCGGGATGCCGGCCGAGCTCGTACCGGCGGACTGGCCGCGGGTCTCGACGCGACGCGCGTGGGCCCGTCGATACAACGCGCTGGGCGAATGCGCGGAGCAGCGCATGCGCGGGCTCGTCGCCGAGATCGACGCGGGCCTCGCGGAGCTCGTCAGCCGTCGTCGCATGCGCGAGGAGTCCAATACTTGAACTTTCATTGACGAGCGTTATCGAAACTTCTACTCTGTCGCCTAAGGCGGGCGACGATGCCGCGCCGTGACGACGACGTCGACGGAGGATGCCACATGAGAAGTTCCCGATCCGGTCCGCTCGCGATGGGAGTGCTCGCCGTCGCAGGCCTGCTGCTGTCCGGGCTGTCGATCCCGACGATGGCCGGCGCCGCGCAGCCGGTGACGATCGCCGTCGAGTCCGGCCGCGCCGACAGCGTCTCGGGCGGCGACGCGCTCGTCTCCGTCGAGGGGGCGCGCAGCGACTTCCGCATCCTCGCCGCGGGCGTCGACGTCACCGAGGGGTTCCAGCTCGTCGGCGACCGCCTGATCGGGCTCGTCGAGGGCCTGCCCCTCGGGACGAGCGAGGTCGAGGTGACCAAGAAGAACGGCCAGGTCCAGGCCGCTCTCGAGGTCGAGAACCACCCCATCACGGGTCCCGTCTTCTCGGGGCCGCAGCATCCGATGTACTGCACCGCCTCCGGACAGCCCTGGTTCCTCGGCCCGGTCGACGAGAACTGTCACATCGCTGCGCCCGTCGTGAGCTACCGCTACCGCACCACCGCCGGGACGTTCGCGAACTACCCGACCGACGGCTCGACGCCGGCGAACCTGGCGACGACCACCGTGAACGGGCAGACGGTGCCCTACGTCGTGCGCATCGAGCGCGGCACGATCAACCGGGCCGTCTACGAGACCGCCGTCCTGCACACGCCGGGCTCGGCCGAGCCGACCCCGTGGGCGCCGCTGCCGGGCTGGAACGGCAAGCTCGCCTACACCTTCGGCGGCGCGTGCGGCGTCGGCTACTGGCAGGGCCGGGAGACCGGCAATGTGCAGAACGACCTCTTCCTCAGCCGCGGATATGCCGTGGCATCCGCGACCCTCAACGTGTTCGCCCAGAACTGCAACGACGTCACGAGCGCCGAGACGGCGATGATGGTCAGGGAGCACGTCATCGAGCAGCTCGGACCCGTGACCTACACGGTCGGCTCGGGCGGTTCGGCCGGCACGATGCAGCAGCTGCTGCTGTCGAACAACTACCCCGGCATCCTGGACGGCGTGCTCGGTGAGATCGGCTACCCCGACGAGCGGTCCACGACGATCGGGGGCCACGACTGCCGCGGTCTGCTGAACTACTGGAACTCGCCCGCGGGTGCCGGATGGACCGACGCGCAGAAGATCGCCGTGACCGGCCACGCCGTGCCGTCCACGTGCTTCGGCTTCACGTTCTTCGACGGCGTCGACGACCCCAACCGCGGCTGCAACGCCGCGATCCCGGTGGCCGACCGCTGGTCTGCGTCGAACCCCGACGGACTGCGCTGCACCATCGCCGACATGGTCAAGAACGTGTACGGGACGGATGCCGAGGGCCGCGGTCTGCGCGTCGAGCCCGACAACGTCGGCGTGCAGTACGGCTGGAACGCGTTGCAGAGCGGCGCCATCACGGTGGAGCAGTTCGTCTCGCTCAACGAGAGCGTCGGCGGCATGAACGTCGACGGGCAGCGCACGGCTGCTCGCTCGGAGGCGAGCCTCGAGGCGATCGAGCGGGCGTACGCGACCGGCCGCATCAACATGATGACGGGCGGCCTCGCCTGGATCCCGGTGATCGAGATCCGCAACTACACCGACCCGACGGGCGACTTCCACGAGCGCTATCGGTCGGCCATCATCCGCGAGCGGATGCTGGCTGCCCACGGAGATGCCGACACGCATGTCAGCTGGACGGGCGCCAACATCACCGCCAACACCGGCAAGATGCGCGAGCAGGCGCTTGCTCAGCTCGAGAAGTGGCTCGACGCGATCGAGGCGGCGGGAGGACCGGGGGACCGGGAGCGCACGGTGGCCGCACGGCCCGCGGGGCTGTCGGATGGCTGCTTCGACGCGCAGATGACGTTCATCGCCGAGCCGGTCGACTACGACGACCCGACCACGGCGTGCAACCGGCTGTATCCCTTCCACTCTCAGCCGCGCGCCGAGGCTGGGATGCCGCTTCTCGCCGACGGGCTCAAATGCACCCTCGTGCCGGCCGACCGGGCCGACTACCCGGGCGTGACCGATGCGCAGTGGGCGCGCCTGACGGCGACCTTCCCCGCCGGCGTCTGCGACTGGTCCCAGCGCCCGCAGGGAGTCACGCCGCTCGAGGGCACCTGGCTCGACTTCGGCGACACCCGGGTCGTGGATGCCTCGGACCTCCGGATCTCGGGGACCGCCCGCGTGGGTGAGTCGGTCGCCGCCGGCAGCTCGGCGCCGCAGGGCTCATCGGTGGCGTACCAGTGGCTGGCCGACGGATCGCCCATCCCCGGAGCGGTCGACGCGAGCTTCTCGCCGACGGCCGACCTGGTCGGGACCGAGCTGACTGTGCGCGCCACCGTCTCGGCGGACGGATACGTCGCGCAGACCCTCGTGTCCGAGCCGACGGGCAAGGTCAAAAAGGCGCCCGGCAAGCCCTGACGGGCGGCACGGACGACGGTCGGGGCTTCGGCCCCCGGCCGTCGCCGTGCGTCGGCGGGTCGCGCTCGCTTGCGGCGATCGGCGGGTCGGCGCGCGATTCGCCGCAACCCAAGGCGGCGCGGGACGTTCGGTTGCGGCGATCGGCGGGTCGGCGCGCGATTCGCCGCAACCCAAGGCGGCGCGGGACGTTCGGTTGCGGCGATCTGCGGGTGGCGTTCGGCTGCGGCGATCGGCGGCGCGGAACGTTCGCTTGCGGCGATCTGCGGGTCGGCGCGCGATTCGCCGCAACCGAAAGATAGGCCCCGGCAGCCCTCCGACAGGCTCAGGGACTGCGGTACGTCAGGGACCGACCCGGTCCCCGAGCGAGGAGCGCAGCGACGAGAGGATGGGGCGACCCCGGACTCTCGAGGGTCAGGGGTAGAGGCGGTCGACCAGCGAGAGACCTCGTCGGGCCCACTCGATCTCGCCGCGCGCGCGCTCGACCAGGCCCTCGTAGGCGAAGCGCTTGTAGGCGATCGTGCGCTCGCGCTGCTCCGGCGGCGTGACCTCGAGCCGGCGCAGCAGCATGGGGTTGGCCACGGCGTCGATGCGGGCGATCTCGCCCTCCCACTGCTCCAGCTCGCTCTCCCACTCGGCGATGTGCGCCTCGAGGAAGCGCCGGGCCTCGTCGGGATCGGTCGCCTCGAGATAGGCGGCCCGCAGGTGCGCGGGGTCGCGCACGCGCTGGTAGTCCAGCGGCGAGGCCATCCAGTCCAGGAACGCCCGGTTCCCGGCATCCGTCACGTGATAGAGCCGGCGCGTGCCGCGCTCGCCGCGGGTCTGCTCCTCGGCCTCGACGAGGCCGTCGGCCTCCATCTTGCGCAGCTCGGGATAGATCTGCGAGTCCGGCGCATGCCACACGTGCCCGACCGACTGGTGGAACTGCTTCTGCAGGTCGTACCCGGAGAGCGGGCCGACCCGCAGGATCGCCAGCAGCGCGTACCTCAGGCTCATCCGGACTCCTCTCGCTAGCCGAGCGTACCGACCCCAGGGCTCGCCCCCGCTCGTTGAGCCACCCTTCGTCTCGCGTCGCCCGCTCGGGGTTGGGTCTTCGCAAGACGGAACGCCCCGAACCCGCGCGTGCACGCTGGTCCGGGGCGTTTCGTCTGCGGTCGCTTCGCGACCTCCGCTCGACGACCGAGGCGACGACCGGTGGTCCGGGGCGCTTCGTCTGCGGTCGCTCCGCGACCTCCGCTCGACGACCGAGGCTCGTCAGGCGGGCTGGTACTGGGTGCGCCAGCCGCCGTGGTAGGTCTGCCGCGCGACCGTCGAGTAGGGCACGGGGCTGACCACGGCGCGGACCTCGAGCTGGCGGTGCGGCTCGACGGAGGCCTTCTTGCTGCCGCCGTTCGGCTCCCCCCAGACGACCGTGACCTCGGCGCCCTCGGGCACGTCGGGGTTGACCGTGGCCAGCGACAGCGCGCGCTTCTCGTTGGCGCTGTAGCCGGTGAACATCGAGTAGCCGACGACGCTGCCGTCGGCATCCGTCACCGCGTCGTAGTTCGCCGACCCGTAGTTGGCCAGCGGCAGGTCGAAGAACTTGTAGCTCTCGTTCTCCGTGTCGAAGAGGGACGCGAAGATCTTCGTGACGTCCTCGGCGTTCCAGGCGAGGGTCACCTTCTTGCGCTGGGTGTCCTTGTCGATCTTCTCGAGGGCGTCGCGGCCGATGAAGTCGTGGTCGAACTTCACGAACGAGCCGTAGCCGAGCTCCCACGGGGTGAGGTAGTAGTCCTCGATGTTCTGCGACACGAACGAGCCCGCGAGCGTGCCGGTCGCCTCGTAGCCGTCGGCGGGCAGCCACTCGCGGTAGGCGCGCTCCTCGGCGCCGGTGTAGATGGCGGGAAGCGGCGAGGGGATCCAGCCCGACTCGAGCGTGTTCGAGGGATAGGCGCGCGACCCCACGGGCACGAGGCCGAACTCCTCTCCGGCGGCGACGATCGCGTCGCGGACGCGGTGGTGGTCAGCGTAGGGGCCCCAGATCTCCAGGCCCGGCGCCCCCGCCATTCCGTGGCGAAGCGTGCGCACCTGGGCGCCCTCGATCTGCATCGTCGACATGCTGAAGAACTTCAGCTGCTCCACCGGTCCGCCGTTGAGCTTCTCGATGACCTGCCACGCGTTCGGGCCCTGGATCTGGAAGCGGTAGTAGCGGCGGCTCACGGCGTCGCCGTAGGGGCGCGAGGGGGAGCGGCGGTCGACCTGGATGTCCAGGTTCCGGTATCCACCGGTCTCACCGTGGAAGAGGAGCCAGTTGGATGCCGGGGCACGGCCCACGTAGACGAACTCGTCCTCGGCCTCGTGGAACAGGATGCCGTCGCCGATCACGTGCCCCGACGCGGTCGTCGGCACGTACTGCTTGGCGCGGTTCACGGGGAACACCTCGACCGAGTTGATCGCGGTGTCGCGGATGAGGTTGATCGCGTCGGAGCCCTTGAGGAAGACGTTGTCCATGTGGTGCGACTGGTCGTACAGGACCGCCGTGTCGCGCCAGGCCTTCTGCTCCTTGATCCAGTTCTGGAAGTCCGCGGGGACGACGGGGTAGATGTAGGAGCCGATCTGGGAGTTGCGCAGCAGCTCGACCGCGCTTCCCTTCTCGTCGAGCAGCTCTTGCAGATTGCGGGCCACGGGTGAACCTCTCTGTTCTTTCGGGGGATGCCTCGGCGAGGCGTCCCGGGGTTGGGTCAGGGTCTGTCGGTGAAGACGATGGTGTGGTTGCCGTGCCGGATGACGCGGTCCTCGGCGTGCCACTGGACGGCGCGCGAGAGCACGGCCCGCTCGACGTAGGCGCCGCGGGCCTGCAGGTCGGCCGCCGTCATGGCGTGATTGACCCGCGCGACGTCCTGCTCGATGATCGGGCCCTCGTCGAGGTCCTTCGTGACGTAGTGGCTCGTGGCGCCAATGAGCTTGACCCCGCGCTCGTGGGCCTTGCGGTACGGGGCCGCGCCGATGAAGGCCGGCAGGAACGAGTGGTGGATGTTGATCACCGGCACGGCGATCTCGTCGAGGAAGTCCTCCGAGATGATCTGCATATACCGGGCCAGCACGACGAAGTCGACATTGCCCTTGAGCAGCTCCAGGATCCGCGCCTCGGCCTCGGTCTTGTCGGGTCCCTGCGAAGGCACGTGGAAGAACGGGATGCCGAAGGACCTGACGTCCTCGGCCGTGTTGGTGTGGTTGGAGATGACCATCGGGATCGTGACGGGCAGTTCGCCGCGCCGGTGGCGCCAGAGCAGCTCGAGCAGGCAGTGGTCGCTCTTGGAGGCGAGGATCGCCATGCGCTTGGGGATCGACTGGTCGGTCAGGCGCCACTGCATCCCGTACGGACGGAGGGTCTCTTCGATGTCGGCCTCGATGTCGGGCAGGGTGGCCAGAAGATCGGGCCGGTGGAACACGACGCGCTGGAAGAAGTCGCCGCCCTCGGGGTCGGACGAGTACTGGTCGAGCGAGACGATGTTGCCCTTGTTGCGTGTGACGAGCGCGGTCACGGCCGCCACGAGGCCCGGCTGGTCGGGGCCGTGGACGATCAGGCAGGCGTGATCGAGGAGAGTCTCGCTGTGCAGGGTCATCGGGTGGTCGCCTCCTAGGACTGGGCGGCGCTGAAGTCGCGCGCCCATTCCGAGGTCGCCAGCAGTCCGCCGAACGTGTAGAAGTGCAGTTTGACACTTCCCGCGCCCCCGGTCCCCGCGCCGGTCGACGGGTCCGCGAGAAGGCTCGCCAGATCGGTCACGAACCGGTCTGGACCGGCCGTCCCCATGAGGTTCGTGAGCGAGAAGCCGTACTTCTTGACGATCATCGCGTTCGCGCCGATGCCGAAGCGGCGGGCGAAGCCGAGCAGGCGCTTGATGCCGGCGGGACCGGGCGTGCCGATCCGGATCTCGGTGGCGATGCCGCGGCGGCGGACCTCGGCGATCCAGTCCACGACGGGATCGGTGTCGAAGGCGAACTGGGTGAGGATGACAGCATCCAGCCCCTGCTCCTTCAGGGCGGCGGTCTTGTCCTCGAGATGGCGCCACAGCACGTCCGTCTTGATGTCGGGGTGCCCCTCCGGGTAGCCCGCGACGCTCACCTCCCGCACGCCGTAGCGGGGAAGGATGCCGGACCGGATGAGGTCGAGCGACGACTCGTAGGGGCCCTCGGGCGTCGTCGGGTCGCCGCCGACCGAGAAGACGTGCTCCGCGGCGCCGACCTCCTGCAGACGGCCGAGGAACTCCTCGAGCTGATCCTGCGACTTCAGGCGCCGCGCGGAGATGTGGGGGACCGGGACGAACCCGAGGTCTTTGACCGCCTTGGCCGCGGCGACCCGCATGTCGAGGTCTTCGTTGCCGAGGAAGGTCACGTTGATCTTCGTGCCGAGGGGGATGGCGTGCTTGGCCTCCTCGAGGCCGGGGATGTCCTTGCCGGTCATCTCGAGCGAGAAGTCGCGGACCAGTTCGCGAGCCGCCTGCCGGTCGGGGGCGGGAGTCGTGCGTGCCACTGATCGAGGTCCTTTCCTCATGCGGGCGTCTCTGCACCGCGGTGTTCCAGATTACCTATTGACATAGGTAATGGCAATAGGTACGGCGTAACGCGCCGGATTCCCATGCTCCGCCCGGACGGGACGACGGGAGGGGATGCTTCCGCTCAGCGGATGCGATCCGATATTCAACTCTTCCGTGTCGATCGTCAAGAAAGTATTGACATTCCGGCGCGCCGGATCCACGATGAGAGCGTCACCACGACGGCGTGCCGACCCTCCGCTCCGCGCGGACGGCATCCGTCGAGGTTTCCACCCATACCCGTCATGAGAGGCCTCCTCGATGAAGATGAGACTTGCCGGCATCGGCGTCCTCGCCGCCGCCGCCCTTGCCCTCGCGGGCTGCACCGATTCGGCCGCGCAGCCCAGCAGCGCCCCGAGCGACGATGCGGCGGGCGGCGAGCTGACCCCCGTGCGCGTCGCCGCTCTCCCGATCGCCGAGACCGGGGCCCTCTGGGCCGCGATCGACGAGGGGATCTTCGAAGACCACGGCCTCGACATCGAGGTCGTCCCCGCCCAGGGCGGGGCGAACGCGATCCCCGCGCTCCTCAGCGGCGACATCCAGTTCGCCATCGGCCAGCCCTTCGGGCCGATCCGCGCCGACCTGCAGGACCTCGGCGTGACGATCGTCGGCAACTACGCCAACAGCAACGCCGAGGGCACGGACGTCAACGCGGTGGTGGCCCTGGGCGACTCCGGCATCACGCGTCCCGCCGACCTCGCCGGCAAGACCGTCTCGGTCAACACCATCGGCGCAGCCGGCGACCTCACCATCCGCAAGGCCGTGCAGGACGACGGCGGCGACCCCTCGGCGGTCCAGTTCGTCGAGGTCGCCTTCCCCGACGTGCCGGCGCAGCTCGAGGCGGGGACGATGGATGCCGCGTGGGCGCCCGACCCCTTCCGCGCCATCATCGTCGGCGCCGGCGGCACGTCGGTGGTGCAGCCTTACCAGGCCACGATCCCGGGCCTCTCCGTGCTCACGAACATCACGACGCAGCAGCTGCTGGACGAGAACCCCGAGCTCGTGGAGTCGTACTCGGCCGCCATGTCGGAGGCGCTCGACTGGGCGGCCTCGAACGAGGACGCCGTCCGGGCCGCGATCGCGTCGAACCTGGAGATCCCCGAGGAGGCCGCCGCGGGCATCACGCTCCCGACCTTCACGTGGGACCTCTCCGACGCCGGCATCGAGGACCTCGGCGCCCTCGCCGTCGAGTTCGCCTACATCGACGCCGAGCCGGACTACAGCCGCCTGATCCAGCAGCAGTAGACGCGGATCCCGGAGGGCGGGATGCCCTCGCGCCCACTCGCGGGGCCCCGGCCCGCGGCATCCCGTCCTCCTCCGCCTCCGCCCCCCGATCGGACTCTCATGGCCACCGCCACCCTCGACGCCGCACCGGCTCGCACGCGCTCTCCGCGCCGGCTCCGCACGCTCCGCAAGGTCGGCCTCGGGCTCGCCGGCATAGCGGGCTTCCTCCTCACGTGGCAGCTTCTGCCGACACTCGGGATCGTCGACCCGCGCTTCTTCCCGACGGCGACCGAGACGCTCGCCGCCCTCGGTCAGCAGATGCGCGACCTGGAGTTCTGGCGGAACGTCGGGCGCACGCTCACGGCGTGGGGCATCGGCCTCGTCATCGCGACGGTGCTCGGCACCGTCCTCGGGACGGTCATCGGGCTCGTGCCCTTCCTCCGGCGCGCGACCCACACCACGGTGGAGTTCCTCCGGCCCATCCCCTCGGTCGCGCTCATCCCGCTCGCGGTGCTGATGTACGGGTACCAGCTGCAGGCCGCGCTCGTCATCATCGTCTTCGCGAGCTTCTGGCAGGTGTTCATCCAGGTGCTCTACGGCGTGGCCGACGTCGACGCCGTCGCCCGCGACACCGCCCGCAGCTTCGGCCTCTCGCGCGGATCGCGCATCGTCAACCTCGTGTTCCCGACGGCGCTGCCCTATCTCATGACGGGCCTGCGACTGGCGGCCACCGTCGCGCTCATCCTCGCGATCACGGCCGAGATGTTCATCGGCAATCCGGGACTCGGGCGCGAGATCGTCTTCGCCCAATCGGCCGGCAACTACCCGACCGTCTACGCCCTCGTGATCGTGACGGGCATTCTGGGGCTCCTCATCAACCTCGTCTTCCGAGCCGTGGAGCGCCGGGCGCTCTCGTGGCACCAGTCCGTGCGGGGGGAGGAGGTCCTGTGACCCTCTATACGAGCACCGTCGTCACTCCCCGCCGGCGCTCCCGCGTGTGGGCGAGGATCGGCGAGAACACCGCCTACGCGATCGGCCTCCCGCTCATCCTCGTCGTCCTGTGGGGCATCTGGGCCACCGTGGCGCCGGCGCGGTTCTTCCCATCCCCGTCCGAGCTCGTCGAGGCCTTCGTCGACACGTGGGTGGGGCCCGCGTTCTTCACGGACGTGCTGCCGAGCCTCGGGCGGCTCGCCGTCGGCATCGTGCTCTCGATCGTCATCGGCATCACGGCCGGCATGCTGATCGGCCTCAATCGCTGGCTGCGCGAGCTGCTGGAGCCGATGCTGGAGTTCTTCCGGGCCGTGCCGCCGCCGGTGCTGCTGCCGATCTTCGTCGTCCTGATGGGCCCGACCGATGCCATGAAGGTCGTCGTCATCGTGGTCGGGTCGGTGTGGCCGATCCTGCTCAACACGATAGAAGGCGTGCGCTCGACCGACTCGGTGATGACCGAGACGGCTCGCTCCTTCGCCCTGACCTCCGGAGAGCGGCTGCGGTTCCTCGTACTGCCGGCGGCGAGCCCTCGCATCATGGCCGGCGTGCGGCAGTCGCTGTCGATCGCCCTCATCCTGATGGTCATCTCCGAGCTCGGCTACTCGTCGTCGGGTCTGGGCTTCCGGATCGTCTACTTCCAGCGCAACTACCTCATCGCCGAGATGTGGAGCGGCATCCTGCTGCTCGGTCTCATCGGCGTGCTGCTCGCGGCGATCTTCGGGTTCGTCGAGCGGCGCGTGCTGCGCTGGTACCACGGAATCAAGGAGGTGGAGCGTGCCTGAAAAGCTCCTCGAGGTCGAGCACCTCAAGAAGGTCTACGAGTCCACCACGGGCTCGGTCGAGGCCATCGGCGACATCAGCTTCACGATGGGCGCGGGCGAGCTCGTCTGCATCGTCGGACCCTCGGGGTGCGGCAAGACGACGCTGCTCAAGTGCATCGCGGGGCTGCTGCGGCCGACGGCGGGAGTCGTCGAGCTGCACGGGCGCAGAGTCACGGCGCCCCCGCCCGACATGGCGCTCGTCTTCCAGGAGTACGGCCGCAGCCTGTACCCGTGGCTCACCGTGCGCGGCAACGTCGAGCTGCCGCTGAAGCACAAGAAGCTCTCGCGCGCGGAGCGGGATGGGCTCATCGACGACGCCCTCGTCGCGGTGGGGCTGGAGCACGCGGCGCGCAGCTACCCGTGGCAGCTGTCCGGCGGCATGCAGCAGCGCGTGGCGATCGCCCGGGCGGTCGCGTACCAGCCCGAGGTGCTCATCATGGACGAGCCGTTCGCGGCCGTCGACGCCCAGACGCGTGCCGACCTCGAGGACCTCGTGCGGGCGCTGCACCGCGACCGCGGTATGTCGATCCTCTTCGTCACCCACGACATCGACGAGTCGGTGTACCTCGGCGAGCGGGTCGTCGTGCTCTCCAAGTCGCCGACCTGGGTGCAGGAGGACCTGGCGATCGACCTCGCGCCCGAGCGCGACCAGATCACGACCCGCGCGCTGCCCCGCTTCACCGAGCTGCGCACGCACGTGTACGAGCAGATCCAACGCGCCAAGCGCGGCGAGGCCGTCCGGCCGGGCGCGCCCGCGCGATGACGGCCGGTCCCGCGGCGGCGCGCGCCGTCGTCGAGACGTCGGTGCTGACCCGCAAGCCGCGGCAGCTTCTGCTGGCGTTCTTCGGCGAGTACGTCTGCGACCGCTACTTCGAGCCGCTGCGCGCGAGCGTGCTGCTCTCGGTGCTCGAGGGGGCGGGGGTCGCCGCGCCGGCCGTGCGCACCAATCTCGACCGGATGGTCGCGAGCGGGATGCTCGTGCGCCGGCGCCTCGGGCGGGAGATCGGCTTCCAGCTGACCTCGCACGGCAGCGAGGTGCTGCGTGAGGCATCCGGGCGCGTCAACGGTCCCGCCCCGTTCGAGCCGCAGGGCGAGGGCTGGACCCTTGTGACGTTCAGCCTCCCCGAGAACCTCCGCGACCTCCGGCACCGGCTTCGGGCGGCGCTCACCTGGTCGGGTTTCGGCGTGCTGCGCGACGGTCTGTGGATCGCGCCCGGTCGGGTCGACCTGGCCGCGGCGCGCGACGCGATCGTGCCGGACCTCCCCCCGGCATCCGTCATCGCCTTCTCGGCCACCGAGCTCGACGGCTTCCCCATGGCCGACGCCGTGCGCGTGGCGTGGGATGTGGAGAGCATCCGTGAGGCGCACCACGAGTTCATCGCCCACTGGGAGGCGGAGGATGCCGCGGCGGGCCTGTCGCCCGTGACCGCCCGCACGCTGCTCGTCGCGGACTGGCTGGCGCTGCTGCGCGCCGACCCGCGACTGCCGCGCCAGTACATGGGGGAGGACTGGCCCGCCGACCGGTCGTTCGAGCTCTTCACCCGGCGACACCGTGAGTTCGCCTTCCCCGCGGTGCGGGACTTCGCGGCGCTCGTGGGCTAGTGCTCCGCCTCCATCTCCGCTGCTCTGGCGAGTGTGCGCTCGACGATCTGAAGGTCGCGCAGCTCCTCGAGCATCCGGTGCAGCAGAGCGTTGAACCGCTCCACGTCGTCGCCGCTGACGTGCGACAGGATCAGCTCCTGCCCTCGCATCGAGACGGGGAGCATCGCATCGTGCATCTCGGCCCCCGCCGCCGACAGGTACAGCGGTCGCGACCCGCGGGGACCGTCGGAGAGCACGAGCAGCTCGCGCTCCGCGAGCACGCTCACGCTCTTGGACACGATCGCCTTGTTCACCCCGAGGAACTCCGAGATCTCGGTCGCCGAGGTGCCGGGGCGGATGCCGAGGGCGGAGATCACCCGCCATTCGTTGGTTCCCAGTCCGAAGCGGCGGCGCAGCTCGTGCGACTCACGCCACACGAGCGCGTTGGACAGAAGCGCCAGCAGGCGAGGGGTGAAGGACTCCGGGTCCAGCGCGTGGGCCAGAGGCTCGGTCACCGTTCCGGGCGGCAGGGCGGGCCGTGTGGTGGTGGCGTTCTGCCGAGGCATCCGGCTCCTTTCGTGTCACGAGTCTGGCAGAGACGCATCGGTCCTGCGTCCCCGAAGGGACGCAGGACCGCGTGCGGGTGCCGGCCCCCTAATGGGCCATCGCGGCGAGGGCTTCGGGGTCGATGGTGGCGATGGAGCGGGTGTCCTGGAAGGCCCGGATGCCTTCGATGCCCTGTTCCCGGCCGATGCCCGACTGCTTCATGCCGCCGAAGGGGGCGCGCAGGTCGAGGCGGGTGGCGCCGTGGTCGTTGACCCACACATACCCGCAGACCAGCTGCGAGCCGACGCGCTGCGCCGCCTCGGGCGACGCGGTCCAGACCGACCCGCACAGGCCGCCCCACGTGTCGTTGGCGAGCGCGACGGCCTCCTCCTCGGTGTCGAACGGGAGGATCGGGATGACGGGGCCGAACTGCTCCTGCGTGACCACGCGCAGCTGCGGGTCGGGGTCGACGACGATCGCGGGGCGCAGGAAGTTGCCGCCCGCCAGGTCGCCGCCGGGGAGCGCGCCGTATTCGCGCACATCGGCGCCGGCGTCCTTTGCCTCCTGGATGATGTCCTGCACGAACGCCTTCTGCGCCGGGGAGTGCAGCGGGCCCATCGTGGTGCCCTCGTCCAGCCCGTAGCCGATGACGGCCTTGTCCAGCCGCGCGGCCAGCCCGTCGACGACCTCGTCGAGCCGGGACCGGTGCACGAAGACGCGCTTGGCGTTCATGCAGATCTGCCCGGTCGTGTCGTAGATCGCGGCGTACAGGCGGTCGAGGTGCGTGTCGTCGACGATCGCGTCCTCGAGCACCACCGCGGCGTCGTTCCCGCCGAGCTCGAGGGTGACCCGCGTCAGCGTCTTGGAGGCCATCTCCATGATCCGCTTCCCGCCGTTGACCGACCCCGTGAAGCACACCTTGTCGACGTCGGTGATGAGACCGGCCATGTTCTCGTCCTTGCCGGTGACGACGTTCAGCACCCCCGGAGGGAGCTTCTCGGCGACCCGCTGCACAACCCGGGTGGTGGCCAGCGGCGCCGAGGGCGGGGGCTTCACGATCGCGGTGTTCCCGGCCAGCAGCGCATGCGGGAGGGACGCGCCGAGGATCGCGATCGGCCAGTTGAACGGCACGATCACCGTCACGACTCCCAGCGGCTGGTACGACACGTCGGTCGTCACCGGGATCGCTCCCGGGACGACCGGGAGGGTGTGGCCGGTGTCGACCTCGTCGGCCAGCATCAGCGCGAGGTTCCAGCGGATCTCGAACACCAGAGCGTCGACCCACGACTCGAACCGGATCTTGCCGTTCTCCTGCGACAGCACCGCCGCATCCACGTCCCGGTCGTCCGCGATCCCGGCGATCGCCTCCGCCATCTTCGCGGCGCGCTCCTGCGCGGACAGCGCCGCCCACGCGGGATACGCCGCGCGCGCGGCCGCGACGGCGTCCGCGACGTCGGCGGGCGATGCGGATGCCGCGTGCCCGACGATGGCGCCGGGCTTGCCGGGATCGGCGATCGCGAGCGTCTCGGTCGTCTCACGAGCCTCTCCGCCGATGAACAAGCCGGTCCGCACCTCTGCGGCCGTGCTCAGCGTGTCAGTCATCGAATTCACACCTCTCTGTGTCGTTCGGGTCGGCGCACGCGCGCTCTGTCGGGCCGCGCGTGCCGATGTGCATCCACGATCCCCCGGGCTCGGACAGATGTCAACGTGTTTACGCATAATCCTGTTTACCTGTAAAGCAGATTGTGTTAGCGTCACTCGCGTCACCACGGCGATGCCGCCGGGGAGACGAGAGCGAGTGTCGACGACGACCTTCCCGCGGCGTCCGATCGACCTCACATGTCAGTCGATGAGGAGGCATGGAATGGGAACGCACACCCTGGAGATCGGGCAGCGGCCGAGCGTCGCCGAGTTGGAGGAGCTCGCGTTCGAACTCCGCTCGAAGCTGCTGCACCTGTGCGGCACCTACGAGGGCGCGGTGCACATCGGCGGCGATCTCTCGGCCGCCGACATCTTCACGGCGCTGTTCCACTACGGCCTGCGCGTCGATCCCGGCGACATCGCCAACCCCGCTCGCGACCGGTTCGTCCTCAGCAAGGGACACGCGGCGGTCTGCATGTACATCGCCATGTCGATGCGCGGCTTCTTCTCCTACGACGGGATCGTCCAGACGTACGGCCAGCTCGACAGCGCTTACGGGATGCACCCGTGCAAGGTGCAGCTCCCGGGGGTCGAGTGCTCCACCGGATCCCTCGGCCACGGGCTGCCGCTGGCGGTCGGCATGGCCCTGAGCGCTCGCCACCGCGGAGAGGACCACCGGGTGGTGTGCCTCCTCGGAGACGGCGAGACCGGCGAGGGCAGCGTGTGGGAGGCGGCGATGGCGGCGCGGAGCAACCGGCTCGGCAATCTCGTCGCCTTCATCGACCGCAACCGCCAGCTCATGACGAGCTTCGCGGAGGAGCGGGTCGTGTTCGAGCCCTACCCCGACAAGTGGCGCGCCTTCGGCTGGAACGTCGTCGAGACCGACGGCCACGACATGCAGAAGCTCGTCGACGCGATCGACGCATTGCCGGCGACCGACAGCGACCGTCCGACGGTCGTCGTCGCCGAGACCGTCAAGGGCAAGGGCGTCGATTTCATGGAGCACAACCTCGCCTGGCACGCCGGCTCGCTCGGCGCCGCCGACCTCGAGCGCGCCCTCGCCTCGCTCGAGTCGACCCGCAGGAAGGAGACGGTCTGATGCCCGTCACGTTCACATTCGGAGAATTCCTCGGCGCCCGGTCGGTCATCGGGACGACCCTCGCCGAGCTCGGCGACGTCCACCCGAACCTGTGGGTGATCACGCCGGACATCGGGGCGACGCTCGTGGAGTTCCGCGACAAGTTCCCCGACCGCTTCCTCGACGTCGGCCTCGCCGAGCAGGTGAGCGTCGGCATCGCGGCCGGGCTCGCGTACGACGGCAACATCCCCGTCGTATCGGGGATGCTGCCCTTCCTCAGCATGCGCGCGCTCGAGCAGATCCGCACCGACGTCTGCTACCCCAACCTCCCCGTGAAGATCATCGGGACCCACGGCGGGCTCGTCGGCAACGGCGGCTCCACCCACTACGCGGTCGAGGACCTGTCGCTCATGTGCTCGCTGACGAACATGACGGTGACCTCGATCGGCGACCCCCTGATGGTGGGCGAGATCCTGCGTCAGTCCATGTCGATGAAGGGCCCCCTCTACATCCGGCTCGCCGTGGGCAAGAAGGACATGGTGCTCTACGAGCCCGGCCAGCACGACGTCCGCATCGGCAAGGGGATCGTCGCCCGTCAGGGAACCGACGCCACGATCTTCACGCACGGGACGACGGTCGCGCAGGCGATCCAGGCGGCCGATCAGCTGGCCGAGGACGGGCGCTCGATCCGCGTGGTCGACATGTTCACCCTCAAGCCCGTCGACGAGGCCCTCATCCTCGAGTGCGCCGACGAGACGGACGGCCGCTTCGTCGTGCTCGAGGACCACTTGGCGTACGGGGGCCTGGCCAGCCGCATCGCCGACGTCCTCGCCGATCGCGGCGTGCACCTCACGGCGTTCGAGCGGCTCGGCATCCCGCAGGTCTACGCCGGCTTCGGCGAGGACGAGCAGCTGCGCGACAAGCACGGCTACGGCCTGAGCGCCACCGTCGCCGCCCTCCGGCGCGTGCTCGCGGCCGCGTGAGCGGGATGCGCGGGCAGGAGGAGGCGAAGTGAGGACCGTCGCCGTCACTCGAATCGGGAGTCTGCGCGACCCCGACCCCGACACGCGGGGCCGCATCGGCGTGGTCGACTTCCCCGACCAGCCCCTCGGGCCCGAGGACGTCAGGATCCGCGTGGCGTACGCCGCCATCTGCGGCTCGGATCCTCACCTCGCGGAGGGCTACTTCGGCACCGCCGTGCCGATCGGGCTCGGCCACGAGATCTCGGGGGTCGTCGAGGCGCTGGGGGAGCGGGCGCACCGCAACGGCCTCCGGGTGGGCGATCGCGTCGCGGGCAACTTCCTCCGCTTCTGCGGCACGTGCCGCCCGTGCCAGGAGGGCAGGCAGCAGTTCTGCGAGAACATCCAGGACTACAACCGCCCCGGCATGGCCGAGACGATCACGTGGCACGAATCCCAGGTCTATCGGCTGCCCGAGGGAGTGTCGCTTTTGAAGGGATGCCTGCTCGAGCCGACGTCGGTCGCCGTGCGCATCGCCGACAAGGCGCGCCCACGGGTCGGCGACCGGGTCGCGATCGTCGGCGGAGGGCCGATCGGCCAGCTCGCGCTCCAGGTTCTGCGGATGGCCGGCGCGACGTCGCTGACCCTCGTCGAGCCGATCGCCGATCGCCGCGAGATGGCCGTGCGCCACGGCGCGGAGTTCACGATCGACCCGGTCGAGGAGGACCAGGTCGCCCGCGCGCTCGCGATCACCGGCGGACGCGGATACGACGTCGTGATCGACGCGTCGGGGTCGGTTCGAGCGGTGCGGGGAGTGCTCGACATCGCGGCGAAGGGCGCGACCGTCGTGTACGGGGCGATGTACCCGGCCGACTTCGAGATGCCGCTGAACCTCTCCGACCACCTGTACCTCAAAGAGCTCACCCTCACCGGGGTCTTCGTGTCGCCGTACGCCTTTCCGCGGGCTCTGCAGATCCTTCCGCACCTCGAGGTCGACGAGCTGACGCGGGCCGTCTTCGACCTGGAGGACGCGCCCGCGGCGTTCGAGGCGCACGTGAGCGGACAGCATCCGAAAGTCGTCATCCGCTGCAATGCCGTGACGGACGAGGGGGTGGCGGCATGACGCTCACCACGGACACCGCCGCCGCGCCCGCCCTCGAGGCGCGCGGCATCGTCAAGCGCTTCGATGGCGTGCACGCCCTGGAGGGTGCTCACCTCTCGGTGCAGCGCGGCGAGATCCACGCGCTCCTCGGCGAGAACGGTGCGGGCAAGTCGACGCTCATCAAGGTGCTCACGGGCGTCTACGCGCCCGACGACGGGACGCTGTGGCGCGCGGGCGAGGAGGTCGAGTTCGGGAACGTCCGCATCGCGAAGAGGGCGGGGGTCGTCGCGCTGTACCAGGAGCTGTCGATCATCCCGTCGCTGAGCGTCGCCGAGAACATCCTGCTCGGCGCGCAGACGCCCAACCGGGGCGGCGTCGTGCAGTGGCGGACCCTCCGGCGCCGCGCGAAGGAGCAGCTCGACAGGATCCACCAGCGGATCCCGCTGGGGAAGCTGGCCGGCGAGCTCTCCCCGGTCCAGCAGACGATGGTCGCGTTCGCGCGGGCCCTGGCCACCGACGCCCGGGTCCTCATCCTCGACGAGCCTACGGCCTCGCTCACCGACACCGAGATCACCGAGCTCTTCTCCGTGCTGCGCCGGCTCCGCGACGAGGGCGTGGCGATCGTCTACGTCTCGCACCGACTGGAAGAGGTCTTCCAGCTCTGCGACCGGCTGACCATCATGCGCAACGGCAGGACCATCGTGACGAAGGATGTCGCGGACTCCCACATCGACGAGGTGATCTCCAGCATGGTCGGCCGGGAGGCCGGGCAGCTCTACCCCGAACGCGGCTCCGCCTCCACGGCCGACGTCGCTCTCGCCGTCGAGGGTCTTCACGGCCGTCGCGTCAAGGACGTCTCGTTCGTCGCCCACCGAGGCGAGGTCCTCGGGATTGGAGGCCTCGCCGGGTCCGGTCGCAGCGAGCTGCTGCGGATCCTCTCGGGCGCCCAGCGGCACTCGGCCGGCACGATCTCCGTCGACGGGACGGTGCTGCGGCACTCCCCGGGCGTGGAGAGGGCGCTGGAGGCGGGCATCGCGCTCGTCCCGGAGGAGCGCCGCAGTCAGGGCGTGATCCTGGGGTCCACCATCCGGGACAACATCGCACTGGCGAACATCAAGACCGTGAGCACTCTCGGCGTCGTATCGGGAGCGCGCATCTCCGACATCGTGAGCCGCGGCATGACCGACCTGCGCGTCAAGGCGCGCAGCTCGCGCCAGCCGGTGGGCGAGCTGTCCGGGGGGAACCAGCAGAAGGTCGTGCTCGCGAAGATGCTCGCGCGCGGGCCGCGGATCCTCCTGATGGACGAGCCGACGCGAGGGATCGACGTCGGCACCAAGGGCGAGATCTATCGCCTGATCCGCCGACTGGCGGCGGAGGGGACGACCGTCATCGCGGTGAGCTCCGAGCTTCCGGAGCTGATCGGGATGAGCGATCGGATCCTCATCATGCACGAGGGCCGCATCTCGGGTGAGGTGCCTGCCGAGGGGGCGGACGAAGAGGTCCTCCTCAGCTACTGCTACGGAAAGGCGGAATCGCATGACCACGATGCGTAATCCCGGAATCGAGGACACCACCGACACCGTCGCGGTGCCGCGACGGTCGGTGGGTCAGACCCTCCTGTCCGGCGGGACCGTCCTCGCGCTCATCGCCCTCGTGGTGTTCTTCTTCGCGATGCGCCCGGACGTGTTCCTGACGTTCACCAACGTGCGCAACATCCTGTACCAGGTGGCGATCCTCGCCATCATCGCCGGCGCACAGACGATCGTCATGGTCGTCGGCGACTTCGACCTCTCGGTCGCCGCCACCTCCTCGCTGGCCGGGGCCGTCGTCGCCTCGCTCATGCTCGGAGGTTCGCCCGTCCCCGTGGCCATCCTCGTCGGGCTCGCGGTGGGGCTGGCCATCGGGATCGTCAACGGCCTCCTGATCGCCTACCTGAATCTGTCGGCCTTCGTGGCGACGCTCGCGACGCTCACCTCGGTGACGGGACTGGCCTTCCTCGTCACCGCCGGCACGACGCTGTTCAACCTGCCGCCGGAGTTCACGGCGCTGGGACAGGGACGGTTCCTCGAGATCCCGCTCCCGGTGTTCATCGCGATCCTGATCTCGCTCGTCCTCTGGTTCGTGCTCCGCTTCACCACGATGGGCCGGCGCTGGTACGCCACCGGCGGGAACGCCGAGGTCTCGCGCCTGTCCGGGGTGAATGTGCGACGTGCGCGCCTGCTGGCCTTCTCGATCGCAGGCCTCGTGGCAGCCCTCGGCGGCATTCTGCTGGCGGCGCGTCTCGGCAGCGCGAGCGCCGTCCAGGGGGAGGACAACCTGCTGTTCTCCGTCGCCGCGGTGTTCCTCGGCATGACCGTCGTGCGCTCCGGCGCGGCCAACATCGGCGGAACCATGGTCGGCGTCGCGATCATCGGCGTCATGAGCAACGGCCTGAACATCCTGGGCGTGAACGCCTATGTCCAGCAGGTTGTGACGGGCCTCATCATCATCGCGGCCGTGACGCTGTCGTCCCTCCGACATCGGGAGCGCTGACCCGCAGCCCTCTCGTCGCTCCGGGGCATCCATCCCGGGCACCGATCAGAAATCACGCAATGACACGAAGGAGTAGATCTGTGCGTACCTCACTCAAGACCCTCGCGGCCGCGGCCACCGTCGCCGTCCTCGCCCTGGCAGGCTGCTCGTCCGGCTCCGGTGCCGGCGGCTCGACCGGCGACGCCGGCGGCGGCGACCAGCCGTTCCGCGTCGTCGCCTTCACCTCCGGCAACCAGACGCCGATCGGGGCCTGGTGGGTCAAGGCCGTCGAGGCCCAGGCGGAAGAGCTCGGATGGGACCTCACCATGGTGCAGGGCGACTTCGACTTCCAGAAGATGAACCCCGCGGTCGAGAGCGCCATCGGCCAGGGCGCCGACGCCGTGTACAACGGCTACACCGATGTCGCCTCGATCAGCTCGATCGTGACCGCCGCGAAGGATGCAGGCATCCCGATGTTCGCGATCGATGCCGGCACCGAGCCCACCGACGCGTACGCGCTCAACATCACCACCGATCAGCAGGAGATCGTCGATCAGACCATGGAGGCCATCTCGGATTCGATCGGGGGTCTCGAGGGCAAGAACATCATGGTGATCGGCCATGACCCGCACGCCGGCATCCGCATGCGCTCGGGCCTCGCCGCCGAGGCGGTCGAAGCCGCCGGGGCGAACCTCGCCGGCGGAGAGATCCAGCAGGTCGTCTCGCCCGCCACGGGCCGCACGGAAGCGCTCGCGCTTGTCGCCGACTACCTCTCGGCGAACCCCGGCGGACTCGACGCCGTGTGGGTCGGGTGGGACGACGCGGCCCTGGGCGCCGTGCAGGCGATCTCCGAAGCGGGCTCCGACGCGAAGGTGACGGGTGTGGATGCCACGAGCGAGGCGATCGCGGCGATCCAGTCCGGAGGACCCTTCCTCGCGACGGTCGAGCAGCCCTGGCCCTCGATCAACGACGACGTGACGGCGGCCCTGGTCGCGTTCCAGAAGGACGGCACCATGCCGTCGTCGGACTTCGAGGCGGTGGGGGTCACCCTCGTCACGAAGGACAACGCGGCCGAGATCACGCCGTCGGACAAGCTCGGCTGAACCGCCGCTGCCGGTGGGGGCGGGCCATCGCCCCCACCGGCACCGGCCCCCGGCATCCCCGACGCCCGCACGAGACGAAAGAGACGACGACATGCGTTTGGAAGGCAAAGCAGCCCTCATCACCGGAGGCGCGAGCGGAATCGGTCTGGCGACCGTCCGCAAGTTCATCGACGAGGGGGCGAAGGTAGCCGTCGCAGACATCGCCCTGGACAGGGCGCAGGAGGTCGTCGACACGCTCCCGGATGGGAGCGCCGTCGCGGTCGGGGTGGACGTCTCGGTGTACGAGGAGGTCGAGGCGGCCGTCCAGACGGCGGTCGACGCCTTCGGCAAGCTCGACGTCATCTTCAACAACGCCGGGATCGCGGGCGGCAAGCCGCTGCTCGAGCACGACCCGGCCGTCGACTACGTCCCGATGATCCGCGTCGACCAGGACGGCGTCTATTACGGCATCCTCGCCGCGGGGAGGCAGTTCGCACGCCAGGGGACCGGCGGGGTCATCATCTCGACGTCGTCCATCTACGGCGAGCAGGCCGCCGAGCTCGCGTTCAGCTACAGCGCCGCGAAGGCCGCCGTGATCTCGTTCACCCGATCGGCGGCCTACGAGCTCGCCGAGCACGGCGTGCGGGCCGTCGCGATCACGCCGGGTCGCGTGGGCACGCCCATCATCAACCAGTTCTCCGACGAGCTGAAGGAGCTGTTCGCGTCGGAGCAGCTGCGCAACAGCCTCACCCGGCCCGAGGAGATCGCGGACGTCGTCGCCTTCCTCGCGTCCGACGAGGCGAACGCGATCAACGGCACCGTCGTGCACGTCGACGACGGCTACTCCGCCTTCAAGCAGCGGTTCGCGCTGCCGACCTTCTGATCGACGGGCCGACGCGTGAACCCTCACCTCGACCTCGAGCTCGACGTCGCCTTCCACGTCAGCATCGCGCTGGCCGATCCGACGCCCGCCGCGCTCGCTCCGCTGCTCACCGAACTGCGGGCGCGCGAGTACCGCGGGGCGGTGCTGCCGCCGCTCGACCCGGCGCAGACGGACGCGACAGCCCTCGCGCGCGTGTTCCGCGAGTGCGACGTGAGGCCGATCGCCATGACCGGCCAGCGGCCGGGCGCCGACGTGTCGTCGGAGGACGGTGACGAGCGACGCGCCGGCGCCGATGCGCTCCGCGCCGCCGTCGACTTCGCGGCGGCCCTCGGTGCGGACCAGCTCAACGGCGTGCCGTACGGGCTGTTCGGCCCGCCGGGCGGACCCACTTCGCGAGCGGCGCTCGTGAGGGCCGCGCGCGAGGTGGGCGCGGTCGCCGACTACGCCGCCGGGCAGGGCGTCGCGATGACGTTCGAGGTGCTCAACAGGTACGAGACATCCGCCGTCAACACCGCCGCTCAGGCGATGGAGTTCGTGGAGCTCAGCGGATCGGACAATCTCGGCATCCATCTCGACACCTTCCACATGGCGATCGAGGAGGCCGACATGGCGGCGGCGATCCGCGCAGCGCTTCCGCGGCTGCGGTACCTGGAGCTCGGTCAGTCCGGCCGTGGCACGCTCTCGACGGGGGCCCTCGACATCGCCAGCGTCGTCCGGCAGGCTCTGGACGACGGCTACGCGGGACGCTGGGGCGTCGAGGCCTTCTCGAGGCCCCTCGTCGGGGGCGCAGCCGACATCCTCTCCATCTGGAGGGCTCCGTTCGACGACGCCCTCGCGGTGGCGACGGATGCTGTCCGCGTCATCCGTCAAGGGTGGACGGACAGCGCGCCCGGCCGGCGTGCACACAGACTCGCGCGCAGCCACGCCTGACGCTCGCGCAAGAAGGGAAGCGACATGTCCACCACCATCGAGAGCACGACGACGCTCATCGACGAGAGCGCCTTCACCGGGCGGATCTTCATCGACGGCGAATGGGTCGACGCCGGAGGCGGATCCATCGCCTCCGTCGCACCCGCCACGGGTGAGACGATCGCGACCGTCGGCCTCGCGTCCCCGGCGGATGTCGCCCGCGCAGCGGCGGGCGCGGCGCGGGCGCAGAAGGAGTGGGCGGTGACGCCGCACCCTGTGCGCGCCGGCGTCCTCCGCCGGGCCGCGCAGCTGTGGGAGGAGCACGCCGACGAGATCATGGGCTGGAACATCCGCGAGGTGGGCGCCATCCCGCCCCTCGCCGGGTTCGCCCTCCACGTGACGGCGGCCGAGTGCTACGAGGCCGCGGCGCTGCCCTCGGCCCCGCTCGGCTCGATCCTCTCCAGCGAAGAGCCCCGGCTGTCCCTCGCCCAGCAGGTGCCGGTGGGCGTCGTCGGCGTCATCTCGCCCTTCAACGTCCCCCTCATCCTCGGCATCCGCGCCGTCGCCCCCGCGCTCGCGCTCGGGAACGCCGTCCTGCTCAAGCCCGACCCCCGCACGGTGGTCACGGGCGGCGTATCGATGGTGCGCATCTTCGAGGAGGCGGGTCTTCCGGCCGGACTTCTCCAGCTCGTCCCGGGCGGTGCGGAGGTCGGCGAGGCGATGGTGGCCGAACCCGACGTGCGGGTGATCGCCTTCACGGGGTCGACGCGCGCAGGCCGGATCGTCGGCGAGCTCGCCGGCCGGCACCTCACGCGCGCGCACCTCGAGCTCGGCGGCAACTCCGCTTTCATCGTCCGCGAGGACGCCGACGTCGACCAGGCGGTGAACCTCGCGACGTGGGGCTCCTACCTCCACCAGGGCCAGATCTGCATGACGGTGGGCCGGCACATCGTGCACGAGTCCCTCTTCGAGGAGTACGTGTCGCGGCTCGCGGCGAAGGCCGACTCGATGCACGTGGGGGATCCGGCGGCGGAGCAGGTGCATCTCGGACCGCTCATCGACGAGGTGCAGCGCGACCGCGTGCACACTCTCGTGCACGATGCCGTGGCCCAGGGAGCGGAGCTGCGCGCGGGTGGATCGTACGACGGACTGTTCTACCGCCCGACCGTGCTCGCGAACACCCCGGCCGACGTCGACGCGTACCACGAGGAGGTCTTCGGGCCCGTCGCGTCGGTGGTCCCGTACTCGACCGACGATGAGGCGGTGAAGCTCGCGGCATCCACCGACTATGGGCTCTCGCTCGGGATCGTGAGCCGTGACGTCATGGCGGCCTACGCGATGGCGCAGCGCATCCCGACCGGGATCGTGCACATCAACGACCAGACGGTGGGCGACGAGGCCAACGCGCCGTTCGGCGGCGTCGGCGCCTCGGGCACCGGGTCGCGCCACGGGGGTGCTCAGGCCAACATCGACGCGTTCACCGAGACGCGCTGGATCACCCTGCGACGCGAGCCGGGGCAGTATCCGCTGTAAGCGGGCCGCGGCTCACTCGCGGCTCACTCGCGGCTTACGAGCGGCTCACTCGCGGGTCACTCGCGGCCGAAGCGGGCGCGCAGGTCACTCGCGGCCGAAGCGGGCGGGCAGGTCACTCGCGGCCGAAGCGGGCGCGCAGGTCGGCCTTCCGCACCTTGCCGGACGCCGTCCGCGGAAGGTCTTCGACGACCACGACGTTCTTCGGCAGCTTGTAGCGCGCGACGAGTCCGTCGAGGCGCTCGCGGACGGTCTCGGTGTCGACCTCGGCGCCGTCGCGCAGCGTCACGACGGCCCACGGCACCTCGCCCCAGCGCTCGTCGGGCACTCCGACGACGGCGACGCCCGAGATGCCCTCGATGTCGGAGATGAGGTTCTCGACCTCGGCGGGGTAGATGTTCTCTCCGCCCGAGATGATCATGTCCTTCAGGCGGTCCGCGATGTAGAGGTAGCCGTCCGGGTCGAGGTAGCCGAGGTCGCCGGAGCGGTACCACCCGTCCTCGGTGAAGGCGTCAGCCGTCGCGTCGGGCATGCCGTGGTAGCCGAGGAAGACGTTCGGGCCCGCGACCTCGACCTGGCCGACGGTGCCGCGCGGCACGACGTCTCCCCGCTCGTCGGTGATGCGCACCTCGGTGAAGAAGTGCGGGAGGCCCACGCTGCCCTGCTTCGCGCGCGTCATCTCGGGCGACAGCGACGTCGCTCCCGGAGAGGTCTCGGTCATGCCGTAGCCCTGTGAGAACGACAGTCCGCGCTCCTCGTAGGCGTTGAGGATGCGGGTGGGCACGGCCGAGCCGCCGCACGTGAGCTTGTGCAGCGACGACAGGTCGGTCGTCGCCCACGCGGGATGGTCGGCCAGCATCTGGTAGGTCGTGGGGACGCCGCTGAGCATCGTGACGCGGTGCCGTTCGATGAGCGACAGCGCCCGCCCGGGCTCGAACCCCTTCTCGAGCACGAGCGTGGCGCCCTTGAGGATGACCGGGAGCGCCCCCATGCCGAGCGAGGCGACGTGGAAGAGCGGGGAGATCATGAGCGACACGTCGCCGGACACGACGTCGTAGTCGACGACGCAGTTCAGCGCGACCCACGTGAGGTTGCCGTTGCTCAGAATGGCGCCCTTCGGCCGGCCGGTCGTGCCGGAGGTGTAGATGATCGCGGCGGGGTCGTCGAGTCCGACGTCGGCGACGGTGTGCCCCCCGGGCGCCTCGGCGACCAGCCGCGCGAGTCCAGGATGCTCGGCGACGCCCTCCCCGGTGACGATGACGTGCGCGATGCGCCCCGCCTCGACGCCGGGCATCGCGCGGTCGAGGAACTCCGGGTCGAGCACGACGGCGCGGGCGCCCGAATCGACCAGGACGTGCGTCACCTCGGGGCCCGCCAGGCGGGTGTTGACCGGTACGAAGACGGCGCCGAGCTGGGCCGCCCCGAGCATCACCTGCAGCAGCTGCGGGCTGTTCTCCCCGATGAACGCCACGGCGTCGCCCTTGCGTATCCCCCGGTGCCACAGCACCGCGGCGACGTGGTCGGCGGTGTCGGCGAGGTCCCGATAGGTCAGCAGGTCGTCGCCGAAGATGACGGCGGGCTTGTCGGGGGTCTTGAGTCGTCGCTTCGCGAGCCAGAACCCGATTCCGCGATTGCGCATGTCTCTCCTTCGAGCGTGCGAATGGGAGCGAGGGGGGATGCCGGGGTCAGGCGTAGAAGCGGTACAGCCCTCGCGCGACGACGGCCGGCTTCTCGGCGCCCTCGATCTCGATCGTCTGATCGACGGCGAACTGGTAGCCCCCGCGCACCTCGGTCACCTCGGCGATGACGGCGTTCATGCGCACGCGTGCGCCCACCTGCACGGGGGAGACGAACCGCACCTTGTCGAGGCCGTAGTTGACGCGCGTCGTGACGCCCGTCACGTCGAACAGCTCCGACCAGAACTTCACCGTCAGCGACAGGGAGAGGAATCCGTGCGCGATCGCGCCGCCGAACGGGCCGTCGGCGGCGCGGGCGGGATCGACGTGGATCCACTGGTGGTCGTCGGTGGCTTCGGCGAAGAGGTTCACGCGCTCCTGCGTCACGTCGAGCCATTCGGTCCAGCCGAGGTCGGTCCCGGCGAGTCCGGCGGCGTCGGCGTAGTCGACGGTCGTGGTCATGGTCGTTCTCCTTGGTGGGTCGAGCGGGCGTCGTCCGCGACGACGAGTCCGAGAAGCCGGGCGGCGTTGTCTTTGAGGATCCCCGGCATCACGTCGGGCTTGAGCGCCGTGGCTTGGACATCCCTCTGCCAGCGGTCGGGGGTGAGCAGCGGGAAGTCCGACCCGAACAGCACGCGGCGCGTGAGGTACGAGTTGGCGGCGCGGACGAGCTGCTCGGGGAAGTACTTCGGGCTCCAGCCGGACAGGTCGATCCACGTGTTGTGCTTGTGCGTCGCGACCGACAGCGCCTCGTCCTGCCATGGCACGGAGGGGTGCGCCATGACGATCTGCAGGTCGGGGAAGTCCGCGGCGACGGGGTCGAGCAGGATCGGATTCGAAAGGGCCAGCCGCAGCCCCCGTCCGCCCGGGAGCCCCGCGCCGATGCCCGTCTGACCCGTGTGGAACAGCGCCGGGATCGCAGCATCCCGGATCGCGGCGTACAGCGGATAGAAGCGCTCGTCGCTCGGGTCGAAGCCCTGCACGGTGGGGTGGAACTTGAAGCCCCGCACGCCCTGATCGTCGATGAGCCGGCGGATGCGGTCGAGCGCGTCCTCCCGGCGGGGGTCGACGGAGCCGAAGGGGATGAGGACGTCGTTGTTGCGCGCCGCGCCCTCGGCGATGTCGGCGCTCGACAGGGGCGGATGGCCCAGCTGCTCCTCGGCATCGACCGTGAACACGACAGCCGCCATCGAGCGGTCGCGGTAGTAGGCGGCCACCGAGTCGAGATCGGGCCGGGGGCCGTCGGCCGAGAAGTAGCGCGATGCGGCGGCGACGAGATCGTCGGGGAGCGAGTGATGCCCGTGGTCGTCGACCTCGATGTGCACGTGGACGTCGATCGCGGTGATCGCGTCGACGTCGATCGCCGATTCGTAGCGGGTCATGTGCGTTTCCGGTCGTTGAGCGGGCGATGCGAGACGAGGCCGCCTAGCGCTGGAGGTCGTCGGGGAGGGGCGGGAAGGTCTCGCCGACCGACTGCAGCTGCCCGTCGACGAGGCCGGGGAACTCCGCCGAGAGCGCCTCGAACGACCAGCCCCCGTCGTGGTAGGCCGTGAGCACGGGCTCGGGGTGCGACCACAGCTGAACGCGGTCGCCCCCGACCCCGATCGCCTGGCCGGAGACGCCGGCCGCGGCATCCGTCGCCAGATACGCCACGAGGCCCGCGACGTCGTCGGAGGTGCCGAAGCCCAGGTCGTGCCGGAAGAAGGCGGGCATGGGCTCGCCCTTCTCATCGGCTTCGACGGCGGCGGCGAAGTAGGGGACGGTGGCGGTCATGGCCGTGGCGGCGACGGGGATCACCGCGTTGACGGTGATGTTCGCGCGCTTGAGCTCGAGCGCCCACGTGCGGACCATCCCGACGATGCCGGCCTTCGCCGCGGCGTAGTTCGTCTGGCCGAAGTTCCCCCGCTGGCCCGTGGGAGACCCGATGCAGATGATGCGTCCGGCGACCCCGTGCTCCCGCATCCAGATCGCCGCCTCGCGCACGCACGTGAACGTGCCGCGGAGGTGGATGCCGATCACGGTGTCGAAGTCGTCGTCGCTCATCTTCCACAGCACGGTGTCGCGCAGGACCCCCGCGTTCGTGACGAGGATGTCGAGGCCGCCGAACGCGTCGACGGCGGTCTGGACGAGCTGCGCGGCCGTCTCGGTGGGTCCGACGGGGGCGACGACCGCGACGGCGCGACCGCCGGCGCCCTCGATGGATGCGACCGCCGCAGCGGCCGCCTCGGCGTCGACGTCGTTGACGACGACGGCGGCGCCCCGGCGGGCGAGCTCCTGCGCGTAGGCGAGGCCGAGTCCTCGGCCCGATCCGGTGACGACGGCGACTTTGCCCTCGAGTTCCATCGGTGTGCTCCTTCGTGACGCGCCGTGCGGGCGGGCGACGGCCCAGGGGATCATGACACCACGAATTGATTGAGAATGTCAATGGTTGTCGATCTCATCGTTTGCTACAGTGGGCGCATGCCGAGGACGCCGTCTGACACCGCCCGCGCGGCGTCCGACCGTCTCCGTGAGAGCGACCTCGGCACCGATGTGAGCTTCCTGCTCGCCCGCGCGAACGCCCTCTCGGTGTCGGCGGGGAACGCGGCGCTCGCGCCGTTCGGGCTCAAGGTGCGATCGTTCTCGGTGCTCGCCCTCTCGGCCGGCGAGGTGCGGCCGACTCAGCGCGACCTGTCGGAGTTCCTCCGCCTCGACCCGAGCCAGGTCGTGGCGCTCGTCGACGAGCTCGAGAAGCGCGGACTCGTCGAGCGGCGACCCGACCCCGCCGACCGGAGGGCGAACGTCGTCGTCGCGACGGAGGAGGGGCGCTCGCTGCACGTTCAGGCGGCCGCGGCGACGAGGGCGGCCGAGCGATCGCTGCACGGCGACCTCGCTGCGCCGGATCGTCGGGTGCTCGCGGATCTGCTCGCGCGGATCGCGTATCCGGGGTAGGCCCCCGGCCTCGGTCCTGGCTTGTCAGCGGCGCTCGAGGACGAACCGATCGCGTCCGGCCAGCACCCCCGTGGCGAGCTGCCCGATCATCACGACGAGCACGAGCACGAGGGGCGCGACCCACCCCCCGACCGCCGCGTGCACCCAGCCGAACAGCACGGGGCCCAGCGCCGCCAGCACGTAGCCGACGGACTGGCCCATGCCCGACAGCGCGGCCGAGGCGTCGTGGTCGCGGGCGCGCTGGGCCATGAGGGTCAGGGTCATGCCGAGCGACGCGCCCGACGACAGGCCGATGAGCACGACCCAGAAGACGATCGCCCCGGGCGCTGCCATGAGCCCGAGGACCCCCACGATCCCCAGGGTCGGGATGAGTGCGGGCACGAACCTCTCGACGCGTCCGCGCAGGACGAACGGCACGATGAGGGACCCTGCCAGCGAGAAGATCTGGTAGATCATCACGTCGAAGCCCGCGACCACGGCGCTGCGGCCCGTCGAGACCGAGATCGACGCGAGCCACGTGAGCAGCATGTAGAAGGTGGATGCCTGGAACCCCATGTATGCCGCGACCACCCAGGCGACCGGATCGGACCAGATGCCGGTGCGGCCCCGGTGCCGGCCGCTGCCGGCGGCATGCGGGGCTCCGCGCGTCGCCCATCCCCAGGCGCCGATGGCGAAGGGCAGGAGGGCGAGGCCGATGACGAGGAGGGCGAATCGCCAGCCCGCCTCCCCGCCCGGGAGCTCGAGGTGGGAGACGGGGACCGCGACGCCGGAGGCGATCGCCCCGACGCCGCCGAGGAGGGCCGTGTAGACCGCCATCATCGCCGGCACGCGCGCGGGGAAGTCGCGCTTGATCGCGGCGGGCATGAGGACGTTGACGATCGCGAGGGCCGCGCCGATGATGATCGTGCCGATCCAGAGGCTCGCCGTCGGGCCGGGGATCGAACGCACGACCGTGCCTACGGCGAGGACGACGAGCGACCATGTGACGGCACGCGACATCCCGAACCGCCGGCTCAGCTCGTGCGCGACCGGCGAGACCAGGGCCCACATGAGGAGGGGAACCGCGCCGAGCAGCCCGAGGAGGGTGGGCGAGAGCGAGGTCTCGTCGCCGATCTGTCCGAGCAGCGGCCCGACGGCCGTGATCGTGGGGCGCATGTTCGCCGCGACGAGACACGTCGCGACGAGAAGCCCCGCGATCGCCGGCGCGCGCTTCCCTTCGCCCATAGGTATTGGATGCTACACCCTGGCCGTGGGGGCTGGACCGGGGGAGTGCCCCGCTTCGCGCCTCTGCTCGCCGGACCGGGTCAGGTGAGGCCCTCGAGCGGCCAGCCCGTGTAGGCCTCCGCGAGGTAAGCCCGACCGTGCTCCGACTCCACCACCGAGCGCAGCTCGCCGAGCTGGCGGCGACGGTCGAAGTCCGAGGCATCCGGTGCCACGTGGAGCATGCTCGTCATCCACCACGAGAAGTGCTGCGCCTTCCAGATGCGGTGCAGCGCCTTCTCGGGGAACGCCTCGAGCGGGCGCGAGTCGTCCTCCAGCAGAAGCGCCCGCAGCGCCTTCTCGAGCACGACCACGTCGGCGACGGCGAGGTTCATGCCCTTCGCACCGGTCGGCGGCACGGTGTGCGCCGCGTCGCCGATGAGCGCGACGCGGCCTTTCAGCAGCTCGTGCGCGACGAAGCTGCGGAACCGCAGCACGTCGCGCTGGAAGATCGGCCCTTGCGCGAGCGTCGTGCCGGGCACGCGCTTCTGCAGCTCGTCCCACAGCTGCTCCTCGGAGTACGCGGCGGGGTCGGTGTCGGGGTCGCACTGGAAGTACATGCGCTGGACGGTCGCGCTCCGCTGGCTGATGAGTGCGAATCCATCGGGGGAGTTGCTGTAGATGAGCTCTTCGGAGCTCGGCGGAGCTTCGCAGAGGATGCCGAACCAGGCGAACGGGTACTCGCGGAAGTAGCCGCCGGTCGACGAGCCGCTCACGGCCGCGCGGGCGACGCTGCGCGAGCCGTCGGCGCCCACCACGAACTCGGCCTCGATCGTGAGGGTCCGGCCCTCGGCGTCGGTCGCGATCACGGCGGGCCGGTCGGTTCCCGCGCCCTCGACGCGCTGGGCGGTCACGCCGAAGCGGAGGTCCTGTCCGCCTGCGAGGCGTGCCCGGATGAGGTCTTTCAGCACCTCGTGCTGGGGGTAGAGGTAGACCGCGCGGCCGACGAGCGCGGCGAAGTCGATGCGGTAGCCCTCCCCGGCGAAGCGGAGCTCGATGCCCTCGTGGCGGCTGGCGGCCGTCACGACCCGATCGGACGCTCCGGACGACGAGAGGACGCCGACCGTGCCCTCCTCCAGGATGCCTGCGCGGATCGTGTTCTCGATCTCCTCGCGCGTGCGCTGGTCGATCACGACGGACTCGATGCCCGCGTCGGCGAGCAGGTGCGACAGCAGCAGGCCGGCGGGGCCGGCGCCGATGATCGCGACGCGGGTCGTCACTGTGGCGGTCATTTCGCGTCTCCTTCGACGAGTGGATGCTGCGCTCCAGTGTGCTTCCGCCCGCGGGCGTCCGGACGGCGTGTTCCTGATGAACGGGAACGGGTTCCGCGGCGGCTCGACGTCGTCCCCTCCTCTCGCTTCGCTCGCTCGGGGACCGGGGCGGGGCGGCGCGAGGCCCCTCTTCCGTCCCGTCCTCCCTTCCGCCCGAGGAGCGGATGCTGTGAGCCGCCGCATTCGCCTCCGCTCGCCGGATCTCCTCCGCTCGCAGGGTCCGCGCCGCTCAGCGGCCCGAGAGGACGGCGCGGATTTCGCGCGCAGCGCGGAGGAGCTCCGAGACCGCGACCTCGGGAGGCGTCTCGCGCGGAAGGACGACCGAGAGCGCGGCGACGACCTCGCCGGTCTCGTCGCGCACCGGCACCGCGACCCCCGTCGACACCGACTCGACCGAGCCCGGCGCGACGACGAAGCCCGAGCGACGGATCGACGCCAGGACGCGGCGGAGGGACGAGGCATCCGTCATCGTGTCGGGAGAAAGGGCGGGGAGCGCGCCCGCGAGCACGCGCTCCTGCAGAGCAGGGTCGGCGTAGGCGAGCAGCACGAGACCCGACGAGGAGGCGTGGAGCGGGAGGCGGCCGGCGATGCGCGTGATGTTCGCCCCCGCCTCGGGGTGCGAGAGGCGCTCGAGGAAGAGAGCGGAGTCCTGCTCGAGCACGGCGAGCTGAGTGTGCTCGCGGACGCGCGCCTGGATGCGCTCCATGGACGGGAGCGCAGCCTGCCGAAGACGCAGGGCCCGCGAGCCGCGCAGGGCGAGCTCCCACAGGCGCAGGCCGAGCCGCACGCGGTGCTCGTGATCGCGGTCGAGGAGCCCCTCGGCGACGAGTTCGTCGACGAGGCGGTGCGCGGTGGACGAGGGGAGCCCGGCGCGACGGCCGATCTCGGACGCGGTCTGCACCGTCCGGTCGGCCGTGAATGTCTCGAGCACCCGCACGATGCGCTGCGTCATCGAGTCGCCCGACGGCGAGTTGGCCATGGGCTCAGGATGCCACGCCCCTTCGCCCGGGCAGGGCGCGATTCGTCGTCGCTGCTCGGCTGCTCCGCTCGACGGCCGAGCAGGGACGGCGGGTAGCCTCGGAGGCGGGAGGACACGTGGCCGACGAGGGAGAGGGAATGCTCGCCCGCGCGATGCGCGTGCTGCAGTGCTTCACAGACGACGAGCCCGCGCTCTCAGCCGCCCGGCTGGGCGAGCTGACGGGGCTGCCGAGCTCTTCCCTGCACCGGCTGCTGGCGTCGTTGACCGAGTTCGGGCTCCTCACGCGGGCCGCGGGACACCGCTACACGATCGGCGTGCGGCTGTGGGAGCTCGGCGAGCTCTCGCCGCTGTCGCTGCACCTGCGAGAGACGGCCCTCCCGCACATGCTGAGGCTCTACGAGGCGACGGGCGAGAACGTCCACCTCGCGGTGCTCGACGCGCCGACGCCCGACACCGCCTCGGCTCTCTACGTCGGGCGGCTCACCGGCACGGGTTCGATCCCGACGCTCAGCCGCATGGGCGGGCGGCATCCGCTGCACACGACCGGGGTCGGCAAGGCCCTGCTCGCCACGCGCGACGCCCTGTGGCTCGAGCGGTACTTCGCCGCCCCCCTCGAGCGCGAGACGACGCACTCGATCACGTCGGAGCGGGAGCTGCGGCTCGACCTCGAGCGTACGCGGGCGCGCGGCTACGCGACGACCCACGAGGAGATGACCCTCGGAAACGTCTCGGTCGCCGCCGCCCTCGGCCCCGTCGACGGGCTCCCGCCCGCAGCGGTCGGCGTGGTGGTGCACCTGGAGCGGGCGGACGAGCGGCGCCTCGGGCCTCTCGTCGTACAGGCGGCGCGCGACATCCGTGCCGCCCTCCTCGCCGATTCCCGCTGAGCGGGATCGCTCCCGGGGATGCTCCGATCCCGGTGCGACCCTGAAGACGACCACGTGTGAACCGTCGAAGGGGACTTCATGACCGTCGTCGAGTCCGATCCGAACAGCCAGGAGGCCTTCTCGTCCTCCGTCGTGCTCGAACAGACCGCGGCCGCGCCCGAGACGCTGCTCGCCTCGCACGACATGCCGTCGCAGGCCCGGATCACTCAGGAGATCCTCGACCTCCACGCCGACGCCGAGCGCCGCCTCGCCGCCGGCGAGCGGGTGCCGGCGACGCTCTACGACTTCGCGCCGTACCGCTCCAGCATCCTCCGCCATCCGACCAAGAACCCCCGCCTCGTCGACCCCGAGACCATCGAGCTGTGGTCTCCCGCGTTCGGGCAGCGCGACGTCGCACAGATCGAGTCGGATCTGACCCTGCAGCACAGGGGCGAGCCGCAGGGCGAGCGCATCACGATCGAGGGCCGCCTGCTCGACTCGTGGGGCCGTCCGCTGCGCAACCAGCTCGTCGAGATCTGGCAGGCCAACGCCGCGGGACGCTACATCCACCAGCGCGACCAGCACCCCGCGCCGCTCGACCCGAACTTCACGGGAGCCGGGCGGATCGTCACGACCGACGAGGGCTTCTGGAAGTTCACGACGATCAAGCCCGGTCCCTATCCCTGGAAGAACCACATCAACGCGTGGCGTCCGGCGCACATCCACTTCTCGATCTTCGGCTCGGCGTTCACGCAGCGGATCATCACGCAGGTCTACTTCCCGGGCGACCCGCTCTTCCCGCTCGACCCCATCTACAACACGATCCGCAGCCAGAAGGACCGCGACCGCCTGATCGCGGCCTACGACCACGACCTCACGGTGCCCGAGTTCTCGATGGGCTACCGCTGGGACATCGTCGTCGACGGTCCCGACGCGACCTGGTTCGAATCCGAGGAGGGCGAGTGATGCGGGCGGCGACGAGAAGCGACCGGTTCAGCCGGGCGAAGGATGAAAAGGACGGGGAGGCCTGACATGACCGCGCACGACTCCGCAGCCGCCCTCGCCGGCCGCCCGGCCAAGACCCATGAGCCGACGTCAGGTCAGACGATCGGGCCGTTCTTCGCGTTCGGCCTCAACTATCCGAAGATGCACGAGGTCGCCTCCCCGCACTCGCCGGGCGCGATCGTGCTCGGCGGCACCGTCTACGACGGAGCGGGCAGCCCGATCCCCGACGCGTGCGTCGAGATCTGGGGCGCCGACGCCGACGGGTCGCTTCCGCGCGGCCGGGGATCCCGCCGGCGCGACGACCACACCTTCACGGGCTTCGGCCGCTCGCACACGAACGACGAGGGGCACTTCGAGTTCTGGACGCGCAACCCCGGCTCGATCGCCGGCGAGGCGCCGTTCTTCGCCGCCGTAGTCTTCGCGCGGGGGCTTCCGAACAAGCTGCACACCCGCATCTACCTCCCCGAGGACGCCGAGCGCCTCGCCGCCGATCCTCTCCTGTCGTCGCTCGACCAAAGCGAGCGCGCTACGCTCATCGCGACGCGCGGGGCCGACGGATCGCTGCACTTCGACATCCGTCTGCAGGGCGATCGGGAGACGGTGTTCCTGACCTATTGACCGCGCGACTCCGGACGAAAGGGCCCATCGTGAGCGAGTCGCCCCTCGACGTCGGTCTGCTGACCCCCGTTGCCGTCGGCAACGACGATGCGGTGACGGATGCCGCGTTCCTCACCGCGCTCGTGCACGCCGAGGTCGCGCTCGTCCGAGCGTACGAGGCGGTCGGCACCGCGCCGCGAGGAACGGGCGACGCGCTGCAGGCGGCGCTCAACGAGGCGGCGCCGATCGATGCGGCGGCGCTCGCCGCGGCATCCGTCGCCGGAGGCAACCCCGTCATCCCGCTCGTCGCGCAGCTTCGGGAGCGCGTGCCGGCGGACGTGCGCGCGTGGGTTCACCGCGGCGCGACGAGCCAGGACGTCCTCGACACCGCGCTCGCCTTCGTCGCTCGCGACGCGTCGGACCTCGTGTCCGGGTCGCTGCGCGAGACGGTTCGGGCGCTCGAGCCCTTCGCCCGCGCGCACCGGGACGACGTGGCCGCGGCGCGCACACTCACGCAGCACGCCGTGCCCACGACCGTCGGGCTCCGAGCGGCGAACTGGCTGCGGGGCGTGCGCCGTGCCGAGGAGCGGGTGGATGCCGCGACCCGGGCTCTTCCCGCACAGCTCGGCGGTGCCGCCGGAACCCTCGCGTCGTTCGTCGCCGTCGCGGGCGCCGAGGCGGCCGGCCGTCTGCCGGGCGCCTACGCCGAGGCGCTGCGGCTCGCGACGCCCGAAAGTCCGTGGCACACGACCCGCTGGCCGATCACGGAGCTCGGCGACGCCCTCGTGCAGGCGATCGACGCCGTCGGAGTGGTCGCCGCCGACGTCGCGACGCTCTCGCGCACCGAGATCGGCGAGCTGCGCGAGGGCTCGGGCGGAGGGTCGTCGGCGATGCCGCAGAAGCGGAACCCCGCGGCATCCGTCCTCATCCGCTCCGCCGCCATGCGCGCGCCCCAGCTCGGCGCGTCGCTCCACCTCGCCGCCGCGCTCGCGGTCGACGAGCGCCCCGACGGTGCGTGGCACGCCGAGTGGCCGACGCTGCGGGAGCTGCTTCGTCTCGCGCTCGGCGCGACGGCGCAGGCCGCGACGCTCGTGCGGGGGCTGCGGGTCGACGCCGACGCGGTCGCGCGCAACCTGGCGGAGACTGGCGGTCTCATCCTGGCCGAACGCCTCTCGATCGTGCTCGGCCCCGTCGTCGGGGCGAAGCGCGTCGCCCGCATCGTTCGTGCGGCGGGCGCGGGCGAAGACCTCGAGGCGCTCGTCGAGGAGGCGCTCGTCGAGGCCGGCACCTCGGCGGTCGACGTCGGGCCCCTGCTCGATCCAGCGAACTACACCGGCCTCGCGGGCGACCTCGTCGACCGCGTCGCCCCGCCCCATCCGGAGAACGAGGGAAACGTGAGCCTCCCGACCATCGCCCTCTCGAAACCCGCCGGACCCGACGGTGCGCCGCTGCTCGTGCTCGGAGCATCGCTCGGGACCTCGAGCGTCCTCTGGGAGGACGCCCTTCCGGCTCTCGCCGAGCGGTACCGCGTGGCGGTCCTCGACATGCCGGGCCACGGCGCCGCGCCGCCCACCCGGGAGCCGTTCACGATCGGAGCCATCGCCGACGCCGTGGCGCGCGCGATCGAGGAGCGGGGCGAGCAGCGCGTCCTCTACGCCGGGGTGTCGCTGGGCGGCGCCGTCGGCCTCGAGCTGCTGCTGCGGCATCCCGGGCTGGTGCGCGCCGCGGCGATCCTCGCGTCGGGAGCGAAGCTCGGCGAACCCCAGGGGTGGCGCGACCGCGCCGCGCAGGTGCGCGCGCAGAGCACGTCGAGCCTCATCATCGCGTCGGCCCAGCGCTGGTTCGCGCCAGGGTCCATCGAGCGCAACCCCGTCATCACCGGCCGCCTCCTGCACGCCCTGCAGGATACGGACGACGAGAGCTATGCCCTGTGCTGCGAGGCGCTCGCGGACTTTGACGTCAGGGAGCTGCTGCCCGACATCGAAGTGCCCGTGCTGGCGGTGTGGGGAGCCCATGACGAGGTGACCCCCGAGCGCTCCCTGCGTCTGGTCGCTGAGGGCGTGCGGGACGGGCGCGCGGTCGGCCTCGCCGAGGCATCCCATCTGCCGCCCGCCGACGACGCCGTCGAGACGGCGGCGGTGCTGCTGCGGTTCTTCGACGAGATCACGGAAGGACGAACGGATGCCGCGGCCTGACGGGGACGGACTGACCGACGCCGAGCGGTGGGAGCAGGGCATGCGCGTCCGGCGGGCCGTG
The DNA here is from genome assembly GCF_004362195.1 of Microbacterium sp. BK668. Taxonomy (NCBI): domain Bacteria; kingdom Bacillati; phylum Actinomycetota; class Actinomycetes; order Micrococcales; family Microbacteriaceae; genus Microbacterium; species Microbacterium sp. BK668. The sequence goes on from NZ_SNWG01000001.1 coordinate 842,779, forward strand.
CTGTCGGACGAGCACGTGGACCGCTCGATCGCGAACACGACCGAGCTGACCGCGGACTTCCAGGACTTCATCACGCGCGTCGCGTGGGGCGACGTCTGGTCGCGCCCGGGTCTGGACCGCCGGTCGCGCTCCGTGGCAGTGCTGACGTCGCTCATCGCGCACGGGCATCACGAGGAGCTCGCGATGCATGTGCGAGCCGCGCTGCGCAACGGCCTCACGGTGGACGAGATCCGCGAGGTCATCCTGCAGTCCGCCGTGTACTCGGGCGTTCCCGCCGCGAACACCGCCTTCCGGATCGCCTCCCAGGTCCTCGCCGAGGCCGGCGACGCCTCGGGGCTCTAGGCTCGCCCCGTGACCGAGGTCCTTTCCGGGCGCGCCGCCGGGCGCGACGACCGCATCACGCTGCGGTTCATGACGACGCCCGCCGACACGGCGGCCGGCGGCCGGTCGGTCGCCGCGGGCAGCGTCATGGAGTGGATCGACAAGGCCGGCTACGCGTGCGCCGTCGGGTGGGCCGGGGCCTACTGCGTCACCGCCTATGTCGGGAATGTGCGCCATCGCCGGCCGATCGCCCCCGGGAGCCTCATCGAGGTGCAGGCCCGGCTCATCCACACCGGCCGCACGAGCATGCACGTCGTCGTGACGGTGTCGTCCGCCGAGGTCGAGACCCGCGTGTACACGCCCGCGACGACGTGCATCCTCATCTTCGTCGCCAAGGGCCCGGACGGGCGTCCGGCCGAGGTCCCGGAGTGGCAGCCCGTCTCGCGCTCCGACCGCAAGCTCGCCGGGGCGGCGCTCGACCGCATCCCGTCGCGGGCCGAGATCAAGCGGCTCATGCTCGATGAGGACTACGGTGCGCCCACGGAGGCGCCGATCGTGACGATGCGCTTCCTCGTGCCGCCGGGCGTCGTCAACTGGGGCGGCAAGGCGCACGGCGGGACCGTCATGCGCTGGATCGATGAGGCGGCCTACGCGTGCGCGGCGGGGTGGGCCGGGGACGGCGCGGATGCGAGCGCCGCCGTCGCGGTCTACTCCGGCGGCATCCACTTCTTCGCGCCGGTGCGCATCGGCGATCTCGTGGAGGTCGAGGCACGCATCGTCTACACGAGCGCGCACAGCATGCACGTCAGCATCCGCGTGTCGTCGGCCGATCCCCGGACGCCGCACGAGCTGACCCTCACGACGCAGTGCCTGAGCGTCTTCGTCGTCCCGGGGCCGGACGGCGTGGCCGCCGCGGTGCCGCAATGGCGCCCCACCACGCCTGAGGACGTGCGGCTGTGGGAGCACGCGCGCGACATCATCCGCCTGCGCGAGGGGATCGTGCCGATCCCGGCCTCGCTGACGCTCGAGCCCTGACTCTCGCACGCGGTGCTCGGATGTCCGGCGCCGTACCTCTTCTCACTGCGATCGGTCGGAGGACGGGCTGGCGACCGAGCGGACTCCTCGGCTGTGCTGGTTTGCGCGCGCGTCGGCGGGTCGCCCGGCCCGTGATTCCCACCGACCGGGATCGATCGTGCCGGCGTGGCGGCTGCGGAGTAGTCTGAGTCGAGCCATCCAGCGAACGATCGTTCGCAGAGCGAACAAGGAGCATTGCGTGATCGACAAGAGCGTTCCGGATGCCGAGGCCGCCGTCGCCGGCATCCCCGACGGCTCCGTGGTCATGATCGGCGGGTTCGGCCGCGCCGGCCAGCCGGTCGAGCTCATCGACGCGCTCATCGCGCAGGGCGCGTCGGATCTCACGATCGTCAACAACAACGCCGGGAACGGCGACACCGGACTTGCGGCGCTGCTCGCGAAGGGGCGCGTCCGGAAGATCGTGTGCTCCTTCCCCCGCCAGTCCGACTCGTGGGTCTTCGACGCGCTGTACCGCGACGGGAAGATCGAGCTCGAGCTCGTCCCGCAGGGCAACCTCGCCGAGCGGATCCGCGCCGCCGGTGCGGGGATCGGCGCGTTCTTCTCGCCGACCGGGGTCGGCACACAGCTCGCCGAAGGCAAGGAGGCCCGCGAGATCGACGGCCGCCAGTACGTCCTGGAGTACCCGATCACGGCGGACTTCGCGCTGATCAGCGCATGGAAGGCCGATCGCTGGGGGAACCTCGTCTACCGCGAGACGGCGCGGAACTTCGGGCCCGTCATGGCGTCGGCCGCCACGACGACGATCGTCCAGGTGGACGAGATCGTGCCCCTCGGATCGCTCGATCCCGAGAACGTCGTGACGCCGGGGCTCTTCGTCGACCGCGTCGTGGCGGTCGGCGAGCGGCGCTGGCTCCAGCGGGGAGAGTTCGTCGGCGGAGTCGACCTCGAGGGGCGACCTCTCGCCGACCCTTCGACGAGCTCGGGGACCGGGAAGCGCTCGGGAACGAAGGAGGCCGGCCGGTGAGCACGCGCATCGCCCGTGAGGAGCTCGCCGCCCGCATCGCGGCCGACATCGCCGAGGGCTCGTACGTGAACCTCGGGATCGGAGCCCCGACCCTCGTCGCGAACTACCTGCCCGAGGATCTGGAGATCATCCTGCACACCGAGAACGGGCTGCTCGGCATGGGGCCGGCGCCCGAGCCCGACCGGGTCGATCCCGATCTGATCAACGCGGGGAAGCAGGCCGTCACGGCGCTTCCCGGAGCCGCGTACTTCCACCACGCGGACTCGTTCGGCATGATGCGCGGCGGGCACCTGGACGTCTGCGTGCTGGGTGCCTTCCAGGTGAGTCAGACGGGTGACCTCGCGAACTGGTCGACGGGCGCGCCCGGTGCGATCCCCGCCGTCGGCGGCGCGATGGACCTCGCGATCGGCGCGAAGGCGGTCTACGTCATGACCGACCTCCTGACCAAGACCGGCGAGTCCAAGCTCGTCGCCGAGTGCAGCTACCCGCTGACGGGCGTCGGCTGCGTGACCCGCGTCTACACGGATCACGCCGTCTTCGATGTCACGCCCGACGGCTTCGCCGTCCGTGAGGCCTTCGGCGACAACACCGTCGAATCCCTCGCCCAGCTGACCGGACTGACGCTCGTCTCGGTCGGTGAGCGAGCGCAGCCGGACCGAACGCAAGGAGCCTGATATGACCGCTTCGTATGTCTACGACGCCGTGCGCACGCCGTTCGGCCGTGCGGGCGGAGCTCTCTCGGGCGTCCGGCCCGACGACCTCGCCGCCGTCGTGATGAAGTCGATCGTCGAGCGCACGGGCGTGGATCCCGCGCGGATCGAGGATGTGATCTTCGGCGACGCCAATCAGGCCGGCGAAGACAACCGCAACGTCGCGCGCTTCGGCGCGCTGCTGGCAGGGTTGCCCACCACGGTCCCGGGAGTGACCGTGAACCGGCTCTGCGGCTCGTCGGTCGAGGCCGTCATCCAGGGATCCCGCGCGATCGAGGCCGGCGACGCCGACATCATCCTGGCCGGCGGCGTGGAGTCGATGAGCCGCGCGCCGTTCGTCGTCGAGAAGTCGCCGAAGCCGTTCCCAGCCGTCGGGAACCAGACGCTGTGGAACACGTCGATCGGCTGGCGCATGGTCAATCCGAGCTTCCCCGCGAAGTGGACCATCTCCAACGGCGAGTCCGCGGAGAAGCTCGCCTCGATCTACGGCATCTCCCGTCGCGCGCAGGACGAGTTCGCCCTGCGCAGCCACCGCCTGGCCGGTGAGGCGTGGGCTGCCGGAGCCTACGACGGGGAGATCGTCCAGGTCCCCGGCGTTGAGCTCGCACGCGACGAGGGCATCCGCGACGACACGACCCTCGAGAAGCTCGGCACGCTGCGCGCCCTGTTCGCCAAGGACGGCACGGTGACGGCGGGCAACTCGTCGCCCATCAACGACGGCGCGTCCGCCGTGCTCCTCGGGGCGGAGGGGGCTCTGGATGCCGAGCCCCTCGCCCGCATCGCGGGCCGTGCCGCGTTCGGCAGCGACCCGGACGTCTTCGGCATCGCGCCTGTGGAAGCCGCGAATCGCGCTCTCGCGCGGGCGGGCCGCACCTGGGCGGATGTCGACCTCGTCGAACTCAACGAGGCCTTCGCGTCGCAGAGCCTCGCGTGCGTTCAGCTGTGGAGCGACCTCGATCCCGAGAAGGTCAACGTCCACGGCGGAGCGATCGCGATCGGGCATCCCCTCGGCGCCTCGGGAGGCCGCATCATCGGGCACGCCGCGCACGAGCTGAAGCGCCGCGGCGGCGGGGTGGCGGTCGCGGCGATCTGCATCGGCGTCGGCCAGGGCCTCGCCGTCGTCCTCGAGCGCTGACCACGGTGCCGACCGCCGCCCTTCGCTCGCTGAGCGAGCGAAGCGAGACGAGACGCACCGGATCCGCGCGTGGATTCGGTGCGACGTTCCGGCCGTGCTCGACGCGTATCGTCTCGTCGTTCAGCTCCCCGCTCAACCAGAGGGAGGGCGACGGCCGATGAGCGAGGGAGCCGAGGCCGCGGCATCCGGCGACTTCGTCCAGTCCCTCGCGCGGGGTCTGGCGGTGATCCGCGCATTCGACGGTGATCACGCCGAGCTGGGCCTCAGCGAGGTCGCGCGACGCAGCGACATCCCACGCGCCGCCGCCCGCCGGTTCCTGCGCACGCTCGAGACGCTCGGCTACGTGCGAGGCCGCGGCGACGGCTCCGCGCGCACCTTCGCTCTCACCCCTCGCGTGCTGGAGCTCGGATTCAGCTACCTCTCCTCGCTGTCGCTGCCCGAGATCGTGCAGCCGCACCTCGAGCGCCTCTCGCGCGAGGTGGGAGAGAGCGTGTCGGCTGCGGTGCTCGACGGCACCGACATCGTCTACATCGCGCGCGTCCCCGCGCGGCGGATCATGAGCGTGCGGATCACGATCGGCACGCGCTTCCCCGCGTACGCGACGAGCATGGGCCGCGTGCTGCTGGCCGGTCTCGAAGAGGATGCCGCCGCCGCGGTGGTCGAGGCATCCGATCTGCAGAGACTCACGGAGCGCACGCTCACCGATCGGACTGCGCTGCGGGGCGAGATCGCCCGCGTGCGCAGCGACGGGTGGGCGCTCGTCGACGGTGAGCTCGAGCCGGGTCTTCGCTCGGTCGCGGCGCCTGTCCATAGCCGGTCCGGGGAGGTGGCAGCGGCGATCAACGTCTCGACGAGCGCGACGCGCGACTCCCTCGAGCACCTGATGCAGGACTACGTGCCGCCGCTGCTGCGTGCGGCCGACGCGATCGACGCCGAACTGCGTCTCGTGTAGGGCGGGGGTCATCGGCCTACTGCCTGCGGACGACATCCAGGAGGCGGACCTTCGACGAGGTGACGCGCCGCCATCGACCGCTCGGATCGAACCACTGCGGAGCCCTGACCTCGGGCACGCCGTCGGTCATGCGGATCGACCATCCGGAAGTGTCGAGGTGGCGGTGGTGGTACCAGCAGAGGAGCACTCCATTGTCTGTGTGAGTCGGTCCCCCGAGCGCATGGTCCGTGACGTGATGGATCTCGCACCAGCCGGCTGGCACCCCGCATCCCGGAATGACACAGGCTCCATCGCGCAGCGCGATCGCGCGGCGCTGGTGGCGGTTGAACACGCGTTCCTCGGTGCCGAGCCGATGGATGCGGCCGCCGTCGCCGAGGGCGACCCGCTGGATCACTCCCGCGCACCCGACGCGACGGACGGCGGCGGGGGCAATCGGCACGTCGGACCCCGCTGCATGACCCTCGCCGACAGCGGAGTGCAGATCCTGCGCACGAACCGAGACCACGAGCGTCGGCGCCGCGCCGCCGACCGTCGGCAGTTCCCCACTGGCCGCTGCGACCCCGAGCGCGGTGGCGAGCGCGTCGTGCTGCTTCTGAGCGCGGGTGCGATCGTCGGGCGGGAGTTGCGCTTCGTCGCCCGATAGCGCGCCGTCGGGATCGATGAAGCGAACACCCGAAACCTTCGGTGACAGCAGCGAGTCGAAGATGCGCCGGAGTTGCGCGGCGACATCGGGGAGCAGCATCCCGCGGACCGGGACGCCGCGATCTGTCGCGGTGCCGAGCACGAGCGCGCGGTGACGCGCCGCCCGTCGGTCACGGGGCTCGGCGCCGTCCTGGTCGAGGAACACCGCCCACGTCTGCGCGTGGACCCGAAGGAGATCCGCTGACGCGGGCGGCGCCCAGTCCGGCGCCTCGCCGCGCGCTTGAGCCGCGAGCACAGCGTCGGCGGCGAGGACGTCTTCTCGGCGCGCCCGCTCTTCCATCGCGAGCAGCGGCGCACTTGCGGCGAGTACACCGTCGACGCCGACGACGCCGTCGAGCAGCGCCCCCCGGAGGGCGGGCAATGCCGGCTCGAGCACCTCCCCCGTGGTGACGGACTCTTCGCCGACGACGCCTCGAGCCGCTCTGCGGAACCGCGTGGCCGACGCGCGGGACAGCCGCGTCACTCGCTCGACCAGTTCGACGACGTCGTGACAGCCGAGGCGTGAGCTGAGCCGCTCGTCTCGGACGGCGCTCTGCGAGCGCGCATCCACCTCGCCGACCCCCTCCATCACGACGGCGTCGAGTCGGCGCTGAATGTATGCCGCCACGCGCAGCACCTCGAGCAGTTCGCCGTCGGTCAGCCCGCGGATCTCCCCATCCCGGAGACCCGGTGCGAGGCTCTCGTCGACGCGCGAGGCGAGTGCCTCGAGCGCGTTCACGATCCGTGTCATACCTCCAGTCTGCCGAGGGGCTCCGACATTCCGCCGGCCTGATTCACCCCAGATCAGAAGGAGAAAGCAGACTGTGGAGAACTGCGGGTGGGGAGGAGAGGATGCGGGGCGGCGGCGCGCCTCGTCGGACTGGTGTCGTCCCCTCCTCTCGCTTCGCTCGCTCGGGGACCGGAAAGCTGGGGGGCTGTGCCAGCGCGCCCAGAGTCGGGCTGCGAGCGCGCCCCAGAAGGACCGGCCGACCCCCTATACGCTCTGCACGAGCCGGGCCGGTTGCGCCCCGACCTCGGCCCCGGCGCGCTCGAAGATCCCGCGCATCCAGGTGTGCTCCGGATCGCGCCCGTGAACGGGATGCCACCACAGCGCGTTGACCACGGGCGTGGCGTCGAACGGGGGGTCGAGCACGCGGATGCCCGGCACGCTCGAGGCGTAGTCCGCGAGGCCCGCCTGGATGAGCCCGAGCCGGTCGGTCCCGGCGATGAAGTGGGGGAGGGCGAGGAAGCTCTCGACGACCGCCTCGACGCGGGGCTCGATGCCGAGGAGCTGCAGCTGCCGCGTCGCGGACGTGAAGGCCGTGCGGGTCTGGTACGTGAACACCCACGAGAGGCGTCCCATGACCTCCATCGACAGCTCGTCGCCGACCTCGGCGTTGGATTCGGAGACGACGACGACCCATCCGTCTCGCCAGAGGTCCATGTAGGGCAGCTCCGCGAGATGCCCGTGCGGGATGACCATCCCGTCGGCCGACCGAAGACGGTTGACGGCGTCGTCGACGATCGAGGGGTTGTGCAGCATGAAGCGGAACCGCACGCCCGGCGCCTCCTGCGCGGCGAGGCGCGAGACGGCCTTGCCGATCGTGGCGAAGCCGTAGTCCGAGCCGTAGATCGAGAACTCGCGGGTGGAGTCGTGCGGCGTCCAGATGGCCTGGCTCTCGAACACCCGGCGCGCGGCGTCGAGGGCGGTCGTGGTGTGCTCGGTCAGGCGCAGCGCGAGCGGCGTGAGCTCGTAGGTGTTGCCGCGGCGGGCCAGGATCGGGTCGTTGAAGTGCGTGCGCAGTCGCGCGAGGGACGCGCTCAGCGCGGGCTGGCTCAGGTGCAGCCGCTCGGCGGCCCGGGTCACGCTTCGCTCGGTGAGAAGCGCGTCGAGGGCGACGAGCAGGTTGAGGTCGAGCCGAGAGAGCAGCGGTTGATCGGTCACGGCGGTGTGTGATCCTTCGGGTGCGGAGGCGTGGGCCGAGTGTATCAACGCAATCTATGCCGACCGAAGGGGCCATTGCCCCGAGCGATGCGGGAACGGATGCCGAGGCATCCGCTTCTCTAATGCCCACATCGCACCTACTTATGCGCAAAAGCGGCTAAACCGAATAGTCTCGAGGAAGACGGCCGCGACGGCGCGCTGCGAGAAAGGGAGCACCGATGCTTCTCGAGAGAGACCTCATCCAGTCCACCGGTTTCCGCAATGTGCGGGAGGGCGACGAGGTGACCGGCTTCCAGCTGCGCCTGCGGATGCCGTCCTACCGCGGGATGGCGGCGTCGCTCATCGACGGCGTCTCGGTGCGTGTCGGAGATCTCGTGGATGTCGGACCCGACGTGCCCCTGTGGACCTTCGGCGGTCGCACGTTCACGCTCCAGGACCTGTGGGACTCCGAGGGAGTGCGCTGGCCGCTCGAAGAATCCGCGATCGTCACGGTCCCTTTCCCCGGCGGGCTGCCGGAGGGGACGCACGAGGTGTCGATCGGTCTGCGCCTGCGGATGTCGTACATCCCCGAGGAGCACCAGCCGTCGCGCTACGACGTCTCGCGCCACATCACCCTCACCTCCGCCGAGGACGGCGGCCCGTTCAAGTACGGCGTCAGCCTCTACAGCTACATGACCGACTACGGGACGGTGCTCGACCTCGAGACGGCGCTCGCCCATGTCGCCGACGTCGGCGCGACCGGGGTCGAGATCCTCGGCGAGGGTCACATCGAGCGGTACCCCGAGCCCACGACGGAGTGGATCGACCGCTGGTTCGCCCTGCTCGAGAAGTACTCCCTCGAGCCGACGAACTACGGGTCGTGGATCGACACGCGCCTGCACTCCAGCGGCATTCGCGCGCGCGACCTGACCGCCGAGGAGGGGGCGGGGATGCTGCAGCGCGACCTGCGGCTGGCGAAGCGCCTCGGATTCCGCTTCGTGCGCCCGAAGATCGGCGTCGTGTCGAGCGACCTCGTGCCGCACCCGATCTGGACCGAGTCGGTCGAGCGGTCGCTCGACCTCGCCGCCGAGCTCGACGTCGTGATCTGCCCGGAGATCCACTCGCCGACGCCGATCAAGCACGAGGTCGTGGACGGCTACGTCGAGCTCATCCGGCGCACCGGCACCGAGCACTTCGGCATCCTGCTCGACACCGGCATCTTCCAGGACCGCCCGATCCCGCTGCGCCCCGGGGAGCTGCCGGGCCGTCGGCCGTCATTCCTCGACGGCATCGCGGTCGACCCCGCCGACATCGCCGACATCGCGGAGCACGTCGTCTTCATCCAGGCGAAGTTCCACGACATCGACGAGAACCTCGAAGACCAGCAGATCCCGTGGGAGCCGGTGCTGCGCGCCCTCAAGGACGTCGGCTATACGGGCTACCTCTCCAGCGAGTACGAGGGGGAGCGCGCCCCGTGGCGCTCGATCGAGCAGGTCCGCCGACAGCACTCGCTCCTGCGCTCCGTCGCCTCGCGCCTCTGAACCGACGTCAGGAAAGAAGACATGCCCAACGGACTTCTCGCCGAAGACAGCCTCCGCCCGCACCCCGACGGACTGGCGCTGAGGCTCACGATCCCCTGGTACCGCAGCCTGTGGCTCTCGTCGGTGTCGACGATCCGCCTCACGGTGGACGGCGCCGAGATCCCCGCCGACGACCTCGCCTTCGAGCTCGACGGGACGCGGTACGCCATCGCGGAGCTCCCCGGCCAGAGCGATCAGCTGTGGTTCCTGCAGCAGCATCCGCTCCTCGTCGTCCGCCGGGACGCGCCCGTCGCGATCGGCGAGGAGCACGCGGTCGAGATCTTCGGCGAGCTGCGGCTGCCGTACATGCAGATCGCCCCGGGCCGGGACGGCGGTCCGGGCATGTACGTGCCGAACGTCGTGCGCCAGAGCCTCACCCTCACGGTCACCGACCGCGACGCCGCGGCCCTCGCGACGGTCTCGGACGTCCCGCCGCCGCCGCCGGCCTCCGACGCCGATCCCGTCAAGCTCGGGCTCACGCTCTACTCCGCGAGCGCGGAGTTCCGGGCGGGCTGGTACGACTTCGACGGGCTGCTCGACCGCGTCGCCGACCTGGGCATCGGACCCGGGATCGAGATCGTCGCATCGCAGGTCGTGCCGACCTACCCGGTCATCACCGACGCATTCGTCGCGCGATGGCGCGCGGCGTTCGACCGCCACGGCTTCGACGAGAGCTCGTTCGGCGCAAATCTCGACATGGGCCGCCGCCGTGACCGCGACATGACGCCGGACGAGGAGTTCGAGTTCAGCGAGCTGCTCTTCCAGGGCGCCAGGAAGCTCGGCTTCCCGCTGGTGCGCATCCAGTCGGCCAAGCCCGAGCTCCTGCGTCGGCTTCTTCCCGTCGCCGAGGCCCTCGACCTCACCCTCGCGTACGAGATCCACGCGCCGATGGGGCCGAACTCGCCCGAGATCATGAAGGTGCGCGACGTCTACGCCGACCTCGACTCGCCGCTGCTCGGCTTCGTCGCCGACTTCTCGTCGACGATGCACGCGATGTCGCCGACGCTCCTCCGGGCCGTCCGGCGCGCCGGTCTCGACGACGAGGCGGTCGCCCGACTGCAGCAGATCTGGGCGACGGATGCCTCGATGCGCGACCGCCAGCAGGAGTTCATCGCCTACCTGGACAGCCGCGACTTCGACCCGGGCCGTCTCGGCTCGTTCGCGCATCTCGCTTTCAACATGCACGGCCACGTCGACCCGCGCGAGTGGGCGGACATCATGCCGCAGATCAAGCACGTGCACGCGAAGTTCTACGACATCGACGAGAACGGGCAGGAGCCCGCGATCGACTATCCCGAGCTCGTACGGGTCTTCGTCGAGGGCGGCTACCGAGGCTATTGGTCGAGCGAGTGGGAGGGTCACGCGTTCGCCGAGCTCGGCGAGGTCGACCCGCTCCTCCTCGTCCGCCGGCAGCACGACCTCATCCGCCGCTCGATGCACGCGGTGGAGGCGGCGGGTGTCTGACACCGACGTCGACTTCCGGACGCTGCCCCTCGCCGACGTGCTGCGTCTCTTCCGCGAGCGGGGCGAACCGGCGGACCCTCGCCCCGACATCGACACGGCGTCGCTCCGGCGACGCTTCCCCCGGCTCGCGGAGGTCGCGACGCGCGACATCACCGTGGACGGCGGCCGCCGTGCGGTGCAGGCCCGGCTGTATCGGGATGCCTCGGCAGAGGCATCCGATCGCGCTCTCGTGTGGGTGCACGGCGGCGCCTTCATCGGCGGGCATCTGGACATGCCGGAGTCGAACTGGGTCGCGCTCGAGCTGGCGGCACGAGGCATCCCCGTCCTCGCCGTCGACTACGTCAAGTGCCTCGGCGACACGCACTTCCCCGAGCCGTCGGACGACGTGCTGGCCGCCTGGCGGTACGCCGTCGGGCACGCCGAGGAGCTGTTCGGCGTGCCCGCCTCCGCCGTGGTGCTCGGCGGAGCGAGCGCCGGGGGCAACCTCACGGCCGGCGCGACGGCACGCCTGCGCGACGACGGCGAGCCCGTGCCGTCGGGACTCGTGCTGGTCTACCCGGTGGTCCACCCGAACGGGCCCGAGGCGTCGGCTCGGGTCGATCCCGACTCCCCGCACGGCGCGCTGTCGGTGAACTTCGTCGGCACGACGGAGGCCCTCGCCGATCCGCACGCCTTCGCCGGGCTCGGGCCGGCGGAGGGCTTCCCGCCGACGTTCGTCCTCGTGTGCGAGTTCGACGCACTCCGCCCTTCCGGCGAGGCGTTCGCGCGTCAGCTGGAGGAAGAGGGTGTGCCGGTGACGCTCCGGCTCGAGGAGGGCGCCGGCCACGGTCATGTCAACGAGCCGTCCGACCCGACCGCGCTGCCGACCGTCGAGGCGATCGCCGCGTGGATCGCGCGCTGATGCTGCGCGAGGATCGCGGAAGGAAGGATCGGCGGTGACTGGACTGACCTTCGTCAACCCCGTCCTGGGCGGCGACCGCCCCGATCCCGCCGTCATCAAGGTCGGCGACGAGTACTGGATGACGTACTCGTCGTTCGTGTCGGCACCGGGCCTGCTGCTCTACCGCTCGCCCGACCTCGTGAACTGGACGTACGTGGGATCCGCGCTCGCCGAGCCGCTCGGCAGCACGTTCGCCGTCGACATCGCCGAGCACGGTGGACGCTTCTTCATCTACATCCCGTTCATCCCCGCGCCGTGGTCGGCGCTCGAGGCTCCGTCGATCTTCGTGATCCACGCCGACTCCATGGAAGGGCCGTGGTCCGAGCCGATCGATCTGGGCATCCGAGGGGCGATCGACCCCGGTCACGTCGTGGGCGAGGACGGGAAGCGGTACCTGTTCGTCAACGGCATCCGGCGCATCGGCCTGACCGACGACGGTCTCGCGACCGTCGGACAGCTCGAGAAGGTGTACGACGGCTGGCGGTACCCCGATGACTGGGTCACCGAGGCGTACGCACTCGAGGGCCCCAAGCTGTTCTGGCACGAGCAGTGGCTCTACCTCGTGAGCGCCGTCGGCGGCACAGCGGGTCCGCCGACCGGGCACATGGTCATCGTCGCGCGCTCGCGCTCGGTGCACGGACCATGGGAGAACGCGCCGAACAACCCCGTCGCCAGAACGACCGATCCCGCGCAGGCCTGGTGGTCGCGCGGACACGCGACGATCGTCCCCGGGCCGAGCGGCGAGGGATGGTGGATGCTGTCGCACGGCTACGAGAACGGCTACCGAACGCTCGGCCGCCAGATCCTGCTCGAACCGGTGACCTGGACCGACGACGGCTGGCCCGTGGGCGCGACCGACATCGGCGGCGCGCTGCCCGCTCCCGCCGGTGCGTCGCCGCAGCGCGCCGCGGAAGGATTCCACGACGACTTCTCGAGCGTGCTGCTCGGGCAGCGCTGGGCGTTCCACGCGCCCTCGCCCGGTGAGGCGGAGCGGCTTCGGCTCGACGACGGACTCATCGTCTCGGCGCGCGGTGCGTCGCCTGCCGACACGTCGCCCCTCGCGGTGATCGTCGACGCGCACGCGTACGAGGTCGACGTCGACGTCGAACTGCTCGGCGAGGCCGCGGAAGGCGGCATCCTCCTGTACTTCAACGACCGCCTCTTCTGCGGGATGGGGATCGACGGGGAGCGGATGCTGAGCTACGCCGGCGGTCACAGCACCCACTGGCGCGAGCCGGCGCCCGCGGTGCGTCGGCTGCAGCTGCGACTGCGCAACGACGAGCACATCGTGTCGGGGTGGTATCGCGAGCCCGGCGGCCAGTGGTCGCGGCACGCGATCCGCTACGAGACCTCGGGGTATCACGCCAACACGATGGGCGACCTGCAGAGCCTGCGCCCCGCGCTCTACGCCGCGGGGAGGGGCGACGTGCGCTTCCGGGACTTCCGCTACCGCCCGCTCTGACGTCCGGGGCGTTTCGTCTCGCTTCGCTCGCTCGACGACCGGGGGCGGGTGTGCTGCCGGTCGTTGAGCGAGGGAGCGCAGCGACCGAGACGAAACGCCCGGAACCCGCGGACACGGTCGGTCAGCGCACCCGCAGCTCGACCGCCTGCGTGGAGGCGAGCGTCGGGCCGATGTGGAGGCGGAAGAGCCCGGGCTCCACCACGAACTCCGGAGCCGGCGTGGCCGTCGACCAGAACCCGAGAGCGCGAGGGCCGATCTCGAACGAGAACGTCGCCGTCTCACCCGGTTCGAGCGTGCGGCGCTCGAACGCGACGAGGCGACGGACGGGCGGAGCGACGCTCGCCACGACGTCCTCCACGTAGACCTGCACGACCTCGTCCCCCGCGCGGTCGGACGAGTTCGTCACCTCGACCTCGACTCGCGTGCCGCCGTCGGCGGGGATCCGGGTGTCGGCGACGCGCGGAGTCCCATGCTCGAACCTCGCATAACCGCCTCCGTGGCCGAACGCGAACTGCGGGCCGAGGTCGAGATCGAGGTACTTCGAGGTGTACTTCTCCTGCACGTTGTCGGGTCCGTGCAACCCGACGTCGATGGACTCGGCGGTGAGGACGCCTCCCGTCGTCGCGGGCCGGCCCGTGTTCTCGTGCGCGTAGCGCATCGGGATCTGCCCCACCGAGCGCGGCCACGACATCGGGAGCCGTCCCGCGGGGTCGGCTTCGCCGAGCAGCACATCGACGATCGCCGCCGGCGCCTCGGTGCCGCCGTGCCACGCGACCAGGACGGTGGGGGCGACGTCGATCCAGTCCGCCACCACGAGCGGGCGCCCGGTCTCGAGCACCACGACGTACGGGATGCCGGTGCCGGCGATCGCGCGGATGAGTTCCGCCTGGCGACCGGGCAGCCGCAGGTCGCTCCGCGATGCGGCTTCGCCCGAGAGGGCGCTCGGCTCGCCCGCGCAGACGACGACGACATCCGCGCGTGCGGCGGCTTCGACCACGTCGGCGATGCCGCTTCCGTCATCGCTCAGGAAGCCGACGCCGGGGAGCACCTCGACCTGGATCGCCGGCCGGCTGAGCAGCGCATCGGCGATCGTTCCCGCACCCGCGCCGAAGTACTGCGTCCAGGCGCCGAGGTGGTCGGTCGAGTCGGCGTAGGGACCGGTCAGCAGCACGCGCCGAGGTGCGCGGAGGGGCAGTGTGCCGTCGTTCTTCAGCAGGACGCTCGAGCGCGCCGCCGCGCGGCGGACGAGCCGTCGCGAGCCCTCGTCGGGAGCGGTGATCTCGGCACCCTCATCGACATAGGGGTCGTCGAAGAGGCCGAGCGCCTCCTTGAGCCGGAGCACTCGCTCGACCGCGTCGTCGAGGCGCGCGACGTCGATCGCGTCGCGCTCCTCGACGCCGAGCTCGGAGGCGGCGCCGCCCATCTCGACGTCCACGCCCGCGGAGTAGGCGAGCGCGACCGCATCCGCGAGTGTCTCGGCGACGCGGTGGGGGAGGAGATTCCGCACGCCGTCGGCGTCGCCGACGACGACCCCGTCGAACCCCCACTCATGTTTCAGCACGCCGGTGAGCAGCCGCCGGTTCGCATGCATGGGCACGCCCGCGACGGTGTTGAACGACGCCATCACCGACGCGACCCCCTCCTCGATCACGGCCCGGAACGGCTCGAGGTGGACGTTGCGCAGGCGGTGGTCGGAGGCATCCACCGCGTCGTAGTCGCGCCCGCCCTCGGGCTGTCCGTAGGCGACGAAGTGCTTGGCGGTCGCCGCGATCGCACGGCGCGACGACAGTCCGGCCCCCTGGTAGCCGCGGACCATCGCGCGTCCCATCGTCGCGGTGAGGTGGACGTCCTCGCCGAAGCCTTCGACGACTCGACCCCACCGGGGGTCGAACGAGATGTCCACCATCGGCGAGAACGTCCAGTTCACACCGCCCGACCGCGCCTCCGCCGCCGCAAGGGAGGCGAGCTCCTCGACGAGCGGCGGATCGAAGGCGGCGGCCTGCGCGAGCGGCACGGGGGCGATCGTGCGCTGGCCGTGGATGACGTCGAGCCCCACGAGGAGCGGGATGCCCAGGCGCGTCTGTTCCACCGCGACGCGCTGCAGCGCGTTCGTCGCGGCCGCCGACGGCGGCCAGAACACCGATCCGACGCCCTGGAGGACCAGCTGCGCCGCGTCCTCCAGGGCCGGACGGAACACGATCTGCAGCTGGCCGAGCTTCTCAGCGAGGGTCATGTCGCCGATCAGGCGCTCGATTCGTCCGGTTGTCATCGCTCATCCTTCGTGGTCGCGGGAAGCGCCGTCGCGGGAAGCGCCGTCGCGGGAGGCGCCGTCGCGGGAAGCGCGTTCGCGCGGAGTGTGTCGGGCAAGGGAATGCCGCCCGGAGCCGAAGCTCCGGGCGGCACGTCCCCCAGTCGGAGTCAGTGGATCACTCGCCCCAGGCCGCGTCCATCTCCTCGAGCACCTGGTCGACGGTCTTCTGGCCGGTCAGCAGACCCTGGACGCCGGTGCCGAGCGTGTCGTACACCGCCGGGTTCGGCCAGGTGGCGTTCGGGAGGCCGGTGAACGAGCCCCCTTCGATGAGGCCGGCGATCGGCTCGTAGACCGGGTTGACGTTGTCGGCGGTCGCACCCGAGATCGGCACGAAGCCCGACAGGTCGGCGAACTCCTGCAGCTGCTCGGGCTCGGCGAGCCAGTCGAGGAAGCTCTGCGCCGACGCCTTCACGTCGTCCTCCGACGAGGCGTTGACGGCCCACGCGTAGTTCGCGGAGGCGAGCACCCAGGGCTCCTGGCCGTCGGCGGGCGGGAAGGACTGGACGGTGAGGTCCAGACCCGTGCCCGCGCCGATCGAGATCGCGGCCGATCCGGGCACCGCCGCGGTCAGCGACGTCTGGCCGCCGATGCCCTGCGTGATGGTGTCGAAGGTGCCGCCGGCGACGCCGTCCTGGAAGCAGCCGTTCTCGTTGAGGTCGATGACCGTCTGGAGCGTCTCCTGCCAGCCCTCGCTGTCGGCGAAGGTGACGTCGCCCGCGGCGCGCTGCTCGTTCCAGTCGGGGTCGGCCTCGTAGACGCGGGTGGCTGAGACGAGCATCGAGAAGAGGCCCGTGTTGAAGGGCACCCCGCCGGCGAGCACCGTGAAGGTCTTGCCGCCGTCGCGCGCCGTCGCGCAGTCGTCCAGCATCTCCTCGAACGTCTCGGGGTAGGCGTCGATGCCGACCTCCTCGCCGCCGGCGGCGTTGTAGATGAGACCCACCGGCGCGAGGGCCGTGGGCTGGCCGTAGATGTCGCCGTCGACCTCGTAGAGGGCCTCGGTGCCCTCGGGGATGACGGCCGCGGAAGCCTCGCCGAGGGGCTCGAGGAATCCCGCCTCGGCGAGCGTGACGACCGAGATGGCCTGTCCGGTTCCGGGTGCGAGCACCATCATGTCTGCCGCGTTGCCGGCCTGCAGCTGGGTGGTGACCTGCGTGTTGTACGCATCCGAGGGGTAGGGGATCACTTCGATCTCGACCCCCGTCTGCTCGGTGTACGCCGCCGCCATCTTGGCGTAGTAGTCGTCCTGGTCGTTGGCCTGCGCGACCATCAGGCTGAAGCCGGGCTCGGAGCCGTCTCCGCTGCCGCCGGTGCTGCCGCCGTCGCCGCCGCCTGCCGAGCAGCCGGCGAGGATGAGGACTCCGACCGCCGGCGCCGCGAGAAGCGACCACCGGAGAGGCCGGGAGGCTGTGTGCTGTGACATGTCGACCCTTTCGTGACTTCGTTGTCGCCAGCTCGGGATGCTGGCCCGGCCGCTGGCCGCAACTTCAGCCTGGCACACATTGGCATGATTCCGACATTAG
The DNA here is from genome assembly GCF_004362195.1 of Microbacterium sp. BK668. Classification (NCBI taxonomy): domain Bacteria; kingdom Bacillati; phylum Actinomycetota; class Actinomycetes; order Micrococcales; family Microbacteriaceae; genus Microbacterium; species Microbacterium sp. BK668. Next base: position 859,838 of record NZ_SNWG01000001.1, read on the forward strand.
TATCGTTTATGCAGTGCAATAGTCCCGCTGATCCGCGGCCAACTCCAGATCACACGCCCTTTTCCACGACGAGCTCGACCGGCCCCGCGAGGCCCGCGGGGAGAGGCGCGGCTGTGGGCTCGAACACCTCGGTCATCGGGGCGAACACTCGACCTGACGGAGCGGCTGCCTCGGCGATGAGGCGATTCCGCCACGGCGTCGCCACCTCGACTTCGATCCCGTTGCTCCCGCCGGCCAGCGCGTCGGTCACGTCGACCCGGAAGGGGGCTGTCCACGCGACACCGCAGTCGACGCCGTTGACGCGGACGCGCGCGAGGTCGCCGACCTGCCCCAGATCGATCAGCATCCGCTCGTCCGCGGTGCCGGGTTCGAGCTGGAAGCGGGCCCGGTACAGCCCGACCCCGGAGAAGCCGCGCGCGTCGGCGTCGAGCTCGGTCCACATCCGCGGACGGTCGCCCAGGGTGACAGGTTCTCGCCCCGGGAGCTCGAGCGTCCACGGGCCCCCGATGGGACGGCGATCGACGGCGCACTCGGCGGCTCCACCTCGCGTCCCCGCGTCGACCTGCGGCTGCTGAGGGGTCGTCGCGCGCTCGTCCGCGCCCTCGTCCTGGAGCGAGCCGCCCGAGTCCGGAACGAGGAAGACCGAGCCGAACGGCGGCAGCAGGACCTCGAACACCCGCGCATCCTCGGGGGTCTCCGCTTCGGCAAGCCGGCGCGAGCGCACCTCGACGGGGTCCCACGCGCTGACGGCGTCGACCGACCGCGGCATCCGCACACGCGCGCGCACCTCCGCGGCGGTGGGATTGGCGAGGAACGTCACCCGCCGCCCGTCGATGCGCCGCGCGATCGTCCGCAGCGCCGCGCCCACGATGCGGAGCTCCGGCTCGATTCCGAGCTCTTCCAGGGCCGCGCCCAGGTCGCCCGTCGGAACGATCCGCCCTCGGGCGCGCGGGAGCGCCCAGATCTCGTCGCAGAGACGTGCGAACTCGTCATCGTCGTCGCCGAGCGACGGCGATCCCTCCGGACGCGTCCCGACCACCGTCGCGCCGGCGTCGAGCAGGTCACGGATCCTCCGCAGCGCCCCGACGGTCAGGCGCCGGCTCGACCCGCCGAGATACAGCACGCGATACCGCGCTCCCGCCGCGACGAGGCGGCCCTCGTCCACGTCGAGCATGCCGAGCCCGTCGACGCCGAGGTAGTCGAAGTCGAAGCCGTCGGGCACCGACGCGTCGAAGGCCTCGCCGAAGAGGCCGGTGACCGGCGCCTCCTCGCCGATGAAGACGGCGATGTCGACGGCCGGCTCGCCGGAGGAGAGCACCGCCGAGCAGCGCGCGAGGTAGTCGATCCACGGGCGCGCCATCGCCGCCCACGTCTCGTTCCGCGTGAACGCCTGACCCAGGAAGGGAGCGAGGGCGATGCCGGGCGGCGGAGCGGCGACGGGCTGGTGAGGGGACGTGTGGATGCAGAAGCGCGTCACCCCGAGCGCGAGCTGGAGGTCGGCGACGTGCTTGAGGCTCCGCGGCGTCGAGGCCCACGGGCGGTCGAAGCTCGAGAAGGCCTCCGCTCCCGTCCATCGCCTGCCGTAGACGTGGGCGACGGACGACGCTCCCTTCAGATCGGCGACATACGTCGGCTTCGGCCCGTCGTCGGGGTCGAAGGTCCACATCGCCCCCATCGGGACGTCGGCGTGCGAGCGCATCGCCAGGTCGTCGCCGAGCTGCGGACGGCGATCCTCCAGAGCCTCGGCGTAGTACGCCATCCCTCGCGCGCGGGCCTCCGCGGCGAGCGCGCCGTAGTACTCGGTCGCCAGCAGCTCGCTGATCGTGCGCCGGTAGTCGTAGAGGAAGCGATCGGATGCCTCGGCTCCGCCGACGACGTATCCCGCGAGCGCCGGCAGCCACGGGGTCGGGTCGTAGCCGCGCATGCTCCGGAAGCGCTCGGCGATGCCGTCGGTCCAGTTCTGCGGGCCGGCCTCGATGCTGTCGCTCAGCAGGGCGTCGTACCGGCCGGGAGCGAAGCGCTCGAGGTGCGTCCCGAGGTAGGTGGCGACGCGGCGCCCGTCGAGCTTGTCGACCTCGAGTCCGGTGGCGTCCCGCGGCGCCGGCCCGTTGGTCTGGCCCGTGAGGGATGCCCCGAGCCGGAGCAGCTGCCACCGCCCGGGCGGCGCCTCCCACGTGACGCGGTCCGCGCCGGCAAGGCCGGTCAGGTCGTGCACGTCGCCGGGAGAGACGGCGGCGGTCCCCGCGGCGGCGGCGGTGTCCACGGCGTAGAAGTCGGGCACGACCCCGAACGCGGCCTTGACCTCGGCCTGATGCACACGGCCGCCGGCGCGAAGGGCGAACTCCGACACGACGAAGGCGTCGCTGCGACGCAGCACGGGCGGTCGGCGGACCCCGTCCGAGAGCGGAGGCAGGGCATCGGCGGCGCTCGCCCCCGACACGACGAGCCGGAAGCGGCGGGCCGTGACGGGCGGGAAGGCCGCCGTGCGCGCGGGGACGGTCGACGCGGGAAGCACGACGACGTCGCGGTAGAGGGCGCCGTCGTCGCTCGCCTGGAGCACCGCGTCGGGAGACGGCGCGGCGCCGAACCCGCGCGGGCCGGGGAGGCCGACGGTCACGGAGCCGACGGTGACGGGCCGGTCGAACTCCTGCTCGAGCCAGGCCGACGACCAGGCGTCGGGGTCGCGCGGAAGCGAGACGGCATCCTGGAACGAGCCGTCCACGAGGGGCGCGGCATCCGCAATGGCCACCGATCCCGTCACTCGCGCGGGGATCAGCCTCTCGTGGACGCGGTCGGCGGGAAAGGCCAGCACGCGCCAGTCCACCGCCCACGGCTCGCGCGGATCGGCGCCCCACGGCGCGGCATCCTGGAAGGGGCCGGCGACCGAGGGGAGCGGCGGCAGCTCCACGTCGACCGGACCGCCGCCGTCGACGACGAGCTCCGACCACACGACCTTCTTCATGGCATCCGCCGGCTCGACCCAGGGGCCGCCGGCGGCGCTCCACCCCGACGAGGTCGCGACCGCGAACTCGAGGCCCAGGCCGGCCGCCGTGCGGGATGCCGTATCCAGCGCCTCGGTCCAGGCATCCGTCCCCGGGCGCACCGGCTCGGGCACGACGAGCGGCACCCCCACGCCGCCGTCGAAGAGCTGAACCCCACGCACCCCGGCCCCGTGCAGCCACTCGAGGTCGCGCTCGATGCCGGCCGGATCGATGTTCCCGTCCATCCAGTGCCACCAGGCGCGGGGGCGGGCGTCATCGGGCGGATCCGCGAACGCTCTCCAGAGGTCCGCGAGGGGTCCGGGCGCGGGGGGTGCCTGCTCTGCCACGCTGTTCATCCTGGCCGCGAAGGGTGACGGGCAGGCGTCTGCTCCACTTATATCCGATATCGCTACAACTAATGTGTGCTTTCGACGCAAGTGTGTGAGCATTGCTGCAGGCGCTGCCGGACAGGGCGGTGCGTGACGACGAGGTCAGAGAGCAGATGACAGTGACGATCGAGCGCGACGCTACTCGCACCCTCACGGTGCCCCCGGACGCACGGCATACCCCGCGCCCCCGCGGCCGCAAGCCGCTCATCAGCTACGGCCACTGGTGGTGGGCCCTCCCCGCCATCGTCCTGGTCATCGGCGTGCACTACGCCGCGACCCTCACGGGCGGCTTCTTCGCCTTCACGAACTGGACGGGCCTGGGCGACTGGGAGTTCATCGGATTCCAGAACTTCGTCCGCATCTTCCAGGACCCGACGCTGCTCGGGTCGGTCTGGAACACGCTCTTCCTCGCGTTCGGCAGCGTGATCCTGACCAATGTCTTCGGACTCGGGTTCGCCCTCGCGATCAACCGCACGCTCAAGTCCCGCTACGTCCTTCGCACGCTCCTGTTCCTGCCCGTCGTCCTCAGCCCGCTCGCCGTCGCGTACATCTGGAAGTTCATCTTCCAGTTCAACGGACCGCTCAACGGCTTCTTCGCCCTCATCGGCCTTCCCGACCTCCAGAAGGTGTGGCTCGCCGACCCGACCTGGTCGATCTGGGCGATCCTCATCACGGTGGTCTGGCAGCAGACGGGCTTCGTCATGGTGATCTACCTGGCCGGCCTCGCCTCGGTTCCCGTGGAGATCGAAGAGGCTGCCGCGCTCGACGGCGCCAACATCTGGCAGCGCTTCCTGCACGTCACGGTCCCCGCGATCCGCCCCTCGATCGCCATCGCCACGACGCTCGGCATCATCCAGGGCCTGCGCATCTTCGACCAGATCTTCGCCCTCACGGGCGGCGGTCCGGCGGGGGCGACCGAGACGCTCGCGACCCAGGTCTACAAGCAGGCTTTCTCGCTCGGGCAGTTCGGCTTCGGCTCCGCGCTCGCGCTCGTCCTGACCCTCATCATCCTCGTCTTCGCCATCATGCAGCAGTTCGCGACCCGCGACCGCGACGCCGTCGGAAGGGCCTGACATGTTCCGCTACACCAAGCTCACCGCCGTCCGCGAAGCCCTCATCTGGGTCATCACGCTGATCTGGCTGCTGCCGTTCTACTTCCTCGTCGCCACGGCCTTCAAGGGCGATCAGGAGGCGCTCACGACGAGCGCGGTCGCCCCGCCGCAGTCGCTCGACTTCAGCGCCTTCGTCGAGGTGCTGACGACGGGCGGGCGCAACAGCATCCCGCTCAGCATCCTGAACAGCGTCATCATCACCGCCGGCGCCATCGCCGGGCTCGTGCTCTTCGGATCGGTCGCCGCCTACGTCATCACGCGCCGCACGCGCACGTGGACGAACCTCACGTTCTATCTCGTGCTGATCGCGATCATCCTGCCCGCTCAGCTGGGCACCGTGCCGCTGTACATCGGGGCGCGCACGGTCGGACTCACGGGCAACGCGCTCGGCATGATCCTGCTGTGGATCGGCATCCTGCTGCCCCTGTCGGTCTTCCTCTACGCGAGCTTCTTCCGGGGTCTCACCACCGAGTACGAGGAGGCCGCGGTCATCGACGGCGCCTCGCCCACGCAGGCCTTCTTCCGGGTGGTGCTCCCCCTCATGGCACCGGCCACCGGCACCGTCGCGATCCTTGCGGGCCTCATCGTCTGGAACGACTTCTTCAACTCGCTGATCTTCCTCGGCGGATCGACCACGCAGACCCTGCCGGTCGCGATGTACACCTACGTCGGCGGTCTCGTCTCCGCGTGGAACAAGATCTTCGCCGTCGTGATCATCTCGATGGTCCCGATCCTGCTGTTCTACATGTTCGCCCAGAAGAAGTTCATCCAGGGCTTCGCGGGGGGACTCAAGGGCTGACGCCCGTCCATCGATTCGGGGGCGGCCGGATCGTCGAGCGGTGGGCGGCACTCGCCCTCCGCACGTCGCCCACTCCAACCGATCTGCGACCCCTCGACGCGCTCGAGGACCGAAAGGCCCGTCATGTACCAGCTCGCACCCAACATCGAACTGCTCTTCACCGAGGCCGGCGACTACCACGACCGTGTCCGCGCCGCCGCGGCGGCCGGCTTCGACGCGGTCGAGATGTGGGGACCCACGGGAGTGGATGCCCCGGCTCAGCCGAAGGACCTCCCGGCCCTCAAGGCGGCTCTCGAGGAGACCGGCACGCAGCTGACGGCCCAGCTCTCGGAGCCGCGGACGCAGTTCATGATCCCGCCGTGGGACCACTCCGAGTTCTACCGCAAGCTCGACGGGGGCGTCGCCATCGCTCAGGACCTCGGCTGCCCCCGGATCGTCGTCGGCAGCGGCACGGGCTTCGGCGGCTGGAAGCGACAGGTGCAGCTCGACAAGCTCATCGAGATCTACCGGAAGGCGATCGCGCAGATCGACGGCTCGGGGATCACGCTCGTGCTCGAGCCCGTCAACGTTCGCGTCGACCACCCCGGCTCGCTCCTGGACCGCACGAGCGAGGCCGTCTACATCGCCCGCGGCGTCGACTCGCCGTTCTTCGGCGTGCTCTACGACATCTACCACTCGGCCGTCGAGGGTGAGGACATGGCGGCGGAGCTGGCGAACGCGGGGGACCTCGTCACGTACGTGCAGCTGGCCGATGCTCCGGGTCGCGGCGAGCCGGGGACGGGCTCCCTCGACTGGGCCGAGCGCCTCGGCATCCTCCGCGCGGCGGGCTACGACGGTCCCATCGGGCTCGAGTACTACCCGACGACGCAGTCCGAGGCATCCGTCGCGCTCATCCGGGAAGTGGCGGTGAACGCATGAGCGGGTACCCCGACGAGGTCGACGTCGCCATCGTCGGCAGCGGCCCGACGGGTGCCGCGTATGCGCGCATCCTCAGCGAAGAGGCGCCCGGGACCACCATCGCGATGTTCGAAGTGGGCCCGACGATCTCCGACCCGCCGGGCGCGCACGTGAAGAACATCGCCGACCCCGAGGCGCGCGCGCGTGCGCAGGCCGCCTCGGAAGGACCGGGGGAGCGGGGCGCCAAGGTCGCCAACCCGGGGGCCGCGAAGGCCGGCGTGCGCGCTGCGCGTCCGGGCACGTTCCTCCTCGAGGACGGATATCGGTTCCCCGGCGAGGACGGGCTTCCCGTCGTCGCGATGTCGAGCAACGTCGGCGGCATGTCGGCACACTGGACCGGCGCGTGCCCGCGTCCCGGCGGCAGCGAGCGGATCGACTTCCTCCCCGATCTCGACGAGCTCCTCTCCGAGGGCGACCGCCTCCTCGGCGTGACGACGAACGCATTCGACGCGGCGCCGTTCGGCGAGATCGTCCGCGAGCGCCTCGCGAAGGCGGTCGACGAAGGGCGCACGGCAGAGACGAAGGTGCAGCGGATGCCGCTCGCCGCCCATCGCCGCGAGGACGGCCGCCTGGTGTGGTCGGGGTCGGACGTCGTGCTCGGTGAGGTCACACGCGACAACCCCGCGTTCTCGCTGTTCGACGAATCCCTCGTCACCTCGGTCCTGCTCGACGAGGGTCGCGTCGCAGGCGTGAAGGTGCGCGACCTGCGCACCGGTGAGGAGCACGAGGTCCGTGCGCGCTTCGTCGTCGTCGCCGCCGACGCGCTGCGCACTCCGCAGCTGCTGTGGGCCTCCGGCATCCGTCCGCCGGCTCTGGGCAGGTACCTCAACGACCAGGCGCAGGTCGTGTTCGCCTCCCGCCTGCGCGGGGTCGAGACCCTCGGCGCGGACGCTCCGACAACGGGCCTCGCCGAGTACAGCGGAGTCAGCTGGGTCCCGTTCACCGACGACGTGCCCTTCCACGGACAGGTGATGCAGCTGGATGCCTCGCCCATCCCGCTCGCCGAGGACGACCCCGTCGTCCCGGGGTCGATCGTCGGACTGGGCCTCTTCTGCGCGAAGGACCTGCAGGCCGACGACCGGATCGACTTCGACGACGCCGAGCGCGACGCCTACGGGATGCCGGCGCCCCGCATCCACTACGCGCTCACCGACCGCGACCGCGAGGTCATCGAGCGGGCGCGTGCCGAGATCGTGCGCCTGGGCGAGGCGATCGGCGACCCGCTCGACTCCCGTCCCTTCACGCTGCCCCTCGGATCGTCGCTGCACTACCAGGGGACGACGCGCATGGGCCCGGCAGACGACGGCACCAGCGTGTGCGGGCCCGACAGCGAGGTGTGGGGAGCTCCCGGGCTCTTCGTCGCCGGCAACGGCGTCATCCCGACGGCCACGGCGTGCAACCCGACGCTCACCTCCGTCGCGCTCGCCGTGCGCGGTGCGCGGCGGATCGCCCGCGATCTGGAGACGAGCCGTACTCCGGTCTCTCGCTCGACCGCCGCCGTTGCTTATGTCGAAAAAAGACATTAGGCTGTAGAAACGAAGTCAAAGTAGTCAAGGAGGACTCGTGATCCCCGATCGCATCATCGAGCAGGGAACGCTCACCACCGACGGCGTCCGAGCCTCGGTCGAAGTGCGCCTGCCCTGGTACCGTGCGCTTCCCGCGTCCTGCATCGCCGGCGCCACACTGGCCGTGGACGGCGTCGAGGCGCCCGCCGAGTCTCTGCGATGGGAGATGAACGGCACGACGTCCACCTTCGCGGAGCTCGTCCCGAACACCGAGGAGTGGTGGTTCCCCACCGACTCCGCCGTGCTGTCGGGCGACATCCCGCTCGCCGAAGACGCCGCCGAGCACACCGTCGAGGTGGGTCTCGTGCTCTACATCCCCTACATCGTGATCGGCGCCGACGAGGTGCTGCACATCGAGGAGAAGGACTCCAAGACCATGACCGCACGCAAGGCGGTGGCGGCATGACCGCCCTCCGACAAGCTCAGGGACCGGGTAGCCCGATCCAGGGCGTCACGCTCTACAGCTTCACGCGCGCATTCCACGGGCGTGAGTACGACCTCGAGGGCCTCATCCGCAAGGCCGCCGCCGAGGGCTTCGGCCCCGGCCTCGAGATCATCGGCTTCTCGAGCTTCCGCGGCTTCCCCGAGATCGACGACCACTACGCCGGCTGGTTCAAGGACCTGATCGCCGAGACCGGGCTCGTCACCACCTCGCTCGCGGTGAACGCCGACATCGGCATCCACCGTGACCGCCTCCTGACGCAGGACGAGCTGCTCGAGTACATGCGCCGCCAGATCGCAGCCGCCGCCAAGCTCGGGTTCCCCATCGCCCGTGTGCAGATCTCGATCACGCCCGACTCGATGGAGGCGCTCGCGCCGATCGCCGAGGAGTACGGGGTCACGCTCGCGCTCGAGGTGCACGCCGACCAGTACGCGTCGCATCCGCGCATCCTGGCGCTCCGCGACCGCTACGAGAAGGTCGGCTCGCCCTTCCTCGGATTCACGATGGACTGGGGCGCGACCGTCTCGGGCTTCGCGCCCTCGCTCCTCGAGGCGTACCGCCGCCGGGGCGCGTCGGACGAGCTGCTCGCCGCCGTCACCGGTCTCTGGGACGAGTTCTACCAGCAGGGCCCGCCCGCCGACCAGGCCGACCACGGCCGGCGCTTCGGTCGCTTCATCGGCCTCGCCGCCGAGCACGGTCGCCCGGACCTCGGGATCGACATGGGCATCAACGCCACGGGCCTGTTCGGCCCGGCGCGGGTGGACGACTGGCTCGAGATCTTCCCGTGGATCACGCACGTCCACGGCAAGTTCTTCGGCATCGACGACCAGCACGAGGAGCCGTCGGTTCCGGTGCGCGATCTCGTCCGCCTGCTCGTCGAGAACGGCTACAACGGCGCGATCTCGAGCGAGTACGAGGGCTGGCACTGGAACTACTGGCAGTCGCCGTTCGACATCATCCGCGACGAGCAGGCCGTGCAGCGCTCGGCCGCCGAGGCGGCCGGCTCGCAGATGACGACGGATGCCGCGGCGGCGCGCACGCAGCTCGCACAGTGGCTGCCGACCACGACAGGAGCGAACGCATGACCCTTCGACGAGCTCAGGACGGCGCTTCGGACGGCATCGCCGGCACCGGCATCAAGCTCGGAACGACCCTCTACTCCATGACGAGCGAGTTCGCCGCGGGCCTCTACACGCCCGAGACCCTCATCGCCGCCGTCGCGGAAGAGGGCATCGGCCCGGGCGTCGAGTTCAACATCGCGCAGCTCCTGCGGACATACCCCGACGTCGACCAGGCGTTCGTGAAGCTCTGGTTCGACGCGCTCGAGAAGTACGGCCTCGAAGCGAGCGCGGTAGGCACCAACCTCGACATGGGGCGACGCAAGGACCGGGACATGACGCCCGACGAGGAGCACGACTTCCTCGCGCGCCAGCTCGAGACGGCCCACACCCTCGGGTTCAAGAGGGTCGTCATCCGCTCGCACGGCAAGGAGCTGCTGCGCGGTCTTCTGCCGCTCGCGGAGAAGTACGACCAGTACCTCGGCTATGAGATCCATGCGCCGTCGGGACCGAACAACCCGCAGGTGCTGCAGATGCGCGAGATGTACGACGAGCTCCAGTCCGAGCGCCTCGGCTTCACCGCCGACTTCTCGTCGACGATGCACAGCCTCTCCCCGACGCTGCTCGCGCAGCTCGGCAAGATGGGCATGGACGAGAAGCACTTCGCCGTCATGGACGAGATCTGGCACGAGCCGACGCCCATGCACGTGCGCAACCAGACCTTCGAGGACTACCTGGTGAGCGAGGGCGTCGACCCGCTGACGTTCGGGCCGTTCACGCGGCTCGCGTTCAACATGCACGGGCTCGTCCCGCCGGAGGAGTGGCTCGACATCATGCCGCAGATCTTCCACGTGCACGCGAAGTTCTACGACATCGGCGCCGACGGCGAAGAGCCGGCGATGGACATCCCGCGCATCGTCAGGCAGTTCGTCGTGGGGGGCTATCAGGGGTACCTCTCCAGCGAGTGGGAGGGTCACGCCTTCCAAGACCTCGGCGAGGCCGACCCGATCGAACTGGTGAAGAAGCAGCACGCGCTCATGCGCAGAGCCATCGAAGACACCGTTGCCGAGCAGTCGAAGGAGACCGCGAATGTCTGACGTCTCGACGAGCTCGACGACCGGGGTGACCGACCGCTCTGTCGCGGAGCTCGCCGCCGAGCTGGCCGACCTCCGCGAGCAGGTCGCGGCGGCGCAGCGCCTCGCGCAGCGCGCCGAGGACCGCGGTCAGGTCGAGAATCTGTTCAACCGCTACATGTACCTGCACAACGCCTTCGAGGACGAGCAGATCATCCCGCTGTGGGTCCGGGAGGGCACGGAGGGCATCCGGGCGCGCTACACGAACGCCGGTCAGTACACGACGTGGAAGAGCGTCACCGACTACCACCGCGGTCGCCCGCACCCCGAGGGCAAGCTCATCCTCCACGCGACGACGACGCCCGTCATCGAGGTCGCGGCCGACGGGAAGACCGCCAAGGGCGTGTGGATGATGGCCGGTACGGAGTCCGGCCTCACCGACCCGAAGGTCGCCGAGGCCTTCCCCGACATGTACTCGCCGCAGGAGGTCCTCGGCAAGAAGGTCTGGGCCCACTGGGTGTGGTGCAAGTACGCCATCGACTTCCTCAAGCAGGACGGTGAGTGGAAGTTCTGGAAGTTCCGCTGCTACGAGCTCGCCCGTGCTCCCTTCGAGGAGAACTGGGTCAGCTTCGGCCTGAAGAACCAGGGCGCCTTCGACCTCGACCTGATGTACTTCGGCGACGACGGCAAGCCCGTCTTCATGCCGCCGGCCGACGAGCCGGTCCCCTCGACCAACCACCCGTACAGCCCCGAGACGGTGCAGAAGCTCGAGCCGGCCCCGCCGGTGCCGCACGAGACCTTCACCGACACCTACGCCTGAGGAACGATCATGGCAACGCACGACTCCCTCTTCGCCGACAAGGACGTCCGGCGCACCGAGAACGGCGTCGCCGTCTCGCTGCAGCTGCCGTGGTACCGGAGCCTGTGGCTCTCGGCGGTCGACGATGTCGCCGCATCCGTCAACGGCGTCGAGATCCCGAAGGACTCGCTGCGGTTCGAGCTGCAGGGCAAGAGCTACCGCATCGAGGAGCTGCCGGAGCAGTCGGAGACGCTGTGGTTCGTCGCCGACAAGCCGGATGTCGTGATCGACCTCGGTCGCACGCCCGAGCCCGGTGAGAAGCTCACGGTCGAGGTCGTCCTCACGATGCGCCTCCTCTACATGCAGATCGCGCCCGGGGTCGACGGCGGTCCCGGCCGCTACGTCACCAACCGCGTCCCCGTCGAGCGAGAGGTCGTGCTCGCATGACCCTCCGCGTCGCCATGATCGGCTACGGGTTCATGGGCGCCGCCCACTCGGTGGGCTGGCGTCAGGCGCCGCGGATGTTCGCCCTGCCCGACGACGTCGAGATGGCCGTCGTCGTCGGCCGCAACGCCGAGGCGGTGGCCGAGGCTGCCGCCAAGTGGGGGTGGCAGGAGTCGGCCACCGACTGGCGCGAGGTCGTCGCGCGCGACGACATCGACATCGTCGACATCGTGACGCCCGGCGACTCGCATGCCGAGATCGCGATCGCGGCCCTCGAGGCGGGCAAGCACGTGCTGTGCGAGAAGCCGCTCGCGAACACGGTCGCCGAGGCGGAGGCGATGGCGGATGCCGCGTCCCGCGCCGCGAGCCGAGGCGTCCGGTCGATGGTCGGCTTCACATATCGTCGCGTCCCGGCCGTCACGTTCCTCCGCGACCTCATCGCGCAGGGCGCCGTCGGCAGGATCGCGCAGGTCCGAGCGGCCTACCGCCAGGACTGGCTCGTCGACCCGGAGATGCCGCTCGCGTGGCGGCTGCAGAAGGAGCACGCGGGCTCCGGGGCGCTGGGTGACATCGGCGCGCACATCATCGACATGACGCAGTTCGTGACGGGTCTGTCGGTGGATGCCGTGTCGGGCGTCGTCGACACGATCGTCACGCAGCGCCCCCTCCAGGGGTCGGGCGAGAACCGGTCCCTGAGCCTGTCGAAGGGCGGAACGGCGGCCGAGGGCTACGGCGAGGTCACGGTCGACGACATCGCGATCTTCACGGGACGGCTCGAGTCCGGCGCCCTCGTCTCGTTCGAGGCATCCCGCTTCGCGACCGGCCGCAAGAACGACCTGTCGATCGAGGTCTCGGGGGACAAAGGCGCTCTGCGCTTCGATCTCGAAGACCTCAATTCGCTGTGGTTCTACGACCGCACGGCACCGGAGGCGACGCAGGGCTTCACGCGCATCCTCGTGACCGAGGCGCAGCATCCGTATGTCTCCGCGTGGTGGCCCGCCGGGCACATGCTCGGCTACGAGCACGGGTTCAGCCACCAGGTCGTCGATCTCGTGACGGCGATCGCCGAGGGCACCGATCCTCATCCCTCCTTCGAGGAGGGCCTGTCGGTGCAGCGCGTGCTCGCCGCCGTCGAAGACAGCTCCGCCCGGGATGCAGCCTGGGTGCGCGTCGCCGCAGGAATCTCCTCGCCGACACGCTGAGCGCACTCCCGTCACCGGATAGGTTTGAGATCACAACAAAGCAAAGGAGCTGCGATGCCTCGTCCGATCACCCTCTTCACGGGCCAGTGGGCCGACCTGCCCTTCGAGGAGGTTGCACGCCTCGCCGGCGAGTGGGGCTACGACGGCCTCGAGATCGCCTGCTGGGGCGACCACATCGACGTGTCGCGATGGGACGACGAGGCCTACGTGCAATCCCGCCGCGACATCCTCGAGCGCAACGGCCTCAAGGTCTGGGCGATCTCCAACCACCTCACGGGTCAGGCCGTGTGCGACGACCCGATCGACGTCCGCCACAGGGACATCCTCCCCGCCCGCGTGTGGGGCGACGGCGAGGCGGAGGGTGTGCGGCAGCGCGCGGCCGAGGACATGAAGAACACCGCGCGCTTCGCCGCGAAGCTCGGTGTGAAGACGGTCAACGGCTTCACGGGCTCGTCGATCTGGAAGGCGGTCGCGATGTTCCCGCCGGCCTCCGACGAGTGGATCGACGCCGGATACCAGGACTTCGCGGACCGCTGGAACCCGATCCTCGACGTCTTCGAGGAGGAGGGCGTGCGCTTCGGGCTCGAGGTGCATCCGTCCGAGATCGCCTACGACTACTGGACCGCCAAGCGCATGCTCGAGGCGATCGGGCACCGTGCCTCGTTCGGCCTCAACTTCGACCCCTCGCACTTCATGTGGCAGCAGCTGGACCCGGTCGCGTTCGTGCTCGACTTCGCCGACCACATCTTCCACGTGCACGTGAAGGAGTCGATCACCAACCTGGACGGACGAAACGGCGTGCTCGGCTCGCACCTGCCGTGGGCCAACCCCCGTCGCGGATGGACGTTCGTCTCGACCGGCCACGGCGCCGTGCCGTGGGAGCCGCTGTTCCGCGCGCTGAACGCGATCGGCTACGACGGCCCGACCTCGGTCGAGTGGGAGGACGCCGGCATGGACCGCCTCGACGGCGCGCCCGAGGCTCTCGCCTTCGTCCGCAAGCTCAACGCGATCACCCCGCCTGCCGCGGCCTTCGACGCTGCGTTCTCGACCAAGACCGACTGACGCTCGCACGCGCGACACCGGCCCGACGGGGCCGGCGTTCGGCGCGCCCGGACACCGAACCGAAGGAACACGATGACCGACGTCCTGAACGCGCTGATCCTCTCCGGGCACATGACCCGCGAGCACGACAACGAGCACCGCAGCTTCCGCCTGCACAACCAATGGATCACGACGCTGCTGGAAGACACCGGACGCTTCAAGGTCCGGGTCATCGAGGACCCGCGGGGCCTGGGCGCCGAGATCACCGACAAGTACGACGTGCTGATCGTCGTGTTCGAGGGACGGGACGGGTTCTTCGAGAAGGCCGTCGGCTTCGGAGCGGAGACGGATGCCGCGATCCTGCGGTTCGTGCACGACCACGGCAGGGGCATCGTGTGGTTCCACGGGTCGGCGGCCCAGGAGGACCGTTGGGGCTATCCCGAGGAGTACAACGTCATGCGCGGCGCGAAGCTCAGCGCCTACGAGACCGGCCTCCGCCCGCGGCCGTGGGGCGAGGCGCAGCTCGACACGGTGGAGCCGCGGCATCCCATCACCGAAGGGATCAGCGCCCGCTGGACCGTGACCGGCGACGACATCCTGACGGGCGTCGACCTCTACCAGGGCGCGCACGTCCTGCTCACGACGTTCGACGACCTCGAGGCCTACGAGAAGGCGCCCATGTGGCCGATGTCGCACTACCCGGTGGAGATCCCCGAGGGCGGCATCGCCGAGCTCAACGGCATGAACACCGACCAGCCCATCGCGTGGATCAACGAGTACGGCGAAGGGCGGTCGTTCACCATCACGATCGGTCACGACATCGACACGTTCCGGCGCATCGAGTTCATCCGGATGTTCCCGCGCGGCGTCGAGTGGGCCGCCACGGGCGAGGTGACGCTCGAGGGCCCCGACCGCCGCGGCGAGCGGCGCTTCCTGCCTTGGCCGTACTACAACCGGGAGGGATGACCATGTCCGAGTTGAGGATCGGCATCCTGGGTGCCGGCGGTATCGCAGAGCGCGCGATGGTGGAGCCGTCGCGCGAGGTCGAGGGCGTCCGCGTCGTCGCGATCGGCGCTCGTGACCCCGGACGTGCGCATGCCTTCGCCGAGCGGGTCGATCTGCCGAAGCACGGCGACTACCAGGCGATCCTGTCCGACCCCGACATCGATCTGGTCTACCTCGCGCTGCCACCGATCACGCACGCCGAGTGGGGCGTGCGCGCACTCGAGGCGGGCAAGCATGTCCTGTGCGAGAAGCCCCTGTCGGTCAACGGCACGACGGCGGCGGCCATCGCCGATGCCGCTGAGGCGACGCGACGCCGGGCGTTCGTCGGCTTCCACTACCGGCTGCACGGCTTCACGCAGCGACTGATCGAGGTGATCTCCTCGGGCGTGCTCGGCGACGTCCGGCGCGTGGACATCGACTTCAGCATCCCGCACTTCGTCGTGAAGCCCGGGAACATCCGACTCGACGGCGACCTGGGGGGCGGAGCGGTGATGGATGTCGGATGCTACGCGGTCGACCTTCTGCGGGCCGCATGGGGCGAGCCCGTCGTCGAGTCGGCGACCGCCGCGCGCTACGACGCCGATCCCAGGATCGATCTGCGGACGGATGCCGTGCTGCGCCTGCCCTCGGGAGCGCCCGCGCACGTGCGGGCATCCTTCATCGGCGACGACGAGGGCGCTATGTCACTGCGGGTCGACGGGACGCGTGCCCGCCTCGAGGCCACGAGCGTCATCGTGCCCCAATGGGGAGCGACGCTGCGGGTCACGGAGGGGGACGAGGTCCTCGTGGAGGAGAAGGCTGCCGAGGGCGAGAACAGCTACGCGCGCCAGCTGGAGCACCTCGTCGCCGTCCTGAAGGACGGCTCCCCGAGCATCCTCGACGCCGAGCGCGGCGTCGGCACGATGCGCATCGTCGACGACATCTACCGCGCGGCCGGCCTCGAGCCACGCTGACCGCCGGGCCGGGGCATCCGGAGCCTCATCCGGCCGACCACGAAGCGAGGGGATCTCGCGAAACGAGCGCTCAGTACCGCCGATCCTCCTCGTCCCGCGGGATCCCCTCGCCTGGCGACGGGGTCAGCCGGCGAGGGAGTGGAAAGCGTCGGGCGACAGCGCGTGGTCGATCGCCAGCATGCCGGCCCCGATGACAGCGGCGTTCTCGGCGGCGGCGGACTGCACGATCGCGAGGTGCTCGGTCGCAAGCGGCATCGACCGGGTGTACACGACCTCGCGCACGCCGGCGATGAGATGCTCGCCGACACGAGCCATCGATCCTCCGAGCGCGATCACGGAGGGGTTCATGAGGCTCACGCATGCCGTGAGAACCTCGCCGATGTCGCGTCCGGCCTGCCGCACCGCCTGGATCGCATCGAGGTTCCCTCCCTTGACGAGCGCGATGACGTCCTTGGCGCTGTCGGCGGCGACGCCCTGCGCGCGGAGCGTCCGGGCGATCGCGGGGCCGGAGGCGAGGGCTTCGAGGCATCCGCGATTCCCGCAGTGGCACGGCACGTCGGACCCTCGCGCTACCTGCACGTGCCCGATGTCGCCGGCGACTCCCTGGGCTCCGCGCTGCAGCTCGCCGCCGGAGATGACGCCCGCGCCGATGCCCGTGGCGACCTTGACGAACATGAGATGCGTCGTGGCGGGCCACGCCGTCGCGCGCTCGCCGAGGGCCATGATGTTGACGTCGTTGTCGACGAGCACGGGCACCTCCAGGTGCTGCTGCACCCATCCCGGCACGTCGAAGCGGTCCCACCCGGGCATGATCGGGGGATTGACGGGCCGTCCCGTCGAGTGCTCGACCGGCCCCGGCACGCCGATCCCGATTCCGACGAGCGAGCGGATGTCGCGGCC
This sequence comes from Microbacterium sp. BK668, assembly GCF_004362195.1. Lineage (NCBI taxonomy): Bacteria > Bacillati > Actinomycetota > Actinomycetes > Micrococcales > Microbacteriaceae > Microbacterium > Microbacterium sp. BK668. The sequence goes on from NZ_SNWG01000001.1 coordinate 876,558, forward strand.
CAGCTCGTCGAGGAGCCCCGTCGCCGCATCGAGCATCCGCGTGAGCACGGGCACCGGGCCTTCCGCCACCGGGAGCTCCTCGCTGCGCTTGCCGAGGATGGCGCCCGTGAGGTCCATGACCGCGACCGTCGTGTGCGACGCCCCGATGTCGGCGGCGAGCACGACCCGCGCGCTCGGGTTGAGAGCGAACTGCGAAGGCGGTCGCCCGCCCGTCGACGCGGCTTCGGCCACCGGCATGATGAGCCCCATGCGCATGAGCTCGTCGACGCGCGCCGCTATGGTCGACCGGGCTAAGCCGGTCGACTTCGCCAGCTGCGCGCGAGTGCGGGGCGTGCCATCCCGCAGCAGCTGGAACAGTTCCATCGCTCCGCTTCCGGCGGCCGACTCGGGGGAGAGGGTGACCACTGCTCGGTCACCTCGCGGCGCCGCGCGGGCGAGAACCCGTCACACGTGTGCATGAATGGATGCCGGACCCCGGCCTCGACGGACGCGTCACGTCGCCCGACCCGTCGGCCTGGCGAACCGCTGCTGCAGAAGCACCGCGACGACGATGATGACGCCCTTGACGACCGCCTGGATCGACGAGTTCAGGTTGTTCTGCACGAACACGTTGGTCAGCGTCGTGAAGATGAGGACGCCGAAGACGGTCCCCGTGATCGTGCCGCGACCGCCCACGAGCAGGGTCCCGCCGACGACCACGGCAGCGATCGCATCGAGCTCCAGGAGCGTGCCGTGGGTCGACGTGCCGGCGGTCGTGCGGCCGAGGAACATGATCCCCGCGATGCCCGCGCAGAGTCCGGAGATCGCGTAGAGCCACATCGTGTGCCGCCTGACGTTGATGCCCGCCAGGCGTGCCGCTTCGCGGTTGCCTCCGATCGCCACGGTGCGGCGGCCGAAGGTGGTGCGGTTGAGCACCACCCATCCGATCGCGGCGACGATCGCGAAGATCCAGATGAGCATGTCGACCCCGATGATGTCGAGGTTCATGAACTCGATGAAGCTGCGGTCCCCGACCTGCAGCGTGCGCCGCTCGGCCAGCACCTCGGCGAGCCCGCGGGCGGCGATCAGCATGGCGAGCGTCGCCATGAAGGCGACGACCTTGCCGTAGGCGATCACGATGCCGTTGATGAGCCCCGCCGCGACGCCCACGAGCAGTGCGATCACGATCATGACAGCCCAGTGGAGCTGGTCGGCGAGATCCTGGATCACGGCGAGGGCCGCGACGACGGATGCGAGCCCGGCGACCGACCCGACCGAGAGGTCGATGCCGCCCGCGGTGATCACGAGGGTCATGCCGATCGCGACGACGCCGAGGATCGACGCCTGCCGCAGGATCGTGAGCGTGTTGCTCACGCTCAGGAAGGTGTCGGGCGCGGTGATCGCACCGACGATGACGAGAAGCAGCAACGCGACGACGAGGCCGAGGTTGCGGCCGATCGATCCCGACAGGAAGCGGCGGAGCCCCGAGGCGCGCTCGGTATCCGGTGCGCCCGCGGGCGGCGGTGCCTCGCTGGCGGTGGGGACGCCGGCTGTTCCCTGCGTTGTCTGCTCGCTCACGCGGCGGTTCCTTTCATGACGAGATCGAGCACGCCGTGCTCATCGATCTGGGCGGCGGGGAGCGTCTGGAGGATGCGGCCGTCGGCGATGACGAGGACCGTGTCGGCGAGGCCGAGCACCTCCTCGATCTCGCTGGAGACGACCACGATGGCGTTGCCGGCGGCGGCCAGTTCGCGGATGAGCGCGTAGATCTCGGCACGCGCGCCGACATCGACGCCTCGCGTGGGCTCGTCCAGCAGCAGCACCTTGGTGCCGTGCACGAGCCATCGCGCGAGCAGGATCTTCTGCTGGTTCCCGCCGGACAGCGTGATCGTGGGACGGTCGGGGTCGGCCGGGCGGAGTTCGAGCGACTCGATCTGCGCCCTGGCTGCGGCCCGCGCGCCCCGCTCATCGAGGAACCCCCCCTTGGCGAACCTTCGCATCGAGGCGAGGGTGACGTTGAAGTAGACGGGCTCGTCGAGCACGAGTCCCTGACTCTTGCGCTCCTCGGGCGACAGGCCGATGCCCGCGTCGACCGCCGCGACCACCGATCCCCGCGGGAGCGTCCTGCCGCCCACCGCGACCGATCCCGCCGTCGACCTGCGCGCTCCATAGACCGTTTCGAGGATCTCGGAGCGGCCCGATCCGACGAGCCCCGCGAGACCGACGATCTCGCCCGCGCGCACCGAGAACGAGACGTCGGCGAACACGCCGGCGAGGCCGAGATCGGCCACCTCGAGAACGACCGGTGCGTCGGCGGCGACGGGCGCGGCGGGCGGGAAGACGTTGGCGACCTCGCGGCCCGTCATGAGCCGGATCAGCTCGGGCGTCGGCGTCCCGGCGACCGGAAGTCCGCTGGCCATCGAACGACCGTCCTTGAGCACCGTGATCCGGTCGCCGATCTGCCGGATCTCCTCGAGGCGATGCGTGATGTAGACGACCGCGATGCCCTCCGCCGTCAATTCCTTCACGACGTGGAAGAGGTTCTTGACCTCCTCGGTGTCGAGCACGGCCGAGGGCTCGTCCATGATGATGAGCTTGATGTCGTGCGACAGCGCGCGCGCCATGCTCACGATCTGCTTGTTCGCCGCACTGAGCGAGCCGACCTCGGTGTGAGGCGAAAGGCCTCCGTGCCCCAGCCGCCGCAGCAGCTCCTTGGTCTGCTTCGCCGCCTCGGATCTCCTCGTGAAACCGCCCCGTGACAGCTCGTGGCCGAGGAAGATGTTCTCGGCGATCGTCAGGCCGTCGACGACGTCGAGCTCCTGGTACATCGTCGCGATGCCGAGCTCGATCGCCGACTCCGGGTTCGGGATCTCCACCTGCTCGCCCTGCCATGAGATGACCCCCTCGTCGGGACGATGAACGCCCGCCAGGGTCTTGATGAGGGTGGACTTGCCGGCGCCGTTCTGTCCGAGGATGCAGTGCACCTCGCCGGGCGCCACATCGAGATCCACGCCCCGCAGCGCCTTCACGCCCGCGAACGACTTGGTCACGCCCTGGACGCGCAGCAACGCCGCACCATGGTCATCTTTGATCACGGCATGAACATAACATGAGCCCTCCGCTCCGTCGATGCTGCTGGGTATGCGTCGAGCCCCGGCTGCCCGTTGACTTTACGCGGACCGCGAGGAAAGCGCTTCTGCCGCAACTAATACAAAAGCTGTCGCTGACGACAGCGGTCTGCTACCTTGAGGCCCGTCAGCGTGGACGGATCGGTCCGTAGCCCGTTCTTCGACGGATTCACCCGAGCGCTGCCGACCTGCATCACATTTCAAGGAGGAAAGAATGCGCTCACACCTGAAGGCGCGCACGCGGCTCGTGCTGACCGGCACGGCGGTCGTCGCCGCCATCGGTCTGCTCGCCGGCTGCACCGGGACGGGCGCCGACGAGGACAGCGTCGTCGACCAGGGAACGACGACCGAGGAGAACGCGGAGTCGGGCGACACCGTCGTCATCGGCTTCTCGGGCCCCGCCGCCGACCACGGCTGGCTCGGTGCCATCAACTCGGGTGCCCAGGCGGCCGCCGACAGCTTCGATGATGTGGAGCTGCGCGTCGCCGAGGGGACGAACGATCCCATCGCCCAGATCGCCGCGGTCGAGACGTTCGTCAACGACGGCGTCGACGCCATCGTTCTCCTTCCGACCGACGGCGCCGCTCTCACCGAGGCCGCCATCGCCGCGATGGAGGCGGGCGTCCCCGTCATCAACGTGGACCGCGAGTTCTCGAGCCCCTTCGCCGCACGCTCGACGATCCTCGGCGACAACTACGGCATGGGCGTCAGCGCTGGAACGTACATCTGCGAGCAGCTCGGCGGCGAAGGCTTCGTCGCCGAGATCGCCGGCATCGACTCGCTGCCGCTGACGCAGGACCGCTCGCAGGGCTTCGCCGACGCGCTCGACGACTGCGGACTGAAGGTCGACGCCCGTGTCGCCGCGGACTTTACGGTCGCGGGCGGGGAGGCCGCAGCATCCCAGCTGCTGGCCGCGAACCCCCAGATCGACGCCATCTGGAACCACGACGACGACCAGGGCATCGGCGTGCTGGCCGCCATCGAGGCAGCCGGTCGCGACGAGTTCTTCATGATGGGCGGCGCGGGAAGCCGCAGCGCCATGGAGGCGATCGAAGCCGACGACAGCGTGCTGAAGGCGACGGTCATCTACCCGTCGACGCAGGCGGCCGACGGCGTCGCGCTCGCGCGTCTCATCGCCCAGTCGAAGACGATGGGCGACCTCGTCACTCCCAGCATCCCGAACCGGATCGTGCTCGACGCTCCCGTCGTCACGAAGGACAACGTCGACCAATACATCGATCTGTCGTTCCAGTAAGCAGAGACCAGACCTCGGGCGTCCGTCGATGACGGCGGGCGCCCTCGGTCGACCCCAGAGAGGATGAGTCGTGACCCCCCTTCGACAAGCTCAGGAACCTCTTCGCGTGGCCATGATCGGCTACGGCTTCATGGGCGCCGCGCACTCCCAGGGCTGGAGGGTCGCACCGCGCTTCTTCGATCTGCCGCTGGCGCCGTCGATGGACGTCGTCGTCGGGCGCGACGCCGCGGCCGTCGCGGCGGCCGCCGGCAAGTGGGGGTGGCGTGAGAGCGCGACCGACTGGCGGGAGGTCATCGCGCGGGACGACATCGACGTCGTCGACATCGTCACCCCGGGCGACACCCACGCCGAGATCGCGATCGCGTCCCTCGAGGCCGGCAAGCACGTCCTGTGCGAGAAGCCGCTGGCGAACACGGTGGCCGAGGCGCAGGCGATGACGGATGCCGCGTCCCGTGCGGCCGCGCGGGGAGTCCGGTCGATGGTCGGCTTCACGTACCGGCGCGTGCCCGCCGCGACTTTCGCGCGCGACCTCGTCGCGGCGGGGCGCATCGGCGAGATCCGGCAGGTGCGGGCGGAGTATCTGCAGGACTGGCTCATGGACGCCGAGGCGCCGCTGACGTGGCGCCTGCAGAAGGACCGTGCCGGCTCGGGTGCGCTCGGCGACATCGGCGCCCACGCGATCGATCTCGCCGAGTACATCACGGGGCAGCGCGTCGAGACCGTCTCGGGCATCCTCGAGACGATCGTCACGGAGCGCCCGCTTCTCGGCGAGGGCGTCGGTCTCTCGGGCACCGCGCTCCAGGAACGCGGCCAGGTGACGGTCGACGACCTGGCGCTCTTCACGGGGCGGCTCTCCTCGGGCGCGCTCGCGTCGTTCGAGGCGACCCGGTTCCGCACCGGCCGCAAGAACGCGCTGCGCATCGAGATCGCCGGCTCGCTCGGCGCGCTGTCGTTCGATCTCGAGAGCATGAACGAGCTGGGCTTCTACGACGCGACCGCCCCCGGCACCGAGCTCGGCTTCCGGCGGATCCTCGTGACCGAGCACGACCATCCCTACCTCGCGCCGTGGTGGCCGACGGGGCACATGCTCGGGTACGAGCACGGCTTCAGTCACCAGGTGGCCGACTTCGTCACCGCCATCGCCGACGGGACCCAGCCCGAGCCCTCGTTCGAGGACGGCCTGCACATCCAGCGCGTGCTCGCCGCGGTCGAGCGCAGCTCGGAAGACGGCAGCGCCTGGACCCCGACCGACAGCTAGGCGCTCCGCGCCCTCGGGCGACGCCCGGCTCAGTGCGCGGAGGGAACGGACGCCTCCGCGAGAGCCCTGCGCGCGAGCGCGAGGTGCGCGCGGGTCATCGCGGCGGGGTCGTCCCCGAGCCACTCGTTGCCGCCCCACTCGCTGGTCAGCGTGCCGCGGAAGCCGCTGCGCACCAGGGCCGCGCCGATGTCGGCGATGGGGCGCGACACGCGGCGGTCCGCGTCATCCAGGTCCCAGAACTTCAGGTGTACGCCGGCGGTGAGCGGGAGCAGGGGCTCGAGGTCGGCGACCGACGAGCGGCCGAAGCGCACGAGCAGATTCATGAAGAGCGTGTGCACGGCGGGGGGCACCTCGCCGCCGCGCAGCGCGGCGAGGACGGCCGCGTGCGTCTGCGGTGAGCGCCAGTCGTCCTCGAGCCGGTCCAGCAGCGCGTCGCCGACACCTCCGGCGCGCAGCTCCTCGAGGTAGCTCGGGGGAAGCGCGGGCATGAGCATGCTGATGTCGATGAGCACACGGATCCGCGGATCGTCGAGCGACGCGAGCAGCTCGAGATTCTCGGCGTTCCCCGGCACATCGAGACTCTGCTGACCTTGGATCTCCTCGTAGAGCACGACGTCGAGCTTGGCGAGGACCGGCTGGAGTCGGCGCAGCAGCTCGCCTCCTGCCTGCCCGAACGGCACCCGCACACCCCGGGCGCCCAGCCGGGCGGCGGCGCGCAGCTGCGGCTCCAGGAACGCCGCCCGCTCCTCGAGCGAGCGGCGACGCACGGGCAGCGCCCAGTCGTCGAGGCTGCCGCCCACGACGCTCACGCGCCCGCCGGCGCCCGCGAGACGCGCGGCCAGAGCGTCGATCTCCGCGTCGGACGGCTGCGGGAAGGAGCGCCAGAGCTGGCCCGGCTCGACCTCGATGGTCGAGGCGATGCCGCTTCCGACGATGCCGACGGCGATGTCCGTCGCCGGCCGCTCGGCGCGGATGACCTCGCGCGTCCAGTTGAACGCGCTCGCGCCGAGATCCCAGCCGGCCTCGCCGATCGCCGGTCGCGGATCGACGCGCTCGTCTCGGATCAACGCCGCCGAGGCATCCGGATCCGGTGTCAGGATCCGATGCCGAGACCACGTCCCGGAGGGAGCGGAGCCGGATGCCTCGGCCGACGCGTCCAGCGCGAGCGCCGCGTCGGCGCGGAACGGCAGGGTCAGCGGGCCCGCGGGACCGGCCTGCAGATACGGCACGGCCAGCGTGAACGACACCGAGACGTCTCGCAGCCCGGGGCGCAGCATCCGTCGCCCTTCGAGGACGAGCCGGTTCTGCACGAACCACCACCCGGACTCGAACACGAGGGCGGACGGTGCGACCCGATGCCGTTCGAGCGCGACGACGACATCGACGGGCTCGCCGTCGATGACCACGCCGAGATCGGCGACGCTCGCGAGGGGAAGGGAGCGGATCCACGGCAGGCTCACCCGCAGGGCGAATCCGGACTCGGTCGAGCGGAGGGCGTCGGGGAGCAGGACGGGCAGCGACATGGCGCCCTACTCGGCGGGCGCGGGAACGGGTGCGGGCATGGGTCACTTCCTCGTGTCTCGGACTTGAGACAGGAATCTACCTGCTTTTGTCTATTTTCGGAAGAAGTGTTTCACGCCGCGACCGAGAAGATTCCCTGCACCGTCGGCCGCCCGTCGGCGAACCACCGCGGGAACGTCGCGTCGAAGAGCTGCTCGCGCACCATCTCGGCTCCGCCGCGCAGGGGCTCGCGCACGTCGTTAACCGACTGCGCGATGGTGAGGTCGCGGGTCGCGAGCGGCAGCGAAAGCTCGTAGACCCGATGGCGCACCTCGGCCAGGAAGATCTCGCCCGCCGCCGGAACGGCCCCGCCCACCACGATCGTGCTGGGGTTGAACATGTTGACGAGGGCCGCGATGGACTCGCCCATCACGCGAGCCGACCGCTGAACGAGGGCGATCGCGACGGCGTCTCCGTCTTCGGCGGCCATCGAGATCCGCTCCGGCGTGATGGCCTCGCCGGTCTGTGCCGCGCGCGCGAGGTACCCCGTCGCGCCGTCGGCGATCGCCTGCTCGGCGTCGCGGACGAGGGCCCAGCCGCCCGCGACCGCCTCGAGGCATCCGACCTTCCCGCAGCGGCACGGCACGTCGGAGTCGCGCACGCGCACGTGGCCGATGTCGCCTGCGGCCCCGTTCGCCCCCCGATGGAGGCGTCCCTGCGAGAGCAGCCCGGCGCCGATGCCCGTGCCGATCTTGCAGTAGATGAGATCGGCGTGCTCGTCCCGACGGCGCGCCCGCTCGTTGAGTGCGAGGAGGTTCACATCGTTGTCGACCCACACCGGCGCGTCGTAGCGCTGCTCGAACTTGCGACGCACGTCGAACCCGTTCCATCCCGGCATGATGGGCGGTGCCACCGGTCGGCCCGTGAGGAAGTCGACGGGGCCGGGAACGCCCACGGCCACGCCCCAGATGGGCACATCGGGCGTACGGGCGAGCAGTTCGTCGAGCATCGACATGGCGGTGTCGAGGGTCTCTGCCGGCCCCCGGGAGACGTCCCACGCGCGGTGCGTCTCGTCGATGATGTCGCCCTCGAGGAGCGCGACCCCCACGTGGATGTGAAGGGCCCCGAGCGCGCACACGACGATGCGACCCTGATCGCTGCGGAAGCGCAGAGTGCGCGGCGCGCGGCCGCCCGAGGAGGGACCGAACTCCCCGTCTTCGAGGAACCCCATATCGATGGCCTGATCGACGCGCTGCGTCACGACCCCGCGCCCGAGGCCTGTCACACGCCCGATCTCGGGCCGGGTGGATGCCTCGTGCGTGCGCACCATGTTCACGATGCGCAGCAGGCTCGTCACTTCGTCGGTCTGCGCGCCGAAGCGCAGTGTGGACTCCTTGGCCATAGCAGATTCTGACACAAGCTCGGGGTGGATGAGTCCATTTGAGAGCATCTATCGTCGCATCGAGGGAAACTTATGTAGTCTTCTCGCATAAGCGAGGGAGGGCGATGATGCCTCATGGAGTCGGCGTGATCGGAGCGGGGCCAGGCGTCGCGGCCCTGCACCTGCCGACCATTGCGCGCCTGGCCGACCGGTTCCGTGTCGTCCACGTCTCCGACGCGGGGAGCGGACGCGCGGCGACCCTGGCGGCCCGCGCCGATGCCCGGGCGTCGAGCGGTACGGCGGAACTGCTCGCCGATCCGGCCGTCGAGGTCGTCGCCATCTGCAGTCCTCCTGGCGACCACGCTGCCCAGATCCTCGCGAGCGTCGCGGCAGGCAAGCGCGCGATCCTCTGCGAGAAGCCCCTCGCGACGACGGTCGCCGACGCGGAGAAGGTGATCGAGGCCTGCCGTCGAGCGGGCATCCCGCTCGTCGTGGGAACCAACCACTACTACGACCCAGCGTGGGGGCGGGCGCGTCATCACCTCACCGTGTCCGGAGGGCCCGTCGTATCGATCTCGGTGACTCTCGCCCTGCCACCGAACAGCCGGTATCACGACGTCGTCACGGAGGCGTTCGAACCGTCGCCTGCGCGACCGAGAGCCGACCTCGCCGATCCCGTCGTCGCCGCAGGAGTCGTGCGGGCTCTGCTGACGGGTCTCGCGATCCACGATCTGCCGCTCGTGCGCGACCTCGCGCCCCGGTTCGAGCGGATCGTGTTCGCGCGGGCTCTCGCGCCCGTGGGCTACGCGGTCGGGTTCGTCGCGAGCGGCATCCCCGTGCAGCTCACGACCGTCATGCTCCCCGACGGGGCCGACGCACTGTGGCGCCTCACCGTCACGACCGACCGCGACCGGCTCGACGTGGACTTCCCGCCCGCCTTCGTGCACGCCGGCAGCGCCTCGGTGCGCGTCCGCACGATCGACGGCCGCGACACGGCCTATGCGCGCGAGCACGACGACGGGTACGTCGCCGAATGGCGCGCTCTGGCCGAGCTTGTCGAGTTCGGCGAGCCGGTGGAGTACGAGGAGCTGCTCGACGACGTGCGTTATGCGCTCCGGCTGGCAGACGAAGCCGCGGCCGTCGTGTCGACTGCGGGGCTCGTGGAGGTCTCCGCATGAGCATTCCCGTCTCCGCCGCGCCGGCCCGTTACCGCGGCGCGGTCGGGGAGCTTCCGGTGACCGCCCTCACGTCCGACTCCGCGGCCGGCTCGGTGGTCGTCGTCGACGGCGCCGGACGCTGGTGGGACGACGCGGCGCTGGCGATCTCGGCAGGGGCCGCGGCGATCGTGGTCAGCCGGCCGGCTCCCGCTCCGGCCGCGGGCGTCGCACGCCTGGCCGGCGCGCCGGTCGTTCTCGAGCGGCCGCTCCTCCGACCCGACACCGCCTCCGACGTCGAAGCGGCGCAGGCCGCCGCCCCGAGCGCCTCGGCTCTCGTCGTTGAGTGCCACGCGTCGGCGGCCGAACTCGGAGCCGCGCTCCGCGATGCGCTCGGGTGGGTCCGGCAGCTGGCGCCCGGGGCACCGGCGCTCCTTTCGACGGCCTTCGCCGACGGTCGGGGCACGGCCCTTATCGATGCGGGCGGCGGGGTCACCGTCTCCCTCGTCGCAGGGGCATCGGCGGGCGCTCCGCCGTGCGGGAGGATCCGCGCCACGACGCTCGGCGAGACGCGTCTGGAGGTCGAGCTCGAGGAGGGTGACATCCGCCTCACGACGACGGATGCCGCGTTCCGCCGCGTCTGGCCGACGCGGTTCGAGAGCGCCGAACGCATCGCGCTCCGGCGTGCCGCAGAAGCGGTGCGGTCGGGTGCGATGCCGTCCGATCTGGCCGACTACGCGCGCGATTCCGCGCTCGCCGAGGCGATCTGGCGCCGCGCATCGGACGCCGGGGCCGAGGCATCCACTTCATAAACGGTGCTGATCCGTGAGATAGGCGATATGCCGTTCCCTGATATGCCGGTCTCCGACGAAAGTTGTTGACGGGACCACACCCGAAGACTCACCGAAAGGGATCGAAGATGATCAAGCTGCTCTCGCACTTGTCGTACGTGGCGATCACGTCACCGGATGTCGAGGCATCCGTCGACTTCTACGTCAACCAGGTCGGACTCACGGTCGTCGACCGCGTCGACGGCGCCGTGTACCTCCGCTGCTGGGGCGACTACTACGCGTACTCGGTCGTGGTGCTGCCGGGCGACGAGCCGTCGCTCGACACCGCGGCGTGGCGCACCTCGAGCCCCGAGGCGCTCGAGGAGGCGGCGAGGCGCATCGAGGCCGCCGGCGTCCAGGGCGAGTGGGTCGACGTGCACAAGATCGGCCGCGCCTACCGGTTCACCGGCCCCTTCGGCCACACGCTGACGCTGCACTGGGACGTCACCCGTCACAAGGACACCGAGGGCGACGCCGCGTCGATCTACCCCGACCGCCCTTCGCGCCGCAGCAAGGTCGCCGGCGCACCGCGACAGCTCGACCACGTCACCGTCGCCACGAGCGACGTCGACGCCTTCGTTAAGTGGTACGTCGACGTGCTCGGGTTCCGCTTCATGGCCCGCACGGTCCTCGACGAGGCGCCGATCTCGGTGTTCTCCGTGCTCACGACCAACGAGAAGTCGCACGACCTCGGCGTCGTGCTCGACGGCTCGACCCGCGCCGGCCGGGTCAACCACTACGCCTTCTGGGTCGACACGCGAGAGGAGCTGCTCATCGCGGCCGACATCCTCGGCGAGAACGGCTACCCGATCGAGTACGGCCCGTCGATCCACGGCATCGGCGAGCAGAACTTCCTCTACTACCGCGAACCCTCCACGCTGCGCATCGAGCTCAACACCGGCGGCTACCGCAACTACGTGCCGGACTGGGATGCCCAGACCTGGCGCCCGTCGCAGGGATCGAACAACTTCTACCGCAACAGCGTCATGCCCATGTCGATGACGGAGTCGTTCCCCCCGGCCGACGGTCCGTCGGCGACGGAGGAGGGCGTGCCCGACGAGATCCGCGACGCCCTGATCAACCCCTACGCCAAGCACGGCCAGGGCTGACAGGCTCGAGGGTGGGGGCGCTGCGTGAAGGCGCCCCCGCCCTCGCACCACGTTGGCAGCCACGAACTCGGAGGACACATGACGACGACGTCAGAGGGGCTCGCCGCCCCCTTCGCCCTCGCACGATTCCGCGACGGCGATTCCGTGCGTCTGGGCCTCGTCGCGGGTGACCGCATCCGGCCGCTCTCGGCCGACGACCTCGGCGCGGGTGACCTCAACGACTTCCTCGCGCACGCCGACTGGGATCGCCTGGACGCGCTGGCCGAGCCCGGCTCCACGACGGTCCCCGAGCCTGTCGAAGGGTGGATGCCGCTCGCCGACGTCGTGCTCGCGGCACCCGTCGAGCCCCGGCAGGTGCTGCAGGCGGGAGCCAACTACCGCACCCACGTGGTGCAGCTCATCATGGCGGGCCTCACCAAGGGCGGGGAGTCGGCCCTGTCGCCGGACGAGGTGCGCGCCAAGGCGGAGAGCATCATGGATGCCCGCGCCGCGAGCGGGCGTCCGTTCATCTTCCTGGGCCTCCCGCAGTGCGTCGTGGGCGACGACGTGCCGCTCGTGCTGCCCGACTACAGCCAGACGCACGACTGGGAGCTCGAGCTCGCCGTCGTGATCGGCCGCGAGGCGTTCCGCGTCGACCCCGAGCACGCTCTCGACCACGTCGCCGGGTACACGATCGTCAACGACATCACCACGCGCGACCGGGTCTTCCCGCCCGATGTCGGCGACATCGGAGCCGACTGGTACCGCTCCAAGAACGCTCCGGGGTTCCTCCCCGCCGGGCCGTTCCTGGTGCCGGCGACCTTCGTCGACCCCGGCGACCTGTCGATCACGCTCCGGCTCAACGGCGACGTGATGCAGGACGCCACGACCGCCGAGCTCGTCTTCGACGTCCGGACGCTCGTCGCCGCGGCATCCCAGACCCTCCCGCTCCTGCCGGGCGACCTGCTGCTGACGGGCAGCCCCGCCGGCAACGGCCAGCACTGGAAGCGGTACCTGCGCGACGGCGACGTCATGACGGGGACGATCGAGGGCCTGGGCACGCAGGTCGTCCGCTGCCTCGCGGAGGGGCCCGCGGTATGACCGGCCCCTCCGAAGACCCGCGCGACCTCGACCGGCAGAACCCCGAGGGCGAGATCGCGGCCCGGGCCCGCGCGTACCGCAACTGGGGCCGCTGGGGCGAGGACGACCGTCTCGGCACCCTCAACCTCATCGACGCCGCCAAGCGCGTCGAGGCCGCCGGTCTCGTGCGCGAGGGCATCGTCGTCTCCCTCTCTCAGCCGTTCGACACGGACGGTCCGCAGACCGGGTGGCGTCGCCGGACCAACCCGGTTCACACGATGACGGACACCGGCACCGACGCCGAGCGCGGCAACCAGGGGTTCCCGCACGGGATCGGCGGCGCGGACGACGTCATCGCGATGCCCCTTCAGTGCTCGACGCAGTGGGACGGCCTCGGTCACATCTTCGACCACGGGGATGCGTGGAACGGCCGCCGCGCAGGCGACGTGGTCACGAGCGACGGCGACCTCGTCACCGGCATCGAGCACACCCGCACGGCGTTCGTCACCCGGGGCGTCCTCCTCGACGTCGCCCGGCATCTGCGGCCCGAGACCGGCGAGCTCGAGGACGGCTACGCGATCTCCGCGGCCGACCTCGACGCGACGATCGCCGCCCAGGGCCCCTCCAGCGCGGTGGGTCGCGGCGACATCGTCGTGGTCCGCACCGGGCGCTACACCCGCGCCCGCCGCGAAGGCTGGAACGGCTACGCCGGCGGTCCCGCGGCGGGTCTGTCGCTGACCACCGCGGGCTGGCTCCACCGCACTCAGATCGCGGGGATCGCGACGGACACGTGGGGCTTCGAGGTGCGGCCGAACGAGTTCGACGTGCCGTCCTTCCAGCCGCTGCACCAAGTCGTCATCCCCAACATCGGCCTGTCGATCGGCGAGATGTGGGACCTCGACGAGCTCGCAGAGACGTGCCGCCGGCTCGGACGGTACGACTTCTTCCTCGCCGCTCCGACTCTCCCGATCACGGGAGCGGTCGGGTCGCCCGTCAATCCCGTCGCCGTCCTCTAGATCCCCCGCAAACAAGAACAGAGAGGTTCTGACATGACCGCAGTCCGCAAGGTCGCCATCGCCGGAAGCGGCGTGGCGGGACTCGCCGCCGCCATCCAGCTCGCCAAGGCCGGCGTCGACGTCGACCTGTTCGAGGCCAAGCCCGAGCTCAGCGCACTCGGGTCGGGCATCTCGCTGCAGGGCAATGCCCTCCGCGTCTTCGACGCTCTGGGCGCGTGGGACGACATCCGCGCGGCGGGCTACGCGTTCGAAGGGCTGAATCTCCGCGCCCCCGGACCGGGCGCACCCATCGTCGCGCAGCTGCCCGACGTCAAGACCGGCGGGCCGGACTATCCGTCGGCGATGGGGATGCCGCGTCCCGAACTGGCCCGCATCCTCCTCGAGCACGCGCAGCGCGCCGGCGCGAACGCGCACTTCGGTCGGAAGGTGACGGCCATCGAGCAGGATGCCGAGAGTGTGGAGCTCTTCGTCGACGACGAGTCCGCCGGGCGCTACGACCTCGTCATCGGTGCGGACGGCCTCAACTCCACCGTGCGCGACCTCATCGGCATCGAGCAGAAGCCCGAGCCCACCGGCATGGGGATCTGGCGGTCTTTCGTCTCGCGCCCGGCTGAGGTGGAGCGCAGCGAGCTCTACTACGGGGGACCCGTCTACATCGCCGGCTACACCCCCACCGGCGAGGACTCGATGTACGCGTTCCTCGTCGAGAAGGCTCAGGACCGCTTCGGGGTGAGCGACGAGGACGCGACCCGCATCATGATCGAGGAGTCCCGCGCCTACGACGGCCCGTGGAACGACATCCGCGCCGACCTCGAGGGCGGAGCGCACGCCAACTACACGTGGTTCACCAAGCATCTCGTCGACGAGCCGTGGAACCGGGGCCGCGTGGTCATCATCGGGGACGCCGCGCACAGCTGCCCGCCGACGATCGCCCAGGGTGCCGCCCAGGGCCTCGAGGACGCCCTGGTGCTCACCGAGCTGCTCGTGCAGTCCGACACGCTCGACCAGAACCTGTGGGACGCCTTCCACGCGCGCCGGCTTCCGCGCGCGAAGGCGGTCGTCGAGGCATCCGTCCAGCTCGGCCAGTGGCAGATCGACGGCGACCGCGACGCGGACGCGGGCGGACTGATCTTCGGCATCGCGCAGCAGATGGCGCTCCCCGCATGAGCGACGCGACCACCGCACCGATCACCGACGTCCACGCGCACGTCCTCCTGCCGTCGCTGCACGCGGAGGTGGAGCGCCGCGCGCCCGAGGGGGTGGCGGAGGCGGCCGCGCTCGACCTTCGCCGCAACGGCGCCGAGAGTCAGGCCGTGTCGGGGCCGATGGTGGGCGCACGCGTGCCCAAGCTCACGTCGGTCGCCGAGCGCCTCGCCGCGATGGACGCGCAGAGCGTGGACCGCCAGTGGGTCAGCGCCTCGCCGAACCACTTCTATCCGTGGGCGCCGGAAGGCCTCGGCGTGTGGATCGCATCCGAGGCGAACCGCCTCATCGCCGAGCATGTCGCGCAGGCTCCCGACCGGCTGGTCGGTCTCGGCCTCGTACCGCTCCAGCATCCCTCCCGCATCCTGGAGTGCCTCGACGACGCTGTCCTCGGCCGGGGCCTCGCGGGCGTCGAGATCTCGTCGTTCGCGGGGGACGTCGAGCTGTCCGACGAGCGGCTCGAGCCGTTCTGGGCCCGCGCCGAGGAGCTCGGCTCGATCGTCTTCCTGCACCCCTTCGGCTGCAGCCTCGACGAGCGGCTCGACAGGTTCTACCTGGCGAACACCGTCGGACAGCCCGCCGAGAACGCCGTCGCGCTGTCGCACCTGATCTTCTCGGGCGTCCTCGACCGCCACCCCGGGCTCAAGGTCGTCACCGCCCATGGCGGCGGGTACCTGCCGTTCGCGATCGGCCGCTCCGACCGGGCGTGGCGCGTGCGTCCCGAGGCGCGGCGGTGCGAGCACCTGCCGTCGACGTACCTCCGCAGGCTCTGGTTCGACACGGTGGTGCACGACCCCGTGGCCGTGCGTCACCTGGTCGAGGTGGCCGGCGGCACGCAGGTCGTGCTCGGCAGCGACTTCCCCTTCGACATGGGGCTCGACGACCCGGTCGGCTTCGTGCGGGGTGCCGACCTCCCGGCAGAGCTCACCGCGCGGATTTTCTCGGGCAATGCGGAGGCCCTCCTCCAGACGAAGGTGCGCGCATGAGGATCGCCCGGTGGGTGGAAGAGCCCTCGCAGGCTCCAGGTGCTTCGCCTCGCTTCGCTCCCTCGACGACCGGTACTCCTCTCCCGGTCGTTGACCCAGGAGCGGAGCGCCAAGATGAAACGCGCTCGGAGGCGCGGGCGGCTTCGGTCGGCGAGGGGTTCGTGATCGACGACCGCGTCGTCCCGTTCCCGGACGGCCGAACCGTTGCCGACATCCTGGCGGGAGGTGTGGATGCCGCGCACGCCGCCTTCGCCCGTGTGAAAGACGAGCCCGGCACGGCGCTCGAGCACGTGAGGCTGCTGGCGCCCGTGGTCCCGGCATCCGTCCGCGACTTCGTGGCCTTCGAGGAGCACGTGGAGGGCGTCAGCGCCGGGGTCGAGGGCAGGAGCTTCGTCGCCCCCGAGTGGTACGAGGCGCCGACCTTCTACTTCACGAACCCGCACACGATCCTCGGACCCGGTGACGCCGTCTCGCCGCCGGTCACCAGGCGCCTCGACTTCGAGCTCGAGGTCGCCGTCGTCATCGGCAACGCGCCGGAGGTGGGCGAGTCGAATCTGACGGCGGGGGATGCGGCATCCCGGATCTTCGGCTACACGATCATGAACGACTGGTCGGCGCGCGACGTCCAGGCCCGCGAGATGAAGGTGCGCCTCGGCCCCGCGAAGGGGAAGGACTTCGGCACGGCCCTCGGCCCGTGGATCGTCACGGCCGACGAGCTCGAGCAGTATCTCGACGCCGACGGGTTCCTCGCCGTCCGCGCCGAGGTGCGCGTCAACGGCGACCTCGTCGGCGAGGACCTGGTGTCGAACATGGGATGGCCTTTCCCCGAGCTCGTCGCCTACGCCTCGCGCAACGCCCGGGTCGTGCCCGGCGATGTGCTCGGCAGCGGCACGGTCGGCAACGGCGGATGCCTCGGCGAGCTGTGGGGGCGAGGCTCGACCCTCCCCGCCCTGCAGGAGGGCGACGAAGTCCGGATGACGGTCGAAGGCATCGGCGAGCTGGTCGGCACGGTCGGCCCGGTCGTCGTGCCGCCGGAGCTGCCGCCCGCGCGCCCGCGCTCCCGCGCCCGCCGCCGCTGATCCCCCCGCACCACCCTCCGCACGCGGCGCACGCCGGCGAGTCGGGCTTTCGGGTGCGGGTCAGGGCGGAGGAGACCTCGACTCGTCCCCGCGGACTCGACCCGCGGAGAGGGGAAGGGCCGCGAGAGCCGACGATCGAGGCTTTGGTTGAAAAATAGCCAAAGATCGGCTAGAATCGACAGTGACGTCGGGGCTTCTTCCTGGAGCCCGTTCCCCGAAGCGAAGCCGCCGCGGGGGCACACCCCGTCGCGTCGATCGCCCGGTCGTACGGGTCTTTGCGCGTATGAGCATGTCACCGTGGAGGCTCCGCCTCCTGATCGTCTCCCTTCTGACGGTCTCCCTGCTGGGCGCCCTCGATCACACGATCGTCGCGACCTCGCTCGCCACCGTCGCCGGCGAGCTCGGCGCCCTCGAGCACATGAGCTGGGTGGTCGTCGGCTACACCCTCGCGAGCACCGTGCTGCTTCCTGTCATCGGCAAGCTGGGCGACGCGATCGGTCCGCGCGGGGTGTTCCTCACCTCGCTGATCCTCTTCCTCCTCGCCTCGCTCGCGTGCGGGTTCGCGCAGGACATGCCGCAGCTCATCGCCGCGCGCGTCGTGCAGGGGATGAGCTCGGCGGGCATCCAGCTCATGTCCCAGACCATCGTCGCCGAGGTCACGACCCCGCGCGTGCGGCCCAAGTACCTCGCGATCATCGGCGCCGCCTTCCCGATCGCGATCCTCATCGGCCCCGTCCTCGGCGGTCTGATCACCGACTACTGGGGCTGGCAGTGGGTCTTCTGGATCAACCTCCCCTTCGGCGTCGCGGCCCTGCTGCTTGCGATCGTCGCCGTGCCGAAGATCGCGGGATTCGGCCGTCGGCGCTTCGACCTCGCGGGATCTGTCGCGTTCACGGTCGGGATGGTGGCGCTCGTGCTCGCCGTCACGTGGGTCGGCGATGCGGCGCTCACCGCGGCATCCATCGTCTCGTTCGCCGTCGCCGCGATCGCGTTCGCGGCGTTCTTCCTCTTCGAGCTGCGCGCCCCCGAGCCTCTCGTGCCGCTGCGGCTCTTCGCGAACCGGACGGTGGCGGCGGGGGTCGCGCTCTCGGCGATCATCGGCATCGGGCTCTTCTCGATCACCGCCTACCTGCCCACCTACGTCCAGATGGCGTACCGCACGAGCGCGACGGTCTCGGGCCTGATTCCCATCGCGACGGTGTTCGGGATGCTGCTCTCCAACCTCGCCACCGGCTGGCTCGTGAGCCGGACCGGCCACTACCGCGTCTACCCCATCGCGGGCACGGCGCTCGGCGCCGCGGGACTGTTCACCATGTCGCTGCTCCCGGTCGGCGTGCCGCTGTGGGTGCCGATGATCGTCATGGCCGTCGTCGGCGTCGGCACGGGCGCGTTCATGAGTCTCGTCATCGCCGTCGTGCAGAGCGCTGCGCCGCGTCGCGACACGGGCTCGGTGACCGCGACCGTCAACCTCGTGCGCCAGATCGGCTCCACCGTCGCGACGGCGATCATCGGCGGCGTCGTCGGCTTCGGCGTCGCCGCTCGCCTGCCGGGATCGATGGATGCCTCGACCCTCACGCCGCAGCTCGTGCACGCGGCGGCGCCCGCCGTTCAGACGGAGGTGGCCGCGATCTACACGGGCGTCTTCGCCCCGGTCTTCGCGGCGCTCGCCGTCGTCTACGCCGCCGGCGTCATCGCCGCGATCCTCCTTCCCGCCGGCCGGCTCTCCGACGAGACCGCGCCCGTTGCCAGCTCCGAACCCGTCACCGCGTGACCCCGACGTGACCAGAAGAGGTACTCCCATGTCGCACCAGCCCACCGTCGCCATCGTCGGCTCCGGCCCGATCGGCTCCGCGTACGCCCGCGTGATCCTCGAGGCCGACCCAGACGTCCGCGTCGTCATGTTCGAAGCCGGGCCGCAGCTCACCGCCGTCCCGGGGGAGAGCGTGCGCAACATCACCGACCCGGAGGAGAAGGCCCGCGCCCGCGAGATGTCGCAGGGGCCGCAGTCCGGCGCCTTCCGCGAGACGCTGGGCATCCCCGCCGGTGTCGTCGTCGAAGGCATGTTCACGGCCCGGCAGGGCACGCACCTCCTCGACTTCGGCGGCGAGGGCTCGGCGCACGCGCCGACCTTCCCTGCCGCGGCGGGCGCGACCAACGTCGGCGGCCAGGGTGCGCACTGGACCTGCGCCATCCCGCGGCCCGCCTTCAGCGAGAAGGTCGACTTCATCGACGACGGCGAATGGGAGGACCTCATCTCGACCGCCGAGGGGCTGCTCCACGCCCAGAGCGCGGCGTTCGCCGACTCGCCGATCGGCACCGCCATCCGCTCCCTCCTCGACGACGAGTTCGGCGCCGAACTCCCGCCGGGCTACGGCGTGGGCACGCTGCCGGTCGCGGGCGACCCGCAGCCCGACGGGTCGATGGTCTGGGCGGGAGCGAACACCGTCCTCGGACCGCTCATCGAGGCGGGGACGCCCGAATCCGCACGATTCGAGCTGCGCGACCTCACCCTCGTCCGGCGCATCGAGCACGAGGGCGGCCACGCGACCGGCGTCACGATCGAGGACCTCCGCACGAAGGAGGTGTCGTTCGTCCCCGCCGAGGTCGTCGTCGTCGCGGCGGACGCCTTCCGGTCTCCGCAGCTGCTGTGGGCATCCGGCATCCGACCCGCCGCACTGGGGCGCTACCTCACCGAGCACCACGTGGTGATCACGACGATCGCGCTCGACGAGGAGCGGATGGGCGGGCTCATCTCGCAGGAGGAGTTCGAGACCGAGCTCGCCCGCCGCGCGCTGAACGCCGCCGATCCTGTCGCGGCGGTCAACCGCATCCCGTTCTCGGAGCCCGATCACCCGCTCTCGCTGCAGGTGATGTACGCCGAGAACCCGCCCTTCCAGCTCGACCCGTCGCACCCCGCCGCGGGCAACCGCTGGGGCTACGTGAACATGGGCTACGGCGTGCGCAAGTTCCCGCGCGTCGAGGACGGCGTGACCTTCCACGACGACGAGCTCGACTACCGGGGCTTCCCGAACATGACGATCGAGTACGCGCTGACGGATGCCGAGCAGCCCGAGCTCGACGAGGCCCACGAGCGGATCCGCCGCGCCGGCGCGGCCCTCGGCACCTTCATCGCCGAGCCGAGGCTCCTGCCGAACGGCTCGAGCCTGCACTACATGGGCACGATGAGGATGGGCGCGGCCGACGACGGCACGTCGGTGGCCGACCCCTGGTCGCACGTGTGGGGCTTCGACAACCTCGTCGTGGGAGGCAACGCCCTCATCCCGACCGCGAACACGATGAACCCGACCCTCATGAGCGTCGCGATCGCCGTGCGCGGGGCGCGGCGGGTGGTCGACGAGCTCGCCGACGCGCGAGTGGAGGTCTCGGCCGGCTGAGTGCAGGCCCGGCTCACGGGGCGGCGACGCGGTCCGACATGTACTTCGCGCCGGCCGACGAGGTGAACCCCCCGTCGACGGGGATCTCGGCCCCGGACACGTACGACGCGGCGTCGGACAGCAGGAAAGCGACGACGCGCGCCACCTCGTCGGACTCGCCCGTGCGCTCGAGCGGTGTGAGGGCGAGTTGGGCCGCGCGCATCGCGTCCGGCGCGCTCGCCGTCATCGGCGTCTCGATGAAGCCGGGGTGGACGACGTTGACACGGACGCCGCGGGGACCGAGTTCGGTCGCCGCGGCGTGCGTGAGTCCGCGCAGCCCCCACTTCGACGCCGTGTACGCGACCGGATAGTGGCCGTTCAGCGCGGCGGACGATCCGATGTTCACGATGGACGATCCGGCGCCCATGAGCGGCGCGAGCGCCTGGATGCCGAGCAGCGGGCCGGTGAGGTCGACCGCGAGCACGCGGTCCCAAGCGGCGCGGTCGACGGCGCCGAGCCGTGCGCGGTGCGTGATGCCGGCGTTGTTGACGAGGCCGCGCAGCGGCTCGTCCCCGAGCCGATCGGCCAGGTCCCGCGCGAGGGCCGCCCACGCCGTCTCGTCCGCCACGTCGAGCCGCCGGTACTCGACCCCGGCGAGGTCGCGCGGCGGGGCGTCGGTCACGTCCGTCGCGATCACCCGCGCCCCGGATTCCGCGAGCAGCCGCGCCTCGGCGGCGCCTTGGCCGCCGCCCGCCCCGGTCACGACGATCGTGCGGCTCTCGAGTCCCGGGTAGGCGGCGCTGGTCATGCGTCGACGCTAGCCGCCACCCGCCGGCGCGCGGAACGCACGATCGGTGATGCCCCGCATCGGGATCCCCCGAAGCGGGGCCCCGGTCGTTGAGCGAGCGAAGCGAGACGAAACGCGCTGGATCCGCGAGGAGCGCCACCCCCGCGGCCCTGGTCGACCGGCGCGGGGCCGGGTTGCGGTCAGCGGACTCCGCGCATGAGCTTCAGCACCGGCTTGACCGAGAGCCACAGCGCGATGCCCAGGACGATCGCGATCGCGCCGAGGATCGTGAAGTACGGCACCTCGTCGTCCGGGTTGTAGAACTGCGCGAGCCAGCCGGCGATCGACGTGCCGAGGGCGACCGAGAGGAAGTACAGCGCGACCATCTGCGTGTGGAATCGCTCGGGCGCGAGCTTCGTCGTGACCGACAGTCCCGGCGGCGAGATGAACATCTCGGCGATCGTGAAGACGAAGAGGATGAGCACGATCGCCAGCAGCGGCGTGGAGTTGGGCGCTCCGTTCGCCCAGGGCAGGAAGAGCAGGAACGCGATGCCCATGATGATCGCACCGAGGGCGAACTTCACCGGCGCCGGCGGCTGGCGGGAGCCCAGTCTCGTCCAGATCGCGGCGAAGACGCCCGAGAGGATGATCACGAAGACCGGGTTGATGGAGTTGACCCACGAGACGGGCATCTCCCAGCCGAGGATGTTCCGGTTCAAGCGCTGGTCGGAGTAGATCGTCAGCACGGTGAACTGCTGCTGGTACAGCGACCAGAAGCCGACGTTGACGATGAAGAGCGGGATGAAGCCCAGCACCCGCGACCGCTCGTCGGACGAGATGAGCTTGGACGACGTGATGACGAAGAAGTAGGCGATCGCCGCGAGGAGGGTGACGATGATGACCACGCCGGCGAGGTTGTCCGCGCGGATGACGCCCAGGAGCACGAGCGCGGCGAGGACCACGAGTCCGCCGGCCGCGATGCCGATCATCATGCCGTAGCGGTTCCTAGGCAGGGGATTGGCGACGACGCTCGCCGACTTCGGCAGCTCCTTGCGGCCGAACGAGTACTGGATGAGCCCGATGGCCATGCCGACCGCGGCGGCCCCGAAGCCCCAGTGGAACCCGTAGTTCGTCTGGAGGAAGCCGGTCACGAGCGGCCCGAGGAAGGCGCCGAGGTTGATGCCGAGGTAGAAGATCGAGAATCCGGCGTCACGGCGGCTGTCGCCGGCCCGGTACAGCGTGCCGACGACCGCCGTCGCGTTCGCCTTGAGGCCGCCCGAGCCGACCGCGACGAGGATGAGGCCGACGCCGAGTCCCCACACATTCGGCAGCACCGCCAGCCCGATGTGACCCGCCATGATGACCACGGCGCTCCAGAAGAGCACGCGCTCCGAGCCGAAGAGCCGGTCGGCGAGCCATGCGCCGAGGATCGTGCAGAGGTAGACGGTGCCGCCGTAGGCGCCGACGATCCCCGTCGCGGTCGCCTGGTCGATCCCCAGGCCGCCCTGGGCGACCGAGTAGTACATGTACAGCAGCAGGATCCCCTGCATGCCGTAGAAGCTGAACCGCTCCCACATCTCGACGCCGAAGATGTGCCAGAGGGGCCACGGCTGCCCGAAGAACCGGGTGTCCTGATCGCCGCGCCCCATCGTGCCGGCGGCATCCGTCCCGCTGCGCTCCGCGGCGACTCGCCCTGCTCCGTCGCCGGCAGCCCCCGCCGCCGTCGCGCCGTCCGGCGCGCCGACCGGCACCTGCGCCGGTTCGTCGTCCGGTCCGCTCTGCCCCCGCGATCGGTCGCTCATGGGGTCAGGCTAGCCCCCGCGTCCCTCGCGGGACAGACGTCTCACTCTCGGAGGGACGGATGCCGCTCCTGCGCCCAATGCCGGCGCGGGATGAAGAGCGCGACGACGAGCGCGATCACGGCGGCGATCCCGCCGAGGACGAACGACAGGGTGAACGCGGTCGGCGTGGGGGCCGGCATCCCCTCGACGTCCACGACGAAGGTCGCGAGCACGGCGCCGATGACCGCCGCCGCCGTGCTCGTGCCGAGCGAGCGGAACAGCGCGTTCAGGCCGTTCGAGGCGCCGGTCTCGGACTGCGGCACCGAGCGCATGATGAGCATCGGCATCGCGGCGTACCCGAACCCGATGCCCGCGCCGATGAGGAAGTTCGCCACGACGAGCTGCCACACCTCCGTGGAGAAGAGGAGCGTGAAGCCGTACGCGACGATCAGCGAGATCGCGCCCAGCACGAGCAGGAGCTTGGGTCCCACCGTCCGGGCGAGCCGCCCCGAGAACGGCGAGAGCACCATCATGACGACCCCGGCCGGCATCACGACGAAGCTCGCGGCGAGGAGCGAGAGCCCGAACCCGCCCGCGACCGCGGGCAGCTCGAGCATCTGCGGATAGGCCACGTTCGACGCGAACAGCGAGAAGCCCATCGCGACCGACGCGAGATTGGTGAGCAGGACGGGGCGGCGCGCGGCGACCCGCAGATCGAGCAGCGGCGCATCGATGCCCAGCTCGAACCATCCCCACGCGAGCAGCGCGACGACGCCGCCGATGCCGAGCGCGAGGATGGAGGGGGACGTCCAGCCCCACTCGTTGCCCCGCGAGATGGCGAGGAGGATGCCGAGGAGGCCCGCCGTCAGCCCCGCCGCTCCGATGTAGTCGAAGCGTCCGGCGGTGCGCAGGACGCTCACCGGCACGATCCACAGCACGAGCCAGAACACGACGACGCCGAGCCCCGCGGCCACCCAGAAGAGCACGTGCCAATCGGCGCGCTCGGTGATGAAGGCGCTGATCGGAAGACCCAGCGCACCCCCGACGCCGAGCGTCGCGCTGATGAGGGCGATCGCGGAGTCGACGCGGTTCTCGTGGAGCACATCCCGCAGGATCGAGATGCCGAGCGGCACGACGCCGACGATGGCCCCCTGGAGCGTCCGGCCGACGATGATCCCGACGATGCCCGGGGAGAGCGCGGCCACGACCGAGCCCACCACCATGATCGCCAGCAGTACGAGGACGATGCGCCGCTTGCCGTACATGTCGCCGAGCCGGCCCGAGATGGGCGTCAGCACCGCCGCTGCGAGCAGCGTCGAGGTCACGACCCACGCGGTGTCCTCGCGGCTGGCATCGAGCAGCTCGGGGAGCCTCGACTGGATCGGCACGACGAGCGTGAACATGAACGACGAGGCGAGACCGGCGATCGCGAGCACGGCCACGATCGCACCCTGAGGCGGCATTCGGGTGAGTCGTCTTCTCGCTTCCTCATCCTTCGCCGCCACCGATCCAGGCTATCGGCGGGCTGACGAGCGAGGGCCGGGGCCTGGGGGCCCGACCGGCCCGGCTCGTGCGCGGCGCGTCTCGCTTCGCTCGCTCGACGATCGGGAGGATCGCGGGTCGTGAAGTCCAGGTGCACAGCGCCGGAGGCGAGACGGTCGGGGCCGACGGGCACCGCCGAGCGCGCGTAGGTTAGGCGCATGACCGACCCCTCCGCCGACCCCGTTCCTCCGCCCGGCATCGAGATCCGTCCCCTCGAGACGGTCGAGGAGGTGTTCGCGGCATCCGAGGTCCTGGCCGATGTATGGAGCGGCGACCGCGGCGGCATGCCGCCCAACCTGCTGCGGGCGCTCGCGCACTCGGGCAACTACGCCGTCGGCCTGTACGACGGCGACCGGCTGGTCGGGGCATCCGTCGCGTTCTTCGCCGCTCCCTCCGAGCGCTCGATGCACTCGCACATCACGGGGGTGCTGCCGCAGTACCAGCGACAGGGCCTCGGTCGCGTGCTCAAGCAGCATCAGCGTGCGTGGGCGTTCGCCCGTGAGGTCGGCCACATCACGTGGACGTTCGATCCGCTGGTCGCGCGCAACGCCCACTTCAACCTGCGCGTGCTCGGAACGCGCGTGACCGAGTACCTCGTCAACCAGTACGGGCCCATGGACGACGGTGTCAACCGCGGCGATGAGACCGACCGGCTGCTCGTGGCGTGGGCGCTCGCGGCTCCGCCGGTCCCGACGCCGCCCGACGACGCCGTGGTCGCCTCCGTCGGAATTCCGTCCGACATCGAGGGCCTTCGCCGGGAGAAGGCGACGGATGCCGCGTCCTGGCGCCTGCGCGTGCGCGCGCAGTTCCTCCAGCACCTGGCCGACGGCCTGGTGGTCGGAGGTTTCGACGACGCGCGCGGCTACCTGTTCGTGCGGCCCTGATCGCGGTCCCCGACCTCGGCGAGGGGTCGAACGTCGGAGGATCGCACCGGATTCGGAGGATTCCTGCCGAATCATCCGAATCCGGCGCGATCGTCCGACGGCCGCACGGGACGCGGCATCCGTCGGTCCTAGGCTGACGCGCATGCCCGACTATCGCGCCCACTTCGACTTCCAGATCTCTTTCGCCAACGGCGGCGAGCTCGCCGGCACGGGGTTCCGCCTCGATCTGCCCTCGGCCGACCTCGACGAGGCGGCGATCGGCCGCCTGCTCGTCCGGCATCTCGGGCTCGCGCTCGTCGACAGCGTCGAGCTGCGCGGGCTCCGCATCGTCGAGGAGGCGCATCGCGGGAGCCGCGGGATCGGGAGGACGACGGACCCTTCGACAAAGCTCAGGGGAACTGCCGCGGCGACGCGCGTCGTCGACCTCAGCCATCCGATCCGGGCCGGCCTCATCACCTACCCCGGCCTGCCGGCGCCCGCCATCACTCCGCACCTCACGCGTGAGGACTCGCGGGCGCGCTACGCGCCGGGCACCGAGTTCGCGATGGACGTCATCCACATGATCGGCAACACCGGCACGTACCTGGACTCTCCGTTCCACCGCTACGCCGACGGGGCCGACCTCGCCGCGCTCGACCTCTCGACGCTCGTCGGGCTGCGCGCCGAGGTCTTCCATCTCGACGACGCCTGGACGCCCGAGCGCCGCGGCATCCGTGCCGAGACCCTCCTCGACCGCGACGTGCGCGGCGCGGCCGTGCTGCTTCACACGGGGTGGGACCGCTGGTTCGGGCAGCCGGAGTACGGGACGGGCTCGCCCTTCCTCACGGAGGACGCGGTCCGCCATCTCATCGGGGCGGGAGCCGCGCTCGTGGGCATCGACGCCCTGAACATCGACGACACCGAGTCAGGTGGAGAGCGTCCGGCTCATTCACTGCTGCTGGATGCCGGCATCCACGTCGTCGAGCACCTCACGAACCTCGGCGCGCTGCCGCCGAGCGGCGCGCGGTTCACGGCCGCCCCGCCCGCGGTCGAGGGGTTCGGAACGTTCCCCGTGCGGGCGTTCGCAGAGGTGCCGGCCTGAAGCCGGCCGTCTTCGCGGGTCCGGGGCGTTTCGTCTCGTCGCTTCGCTCCTCGCTCGACGACCGGGAACGACCGGTCGCGTCGCTTCGCTTCCCGCTCGACGACCGGGAACGACCCGGTCGTTGAGCGAGCGAAGCGAGACGAAACGCCGCTCACCGACGAGGGGCCTGAGCCTCAGCCCTTGCGCCAGTCGTCGCTCTCGAGGTGCGAGCCCGCCTGCGGCCCCATCTGCAGCATCCCGCCGTCGACGACCCAGCTCGCGCCCGTGACGTAGCTCGCCTTCGGCGAGGCGAGGAACGCGACGACGTCCGCTATCTCCTCGGGCTTGCCGGGGCGACCGAGGGGTACGCCGGGGCGGTGGGTGTGCTCGGCGTCCTCCGGCTCCTGATCCGTGAGCGGCGTGGCGATCTCGCCCGGAGCGACGGCGTTCACCGTGATGCCGTGCTCGGCGAGCTCCTGCGCCATCGTCTTCAGCAGACCGCCCAGTCCGTGCTTTGCTGCGACGTACGCCGCCGAAGCGACGCGCGGCTGGTGCTCGTGAACGCTCGTGATCGCGATGAGCCGTCCGCCCGCGCCGGCCTGCACCATGTGCCGCGCCGCGCTCTGGAGGGCGACGAAGGCGCCGTCGAGGTTGAGCGACACGACCTCCCGCCAGTCGCCGACCGACATGTCGAGGAAGGGGCCGCCCGAACCGCCGCCGGCGTTGTTGACGAACACGTCGAGACCGCCGAGCCGGCCGACGAGCGACTCGACGACCCCGGGGACCTCCTCGAGCCTGGTCGCGTCGAACTGCGCGACGAAGGCGGTGCGGCCGCGCTCGCGCACCGCGTCGGCCGTGCGCTGCGCGCCCTCCTCGTCGCTGTGCCACGTGATGCCGACGTCGATACCTGCGTCGGCGAGGGCGAGCGCGGTCGCCTGGCCGATTCCCGAGTCGGAGGCCGTGACGATCGCCCGTCGGGGGAAGAACTCCTGCGTCTTGGTCATGCGACCGACGCTAGGCTGAGCGGCCGGCCGGCCGCTCGGGGGTTTACAGGCCCCCGGCGATGGGTTACCCGGGCGGACCTCTTCGGCCGGCCGGACCGGGGCGGAACCCGGCGGCTCGAGCAGCGGATGGATGCTGTCCGCGAGCGATGAGCGGCCACTAGCGTGGAAGGATGCTGCCTCCCGACTGGACACCGCACCGCCGCGACGACGGCGAGCTGCTCGGGTGGATCCGGCCGGAGGGTGCGGAGTGGGTCGCCGTCGATCTCCTGGGGCGTGAAGCGTCCGGCGCCGTCGACTGGCTCGCGGCCGAGGCGGCGCTCGAGACTCACGGCCTGTCGTGGCTCGCCGACGTGTGGGTGCTCGAGATCCCGCCGCGCCAGCTCGCGGCCGCCTCCGGGGTGGCGATGTGGCGCGTCAAGCTCGTCGAGGTCACGCCGGGGCGGGTCGGCGAGCCGGGGCGGATCATCGTGCAGACCGACGACTTCGGGGCGATCGACGCGCCGGTGGAGAGGATCGAGCTCGCCTGGCCGGCGCCGCCGACCCTTCGGCGCCGCGAGCCGGGAGAGGTGACGACGACTCCCTTCGGCTGATCGGTCCGCCCCCGGGTGAGCGGTCCCGTCCGCCGGTGGGCGGATGCCTGCCTAGGTGGGCGGACGGGTGCGCGGCAGCGTCATCCGGCGTCAAGAGGGATGACGGCGACCGGGTGGCGCTGTTGACTCGGAGCATGACACTACAGGAGAACGCCGACCGACTTCTCTCGCTCCACGAAGACCCCGCGCTGCTGACCGTGGTGAACATCTGGGATCCGATCTCGGCCAAGGTCGTCGCATCCGAACCCGGCACGCACGCTCTTGCGACAGCGAGCCACTCGATCGCCGCGAGCTTCGGCTACGAGGACGGCGAGCACATCCCGCTCGACCTGCACATCGACGCGATCGATCGCATCGTGAAGGCGACCGACCTTCCCGTCTCGGCAGACCTCGAAGCGGGCTACGGCGACGTCGGGGAGACGATCCGCCGCGCGATCGGCGTCGGCGTCGTGGGTGCCAACATCGAGGACCAGCTGAGGCCCCTCGACGAGGCGCTGCGCCGTGTCGAGGCGGCGCTGTCGGCGGGTGAGGCGGAGGGCATCCGCTTCGTGCTCAACGCGCGGACGGATGCCTTCGTCCGCGGTGCCGACCGCACGCCGGAGGAGAACCTCGAGGACGCCGTGACCCGCGGACGGGCCTACCTCGCGGCGGGCGCTCCCGTCGTCTTCGTGCCCGGACGTCTCGGTGAGGAGCAGGTGCGAACGCTCGTGGACGCCTTCGGCCCGCGCAAGCTCTCGGTCATCGCCGTTCCCGGCTCGCTTCCGCTCGCGAAGCTCGAGGAGCTCGGCGTGGCCCGGGTCTCGTACGGCCCCTGGTCGCAGCGAGTCGCGCTGACCGCGCTGCAGAACCTCGTGCGGGATGTGCACGCCGGGGGCGGGATCCCCGAGGGCACGCAGCCGCTCAACTGATTCTGGGGCGGGGGAGCTCCTCGAAGGATCGACGCGTTTCGTCTCGGTCGCTGCGCTCCCTCGCTCAACGACCGGAAGGGGAATCGTCCGCCCGGTCGTCGAGCGAGCGAAGCCCCCCGGTCGTTGAGCGAGCGGAGCGACCCGGTCGTTGAGCGAGCGAAGCGAGACGAAACGCCCCGGACGCCCGCGGTCGTCGAGCGAGCGAAGCGACCCGGTCGTAGAGCGAGCGAAGCGAGACGAAACGCCCCGGACCGCCGGAGAGCCTCCGCCCCAGGGCTAGCCTGAACCCATGCCCATCGCCCGGAACGCGGCATCCGTCGCTCTCGACGGCTTCGAGCTGCGCACCCTGCACATCCCCCTCGTGTCGCCGTTCACCACCTCGTTCGGCACCGAGTCGGTCCGCGAGGTCATCGTCGTACGCGCCCTGACAGCCGACGGCGACGGCTGGGGAGAGATCGTCACGCAGAATGCGCCGCTCTACTCGAGCGAGTACACGCACGGCGCGTGGGATGTCGCGACCCGATGGCTCATCCCCGCCCTTCTCGAACGGCACACGCTCGCGCCGGACGAGGTCGCCCCGGTGCTCGAGCCCTTCATCGGCCACCGGATGGCCAAGGCCGGTCTCGAGCTCGCCGTCCTCGACGCGGCGCTGCGCTCCGAGGACCGTTCTCTCGGCGAACACCTCGGCGCCGTCCGCGACCGCGTTCCGAGCGGAGTGAGCGTCGGCATCCAGCGCGATCCGGCCGCGCTCGTCGAGACCGTCCGCGACTACCTCGATGAGGGATACGTCCGGATCAAGATCAAGATCAAGCCCGGGCGCGACGTCGACGACACCGCCGCCGTCCGCGACGCCTTCGGCGCGATCCCGCTGCAGGTCGACGCGAACTCGGCGTACACGCTCGCAGACGCGCACACGCTCACCGAGCTCGACCGCTTCGACCTCCTCCTCATCGAGCAGCCGCTGCAGGAGGACGACATCGTCGACCACGCGACCCTCGCTCGGCAGCTGCGCACCCCCTTGTGCCTCGACGAGTCGATCGTGTCGTCGAAGGCCGCCGCCGACGCGCTCGCGCTGGGTTCGGCATCCGTCGTCAACATCAAGGCCGGGCGCGTCGGCGGTTACCTCGAGGCGGTCCGGGTGCATGACCTGTGCCGGGATGCCTCGGTGCCGGTGTGGTGCGGAGGCATGCTCGAGACCGGGATCGGCCGCGCGGCCAACGCCGCGCTGGCGGCGCTTCCCGGCTTCACGCTCCCCGGCGACGTCTCCGCCTCGAGCCGGTTCTACGCGCGCGACATCGTGACCGAGCCCGCGGTGCTGGAGGACGGGCACGTGCGCGTCCCGACGGGACCGGGCATCGGCGTCGACATCGACCGGTCCGCGCTCGAGGACTTCACCGTCAAGAAGGTCGTCCTCCGGCGATGAGCCGGCGCCGTCCGCACGACCCGCGGGAGACACGCCGTCCTGTGCGGGGGCACGCACGGCGTGCCGTGCTCGCGTCGTGCGGAGCGCTTGCGACGACCCTCGCGCTCGCCGCCTGCACGGCGGCGAGCGGGCAGGACGGGCCGATGGACCGGCCGACGGCGGGAACGGCGTCGCCCTCTGCGCTCCCCGCGGGCGTGAGCGTCGAGCTGCGGCAGCTCCGGTCCGACGTCGCGGCGCGCTGGGCTCAGGTCATGATCACGAACGACGGCGAGACCGACGTCACGGTGGGGCCGCTGCACGTCGACGATCCGCGCTTCGACGGCTCCGCCGGGCGGATCAACGACCGCGAGAGCACCGTGCGCGCCGGCTCGACGGTCGCGATCCCGGTGCAGCTCCCGCCGGTCGCCTGCCCCGCGCCCGACGAGGCGACGGGCACGGTGACACTCGAGTGGGCGACGACGGATGCCTCGGGCACCGCGACGGCTCCGCTGACCGATCCGCTCTCGTTCGTCCCTCCGCTGCACGAACGGGAGTGCCGGGCACTCGCGCTCGCGGCCACGGCGGCCGTCTCGATCTCGGCCTTCACCCCTTCCCCGGCCGGGCAGCCCGCCGACCTCACCCTGACGGTCGCCCCGACGGGCGAAGGGGCGGCGCGGATCGAGGGCATCCACTCGACGAATCTCCTGACGTGGTCCGACCACCCGAACGTCGAGCACCCGCTCGGCATCGACATCGCCTCGGGCGGTGCGGAGCCGTTCGATGTGCATCTCCCGATGATTCCGCTCCGCTGCGACCCGCATGCGGTGCAGGAGGACAAGCGCGGCACGGTGTTCAACGTCGATATCGCCGTCGACGGCGAGCCCGGCCAGATCCAGCTGGCTGCGAGCGAGGAGATGCGCGGCCGCATCCTCACGTGGGTCGGCCAGTGGTGCGGCTTCCCGCACTGACGGACGACCGCCCGCGTGCACCGCCGCCATGGGTGACCCCCGGAAGGACGGGGGAAAGCCACCGGGTGCGCGGCGGCGGCCGCGCCTACTCTTGATCCGTGACCTACCCCGACCCCGCACCCTACGGCGGCCCGACCGCCCCCATGAACCCCTCCGACGAGAAGCTGTGGGCCGTGCTCATCAACCTCGGCGGCATCTTCCTGAGCTTCTTCCCGGCGCTCATCGGATACCTGCTGCTCAAGGATCGCGGCCCCTTCATCCGCGCGCACACCGCGACGGCGCTCAACTTCCAGCTGACCCTCCTCATCGCCTACGCCGTCGGCGGCATCCTGTCCGTCGTGCTCATCGGCATCCCGATCCTGATCGCCGCGGGAATCCTCGCGATCGTCTTCCCGATCATCGCCGCCGTGAAGGCCGGCAATGGGCAGTGGTTCACGTATCCGCTGTCGATCCCCTTCGTCCGCTGACCCCGGCCTGCTCTGTCGCCCCCTGCCGGAGGCGAGGATCCGGCCCCCGCGGTCAGTCGAGGCGGTATGCACGCCGCCGTCGGCGTGACCACACCAGGAGCAGCACGCCGGTCAGGGTGAGCACGATCCCGCCGAGAGGACCCGCGTCGGGCCCGCTGCCGCCGGTGACCGGGAGGCCACCCGCGCCCGAGCCGGAGCCTCCGCTCCCGCCGCTTCCTCCGCTGTCCGGCGCGAGGCCCTCGACGACCGCTTCGGCGCGGAGCTCCGAGTCGGGGGAGAGCGGTGTGGTGGAGGTGGCCGCCGCCGTGTTCGCGAACGTGCCGACCTCGTCGACGCTGGCCGTGATGGTCACAGTCGCCGTCTCGTCGACGGCGATCGTGCCGAGGCTGCACGAGAACGTCCCCTCCGCGTCGAGGACGCACCGGGGATCGTCGGCCGCGAGCGGTGTGACACCGGCGGGGAACGGATCGACGAGGACGACCTCCGCAGCGTCCGCGGGCCCGCCGTTGGACACCGTGATCGTGTAGGTCACGGCTCCGCCGGCCGTGACGGTCGCGGGCGCGACGGACTTGGCGACGAACAGGGTGGCCGGCCTGGGGGTGGCCGCGACCGTCGCCGACGCTGTGTTGTTCGAGAGGTCGGGATCGAAGACGTCGGGCGCTTCGCGGGGAGCGGATGCCACGTTCTCGAACGAGCCCGCGGTGTCGACCCGGGCCGTGATCTGCAGCGTCTGCTGGGGCGGGGGAGCGTCTCGGCCGGCCCCCGGCAGATCGACGGGGTCGAGGTCGTCGAGCGTCCATGCGCCCGTAGCGGGGTCGTACGTGCCGGCGCTCGGCGAGGCAGTGAGGAGTGTGAGCCCCGCAGGCAGAAGGTCGTTCACGACGAGGGGGCCAGAGGCATCCGGCCCGTAGTTCCAGAGCCCGATCGTGAACGCCACCTCGTCCCCGACGAACACCTCGGGGTCGTCCACGGCTTTGACCACGGCGATGTCGGCTGCCGGCACGAAGAGATCGGCGTCGTCGACGTTGTCGTCCAGGTCGGGGTCGACCTGGTCGAGCCCCAGCACCACGGCGACGTTGCGCGTCCAGCCCGGGCGGGTCACCTCGATCACGACCGTCAGCGTCGCCGACGCGCCGGAGGAGAGAGCGCCGATGTCCCAGACGCGGGTCTCCTCGTCGAACGTCCCCGTCGTCACGGACGAGCCGACGATGGTGGCCGCCGGCATGAACGGATCGAAGGCGTACACGCCCGTCGCGCCGTTCGGTCCGTCGTTCTCGACGACGACGGTGTAGGTCACCTGCTCGCCGGGCCGGGAGGTCGTCGGATCCGCGGTCTTGGTGAGCCGGAGGTCGGCCACCACGATGCCGGTCACCTGCACCGACGCGCTGTTGTTCGAGGGGTCGCTGTCGATCTGCGTGAGCGAGGTGAGGGTGACCGTGTTGATGAACGAGACGGGCCGGCTGACGGTCGCGACGATGGTCCGGGAGGCCGTCGTCTCGGAGGCGATCGACGCGATCGTCCATCGCCCCGTCACAGGATCGTACGATCCGTCGCCGCTGGTCGAGACGAACGTCAGTCCATCGGGGAGGAGATCGGTGAGCACGACCTCGGTCGCCGCGGCGGTCGTCGGTCCGGGGGTGTTCTCGGCCGTCAGTGTGAACTCCACCTGCTCGCCGAGGGGCACGGCGTCCGGGCTCGCCCCCGAGGGGACCGTCACGGTCTTGCCGACGGCGATGTCGATCTCCGGCTGGCCAGAGGTCACCGTCGCCGACGAGGAGTTGTTCGACGGATCCGGATCGTCGACGACGGGAGAGCCGATCGTCGCGGTGTTCACGAGGGACCCCGACGTATCGATCCGCGCGGTGACGGTGGCCGTGACGTCCTGCTGACCGGGCGCCATCGTCCCGATGGTCCACGTGCCGCCGTCCGGGCTGATCGTGCCGGTCGACGCGGATGCGGAGAGCACGACCGCTCCCGGCGGGAAGAGGTCGACGACCCTCACCTCGAAGGCGGTGTCGGGTCCGAGATTGCTCGCCTGCAGCTGGTACGTGACCTCGTCCCCCACCACGACGGTCTGCGGGAAGGCCGACTTCACCACGGCGAGGTCGGCGACCCCGGGCACGACCTCCAGGGTCGCGGAGTCGGAGTTGTTGGATGGGTTGCTGTCGGGGGGCACGGGATCACCGGTGAGCGCGGCCAGATTCACATAGGACCCGAGCTCGGACCCGGTCACCGTGATGGTGCGCGTCGCCGTCGCCCCGGCGGCCAGGGTGCCGATCGTCCAGATCCCGGTCGCCGGGTCATACGTCCCCTGGTCGGGGTCGCCGGGCGCGTCGGCGACGAAGGTGAGTCCCGGCGGGAGCACGT
The DNA here is from genome assembly GCF_004362195.1 of Microbacterium sp. BK668. Lineage (NCBI taxonomy): Bacteria > Bacillati > Actinomycetota > Actinomycetes > Micrococcales > Microbacteriaceae > Microbacterium > Microbacterium sp. BK668. Next base: position 910,629 of record NZ_SNWG01000001.1, read on the forward strand.
CGCGCACCTGGACGCCCGCGGCGCCTTGCGGTCCGGAGTTGGTCGCGGTGACGGTGAACGTCGCTGTGGCGCCGAGCGGGATCCGACCCTGGTCGACGGTCTTCACGATCGCGATGTCCATCGACGGCAGGACGGGATTGATGGTGACGGCTGCGACGTCGTTGCTGGGGTCACGGTCCGGCTGGTCGCTCCGGGTTCGCACGGCCGTGTTCGTGAAGGGGGTCCCCGTGTTGACGGTGGCGGTGATCGTGAGGGCCTCGGTCTGGCCCGTGGTGAGCGATCCGATCGTCCACGCGCCGGTCGCCGAGTCGTAGGTGCCGGCGGTGGTGGTCGCGGAGACGAACACGATGCTGTTCACCGGGTCGCCGTCGGGGAGGAGATCCGTCACGACGACGCCCGTCGCCGTGGCGGGGCCGTTGCCGGACGCTGTGATCGTGAACGTCACGTCGGACCCGACGAGCGGCGCCGGATCGTCGACCGACTTCGTGACCGCGACATCCGTCGCGACCGGGATCTGCGCCTGCACGGGACCGGCCGTCACATCCTGCCCGATGAGCGACTGCGCCCGGACCGAGGCGGTGTTGACGACGAATCCGTCGGTGTTGATCTGGCCGGTCTGGATGGTGTGCGAGCCCGCGCAGGTGGTCGACGCTCCGGGCGAGAGGAGCCCGGCGAGGCACGTGACGCCGTTCGCGGCGATGCGGTCGTCGGTGACGACGAATCCGCGTAGGTCGCTTCCGCCCGTGTTGGTGAGCGTGTACGAGTAGGCCACCCGCTGCCCGACCGAGTAGGGGCCGGCCGTGGCAACGGACTTCGTGATCGAGATCGAGGAGACGAGCGGCACCGTCACCGTGGCCTCCGGCGACGACACGCTGCCTCCGCCGTCGGGTGTCGCGGTGGCCGTCGCGACGTTGACCACTCGGCCGGCCGCGACATCCGCCGCCGTCACGATGTGGGAGCCACGACACACCGTCGACGACCCCGGGGCGGGCGCCGTCGTGAGACTCGTCGCGGCGCACGTGATGCCGGCGGTGGCGATCTGGTCGTCGGTGATGAAGAGGCCGCTGACCGGCGCGCCCGTGTTGGTGACGATGTACTGGTAGGGGATGGGTGTGCCGACGCCGATGACCGGCGGCAGCGCCGCTCCGGTCCGGTCCACCTGCTTCTCGAGCTGCAGGCTCGCCAGGGGGACGATCGTCTCGATGCGGGTCTGTCGGATGAGATGCACGTCGTTCGACCCGCCCGTCGACGCCGAGAAGCCGAACTTGTACGTGGACGGCGTGCTGGGCGGAGCCGGGATGTCGAGCTCGGTGACCCACGGGCCGGCGTCGGTGTAGCGCACCTGCACGATCACGCGAGCGACCGGACTCTCGAGCGTGACGGGGGTGATCTGCACGTTGACCGTGCGCTTGGATGCCGCGAGCGTCGCCGCGCGGAGGGTCCCGGTTCCCCCGTTCAGGGTCGTTCCCGGCTTGGTGGGGTTGGTGATGGGCCTTGGCACCGTCGCATTGAGCCAGCAGTAGCCGGACAGTCCGCTGCCGGGGCCGCGGAGCGTGATGACGTTCGGCGCCATCGCGCCGGAGGCCGTCGTCGGCGATCGCTGCCCGGCGGGGCAGTTGGCTCCGCGATTCTCGCCGTCGCCGTAGAAGTTGCCGTAGGCGTCCAGTCCGACGCCGAGATAGCCCCCGCTGACGCCGGGCTCGCTGTTTCGCTGGGCGTAGCCCAGGCTCCCGCCGAGTCCGCCCGTCCTGGTCAGCGAGACGGACCCGTCGACGAGGAAGAACCCGATGCCGTCCGCGCCGTTCCCGCCGTACTGGTACTGCTCGAACGTGACCGAGACGCCGCTGCTGGCGGGGATCGGCTTGTTGTACAGGATGCTGCCCGCGCGGTTGCCCGCGGTGTCGGTCAGCTGCAGGTAGCCGTTCGGCGCCCCTCCCATGGGCGGGACCGGCCCCGAGCGATGCGCGATGCAGGACGGGATCTGCGCCGCACCCGGAGGAGGCGTCGCTCCGGCGGCCGCCCCCGTGAGGCAGGCGTCCCCCTGCACGGTCCAGGCCGGGTCGGCGGCCGACGCTCCCGTGAACGTCTCGTCGACGATGACCGATCCGCCCGTCGGCGGATCGGCGGCCGCGGGAGGCGCTGCCATGGCGGCCACGCCCCCGATCGCCAGCACGGCGGCCAATGCAGCCGCCACCGCCCTCATCGATAGACGCGCCTCAGGACGGTGAGTGGATCGCTTCTGCACGTCGGCCGCCTTCCCCGTTGGGGCGAGTCAAGCACAGGGCCCGCGCGCGGCGCATCACTGAATTGCCATACGACCTGGGCAATCATCACTTCCGGGTGACGGCGTCCGATGTGCTCGGCATCCCGCGCAGCTCGGCCACCCCAACAGCCGAACCGTCAGCCTTACACTGGCCACATGTCGCCCGGCCCACGGCGCACCCTCGCCGGTTCCTCAGACCTTCCGACCGAACACGGACATTCGCGATCAGGGCGGTTCGCCGCTGCGTCGGCGCTCGCGGCGGCGGCGATGATCGTGCTCGCAGCGTGCACGGGTGCGAGCTCGGACGACAACGGCGACGGCGGGGATTTCGCCGACGACGGCTGCACGAGCGTCGTCATCGCGACGTCCTCGGAGAAGGTCAACATGCTCGACGCGCTGGCGGACGCGTTCAAGGAGTCGCCGGAGTTCGACGACCTCGACACGTGCGCCACGGTGCGCCCGATCAACGTCTCGTCGGGCGATGCGACGCGCTACCTGACGGCCGGCGGGCACTGGCCCGACGAGGACGCGCGCCGGTGGCCGGCGATGTGGTCGCCGGCCTCGACCGTGTGGACCGAGCGGGTCGCAGCCGCGGCATCCCCTGCCCTCGTGGGAGAGCCGGAGTCGTTCACGCACACCCCGGTCGTCTTCGGTGTGCCCGAGACGATGGCGAAGGCACTCGGATGGCCTTCCGCCGAGATCGGCATCGCGGACTTCGCGAGGCTCTGCTCCGACCCGGACGGCTGGGGGAGCGTCGGCAAGCCGCTGTGGGGCTCGTTCAAGATCTCCAAGACGAACCCGAACACCTCGACGACGGGTCTTTCGACGATCCTCATGCAGTCGTACGAGGCATCCGGGAAGACGTCGGATCTGACGGCCGAGGACGTGGCCGCGGCCGCCGACTTCTCGCGGGTGTTCGAGGAATGCGTCATCCACTACGGCGACACGACCGGCAAGGTGCTCTCGCGCCTGTACGACCAGACCCAGAACGGCACGGGCGGCTCGGGCTACGTCTCGGCGATCGCGGTCGAGGAGACCTCGCTCCTGAACTACAACCAGGGCAACGCCGACTCGCACACCGTGCAGCCCGGCGAGAAGCTCACACCCCCGAAGGAGAAGCTCGTCGCCGTCTATCCGAAGGGCGGCTCGATGTGGTCGGACAACCCCGTGACCGTGCTCGGCGCGCCGTGGGTGACCGATGAGCAGCGCGAAGCGGGGCTCGCGTTCGCGGCCTTCCTCCAGACCGAGGCGGCACAGCGCATCCTGCCCGAGTTCGGCTTCCGGCCGCTCGACGAGTCCGTGCCCCTCGGCGAGCTCTTCACGGAGAAGTACGGAGTCGACCCCGCGCAGCCGACCGTCACGCTGCCCCGGCCGGCGGTCGACGTCGTCTCGAGCGCCATCGACCAGTGGACGCAGATCCGCAAGCCCTCGTCGGTGCTCGAGGTCATCGACATCTCGGGATCGATGGACGACCCCATCGGCGACGGCCGCTCCAAGCTCGACGGCGCGATCGAGGGCGCGCAGAAGACGCTAGGACACTTCCGGCGCAGCGACGAGGTCGGTGTGTGGGCCTTCACGACGGGCATCGACGGCGAGAAGGGGGACAACATCGCCGTCGTGCGCGACATCTCGCCGCTCGCCTCCGACCTGGAGTCGCTGCAGTCGTCGATCGAGGATCTGCGGTTCTCCAACCGGCAGGGCACCCCCCTCTACGACGCGATAGCCAGCGCCTACGACGAGATGAAGGACCGCGCCGAGCCCGGGCGCATCAACGCGATCGTCGTGCTCTCCGACGGTCAGGACACCGATTCGACCACCTCGCTCGACTCGCTGCTGGCGAAGATCGGCCCGTCGGCGCGCGAGGGCAGCGACTCCGCTCCGGTTCGCATCTTCCCGATCGCGTACGGTGAAGGAGCCGACACGTCCGCCCTCCGGCGCATCGCCGAAGCGACCGGCGGGCAGTGGTTCGACGCGTCGGACGCGGCCAAGATCGACCTCGTCTTCGCCTCGGTCATCAACAACTTCTAGTCGGCGGGAGGATCATGCCGGTTCCGCCGATCCCGCTCTCCGCGAACGGGTACGTCGACGATGCCGCTGCCGCACTGCAGGGCTCGAACGTGTATGTCTCGAACGAGGTGGGCAATGCGTCGACGCTCGCGCAGCAGCTCGACCAGCAGGTGGGGGATGCCTCGATCGGCGTCGCGGTGTTCTCTGAGAACGCGGGGCTCGAGGGGTCCGCCTCCGACATCGTCAGCGAGCTGGCGGCGGCCAACCCGGGCTACGACACCATCATCGTCGCGGTCGGAGACGATGTCGCGGCGGGCTCGCGCACGCTTCAGGCCGGCGAGGCGCTGCGGATTGCGAACGAGTCCGAGCAGGCGAGCGACTCCGTCGACGCGGCACTGACCCAGACGGTGCAGCAGATCATCGCTGTCACCCCGCAGGCCGAGCAGGGCGGAGTGGATGCCGGGCCCGTGGTCGGGATCGCGGTCGCCGTCGCGCTGCTCGTGGGAGCGGGCATCGCCGTCGTCGGCGCCGTGCGGGCCCGGAGGCGGCGCGCCGCGGCGGACCGCGGACTTCCCGACGCGGTCCGCGCGCAGGTCGCAACCCTGCGCGGCCTCGTCCCCGAGTACGCCGCGGTCGGCGCCTCGGGCGATGCCGTCGCAGCTCGGGCGGCACAGGAGATCGCGATCCTCGCCGACAACGTCACCGAGCTGTTCAACCGCCTGGATCGCCGCAGCGCCGCCGACCAGGTCGACATCGCGGCCGTCGAGTACGACGACAAGCTGCGCAAGCTCACGGCGGCCCTGAACCGCGACTACCTGCTCGACGTCCTTCGCCATCCGAATCTGTGGGACGACCCCGACGACCGCGTCCGCGAGGTCCAGGGGGCGCTCGACGGAGTCTCGACGGAGCTCGTCGAGAACATCAAGCAGGTCAACGCTCGCCGCGGCCTGCACTTCCAGGTGTCGCTCGACGGACTCATCGGTCGTCGCAAGGAGCTGCAGGACTGGGACCGCGCCTTCGATCAGGCCTCGGAGGACGGCACGCCCCCGCCGTCCGCGCCGCGCCGCTGAGCCGGAGACTCGACGTGACCGCCGTCGAGGAGGTGTCTCCCGATCCGCCCCACCGGATCCCGCGGCCCTGGTCCACGCAGCGCTGGCGCGACGCGACCTTCCTCCACTGGCCGTACGACCCGGCGGTCGTGGCTCCTCTCCTTCCGCCGGGCACGCGCCCCGATGTGCTCGACGGAGACACGTACGTCGGCATCATCGCCTTCCGCATGGTGGGCCTCGGCCTCGGGCGGGGTCCCGGCATCCCGTATTTCGGCACCTTCTGCGAGACGAACGTACGGCTCTACAGCGTCGATGAGCGCGGGCGGCGGGCAGTCGTGTTCCGATCTCTGGATGCCGCGCGCCTCGCGTCGGTCGTGGCCGCGAGGGCTGCGCTCGGCCTGCCGTACGTGTGGTCGCGCATGCGCATCGATCGCCACGGCGACGTGATCTCCTACCGGAGCGCGCGGCACGTGACGGGTGCCGCACCCCTCCGGCTCTCGGTGCGGGTGGGGGAGGACATCGCGGAGCCGAGCGCCGCCGACCAGTTCGTCACCGCGCGGTGGGCGCTGCACACGCGCGCGTGGGGCCGGACCCGCTACGTCGCCAACGAGCACCCGCGCTGGCCGCTGCGGTCAGCGACGGTGCTCCAGCTCGACGAGCGCCTCGTGACGGCCGCCGGGCTCCCGCCACCGGAGGGTCTGCCGTCGAGCATCCTGTTCTCCCCGGGCGTGCGCGTGGCGTTCGGCACGCCCGCGCTCCCCTGACCGGGGCGCGCGGCCGCGCGCCGCGTCAGGGTTCGAGGAGGTAGAACCGGAACGCGCTGAAGCCCTCGATCGGCAGCACCGAGACGCGGGAGAAGCCGGCCTCGCGGGCGTAGCGCTCCAGGACGGCGGGTCGCATGACCGTGCCCGTCGCCGCCGATCCGGGCGTCGACATCGAATCGGGCAGGCAGATGAACAGGCTGTACCCGTACATGACGCGTTCGATCTCGTCGCCGGGCGGTGCGAAGGTCTCGGCCACCGCCTCGTCCATGACGACGACGATCCCGTCGTCGCGCACGGCGCGACGCATGGCAGCCAGCACGCCGACCGGGTCGGGCAGGTCATGGAGGGCCTCGAAGACGAACGCCGCGTCGTAGCGGTCATCCCCCTCCTCGGCGAGCTGCTCGCCCCGCAGGTCCGCGAACGTCACGTTGTCCATGCCCGCCGCGTGCTGCCGGGCGGCCTCGATGGCCGGCCCGTCGAGGTCGAAGCCGTCGACCGTCGCATCGGGGTAGGCCCGCGCGAGGGCGATGGTCGACCAGCCGTGACCGCACGCGACATCGGCGATCCCGGCATCCGGTCTCGACAGCACGTCGTGCACGGCGGGCACGGAGGCGAGGGCGCCGGCGAGGGCGTTCTCGAACCACGGTCGGTTGACGTCGCCCTGGGCATCGCGCATGCCGGGCCCGAACTGCGCCCAGGGCACGCCGCCGCCGGATCGATACGCGTCCAGAAGCGCGGGAATCTGGCCGGCGGCCGAGACGAACAGACGCGCCAACGGCGCGGAATAGCTGAGCGACGTCGGATCCGTGAGCACCTCGGCCTGCGCCGCCGTCAGCCGGAAGCGGGCCGTCTCTCCCTCGCCGTCGGCTTCGAGGAGGCCCGCGACCGCCTGCTGCTCGAGCCACTCCCTCGCGTACCGCGGGTGGATGCCGGCGCGCGCGGCGAGCTCGGGTGCCGTAGCGGGTCCCTGCCGGAGCGCGTCGTAGAGCCCGAGGCGGTCGCCGAAGTAGACCGACAGGAGCTCCATGGCCGCGAGCAGCCGGTCGAAGACGCCGCCGGCCGACTTCTCCACCTGCTGCTCCGAGGTCTCGGCGGTCGACGTCTCATCCATGGCGATTCCTCTCCGTCGACGCGCCGCGGTTGCCGCACATGCTAGGCCGGGCGGGGTGAGGGCGCCAGAGGCCCCCGGTCCGGGAGGCGGCGCCCGGCTAGGATTGTCGGATGCCGCGCGATGCCACGGCATCCCGCAGCACCCCGTAGCATCCCGCGACTCCGCGACCTCTTCCCGCACGATCCCGACCATTGGAGCCACCGTGGCCGAGCAGTCCCGCCTCGACAAAGTCATCGCCCTCGCCCGTCACCGCGGGTTCGTCTTCCAGGCGGGGGAGATCTACGGCGGATCCCGCTCGGCGTGGGACTACGGCCCCCTCGGCACCGAGCTCAAGGAGAACATCCGCCGCCAGTGGTGGCAGACCTTCGTGCGCGGCCGCGGCGACATGGTAGGCCTCGACTCGTCGGTGATCCTGCCCAAGCGCGTGTGGGAGGCATCCGGTCACGTCGCGACGTTCACCGACCCCCTCGTCGAGTGCCTCAACTGCCACAAGCGCTTCCGTGCCGATACCCTCATCGAGGATTTCGAGGCGCGCAAGGGACGCAAAGCCGAGAACGGCCTGGCCGACGTGCCGTGCCCCAACTGCGGCGTCAAGGGGCGGTACACCGAGCCCAAGGCATTCTCGGGCCTCATGAAGACCTACCTCGGCGTCGTCGACGACGAGTCGGGCGTGCACTTCCTCCGCCCCGAGACGGCCCAGGGCATCTTCATCGACTTCGCGAACATCGTCACCGTCTCGCGCAAGAAGCCGCCCTTCGGCGTGGGCCAGGTCGGCAAGGCCTTCCGCAACGAGATCACGCCCGGGAACTTCATCTTCCGCACGCGCGAGTTCGAGCAGATGGAGATCGAGTTCTTCGTGCCGCCGGCCGAGGCCGGCGAGTGGTTCGAGCACTGGGTCGAGGCATCCTGGAACTGGTTCACCGACCTCGGCATCGATCCCGCGAACATCCGCCGCTACGACGTGCCGGAGGAGGACCGCGCGCACTACTCCGACGGCACGATCGACGTCGAGTACCGCTTCGGCTTCCCGGGCAAAGAGTGGGGCGAGCTCATGGGCATCGCCAACCGCACGGACTACGACCTGCGCTCGCACTCCGAGGCGTCCGGCCAGTCGCTCAGCTACTTCGACCAGGCGACGAACGAGAAGTACATCCCGTACGTCATCGAACCCTCCTTCGGCCTCACGCGCGCCATGATGGCCTTCCTCGTCGACGCGTATCACGAGGAGCAGGCCCCCAACGCCAAGGGCGGCACCGACACCCGCACGGTGCTCAAGCTCGACCCCCGCCTCGCGCCGGTCAAGGTCGCCGTGCTGCCGCTGTCGCGCAACGAGAACCTCTCGCCCGTCGCGCGGGGCCTCGCCGACGACCTCCGCGCGCACGGATGGAACACCGACTTCGACGACGCCGGCGCCATCGGCCGTCGCTATCGCCGTCAGGACGAGATCGGCACGCCGTTCTGCGTGACGATCGACTTCGACTCGCTCGACGACCGGGCCGCGACGGTGCGCGATCGCGACACGATGGGCCAGGAGCGCGTGCCGCTCGAGGGGCTCGTCGACCATCTGGCGCAGCGCCTCCGCGGGGCCTGACTCCTCCCGGGCAAGGGCTCGGCGTCTCGCGAGCCGAGGGTTTCCCGCCGAACGAGGGCTGATGCGCGGCATCCATCCTCGCTCTGCGAGAAGCCCTCGCCTCGGTAGTGCGCTCCCGCTACGCCGGGGTCGCGGAAGGGGTTGAGCCGGCGGTCGCGCCCTCGGCTGGGTCGGCCGGCAGGCTGTGCCAGAGGTCGTAGGCGACGGATGCCGCGCCCGCGGCGTCGCCCGCGGCGAGCAGCTCGATCAGCTCGTCGTGGTGTGACACCGACGCGCCGCCGTCCCCGCGGAACCTCACCAGCTCGGCACGGCGCACAAGCGGCTCGAACTGCTCGAGCACGGTCTCGAGCGCACGGTTGCCTGCCGCCCCCACCGGGATGCGGTGCAGGTCCTCGTCGGCGCTCAGAGCGGCGAAGGCGTCTCCTGCCTCGAAGGCCTCGGCGAAGCGGCGGTTCGCGTCGCGCATGAGTGCGATGTCGTCGTCCCCGAGGCGGCCGGCAGCCTCTCGGACGGCGAGCTCGTGCATCGCCGCGACGACGTCCCGCGCGTTGCGGACCTGGCGGGGGTCGATGTCACTCACCGTGGTCGACCGGCCGCGGACCGCGACGACCAGTCCGCTCGCGCCGAGCCGCAGCAGCGCTTCGCGCACCGGGGTGCGGCTGACTCCGAGCCACTCCGCGAGCTCGGCGTCCTTCAGCTGCTCGCCAGGGGTGAACGTGCCGTCGACGATCGCGTCGCGCAGGCGCAGGTACACGTCGTCACGGAGGAGCGACCGGTCGAGGCCGCCGGTATGACGGGGGATGGGCATGCAATATATTGCGCACGCCGCGTGCTCGGCCGCAAATCGCCCGTGCGCCCGCTCGAGATCGCACGGATCACCGTCAGACCGGCCCGCGGGCCGCGATTCGTGCGATCTCGGCGTCGGTCAGCGCGCGTTGCGAGTCGGTGCGAGTCCCTGGTGGACGGCGATGCCACGGGATGCCTCGGCCGCCGCGTCGAGGACCGCGACGCCGACGGCGCCTTCGGGCCGCCACGGCGTGTAGGCGTCTGTCCACCACTGCGTGCCCTCGGGTGCCTTGGTGCCGGGAAGCAGCCGTTCGACCTCGTCGAGACGCGGCAGGAGCCGGGGCCGCAGGACCGACAGGACGACCTCGCCGCCCGCGACGATCTGCAGCACCGCGCCCTCGTCGAGAACGCGCGCCTCGAGCGGCTCCGCGCCAGGTCCGGCCTTAGCGGTCCACACCCGCCCGGCCGCCGCGACGACGGCATCGCCGCTCAAGGGCTCAGCGGTCAGCGCGACGCTGCTGCGCGGCATCCGTTCCTCCGTTGCTTTTCCCGTCGGCGCCCGGTCGATCCGCCGAAGACCTGCCGAGTCTAGCCAGTCGTCGCAGCACCGCCCGCGCCGAGGGCGGTCATGGCGGGCGATTCAGTCTGCGGTGATGCGCCTCAACGGGCTTCCGTCAGCGGATACACCGTCTCGTCGACGGTGACGTCCTCGATCTCGGCGGGGTCGACAGTCGCCTCCCAGCCGTCGTTCTGATTGCCGCGTAGTCCGGCGGCGACCGCCTCGTCCGGCTTCGAACCGGCGTAGGCGATCTGAAACCGGCCGCGGCTCAGCCCGCTCTTGACCACGAACCGAACCTCGACGGGGACCCCGTGCCACCAGCCGGTGACCCTTCGCTCGTACAGCGCGTCGAAAGCACTGTTGGGGAGCATGACCCAGGGCTCGTGAGGTTCAGCTCGCCCTCAGCCTGCACCCGCTTCCACGTGCCACCGCCCGAGTGGTATCCGAGCAGTCGACCGTTGTAGCTCAAAAACGAGCCCGGAGTATCGATCGCATCCTCCGTTCAGCGGCCCGTGTTCGCGGCGGGGCGGGCGCGGGGGCCCTCTGGGGCTCCCCACCACCGGAGCACGTCGGGACGGCGTCTCGGCTCATCGAGCGTCCGCCAGCAGCAGATGCATCGTCGGTCACGGAGCAGTGAAGGGATGGTAGGAGCGCTTCGCCACCATCTGCTCGAACTCCGCCGCCTGCCGTGCACTGATCGGCTCGATGTCGGTTTCGAGGGCGTTCGTTAATGACGACCATACGACACGATTACGGTCCTCGCGCCAGGTGCCCACATCCTTCAGCACCGAATCCACCACGGCCTTGCCGTCGTCTTCGCGACGGTAGAGAGCCCAGGGCACTCGCGCGCCGTTCTCGGTGGAGAACCGGGCGAAGTACTGCACCCGTGGCCGCTCCACCGGCGCCGGAAGCCCCAGCCACAGCCGCCGGTAGAACCACCGGTTGCTGAGCGCGGCCAGTGCGGTGTCGCTGAGATCCGGGCGCGCCTCGTGCAGCCTCGAGCGATAAACCTCTCCGGCGGTATCCGAGGGAATGACGACGTCGCTCAGGTCGACAGACTCGGCGTCGGCGAGAACCGAGTCGAGAGCCGCAAGCAGCGGCACTCCGCGCACCTGTTCGAGCAGCGCCACAGCCTCGCGATCGTCGCTCGGGCGCTTGCTCGTTCCGTAGCCGGTGAAGGCCACGATCGCCTCGGTCATCAGCTCGGGGTCGATCTCACCGGACATAGGAGCTCAGCACCTCCCCCGTCTCCGCGCTGATGACCGTGATGCGGGTCACGTGTTCATTCTGGAAGAGTCGGGGCAGTTCGTAGTTGAGCCATACCGAATGGCCACCCACGTTGCCGACAACGGCCGTCACTTCGCCGCGCGCGCCCTCGGCCAGACTCGACGAGACCGCTCGCCACGTCTCCAGCGTCTCGGGTCGCGACCAGTCCGAGGGCATGTCGTCGAGCAGGCCCTGAGCCGCGAGACTCTGCTCGAGGGTTGCGCGGCCGTTGGCCGACGCCCACGACTCCGCGATCTGCATCGAGCTTCCGCCGGCCTTGGTCGGACCCGACCAGAAGGTGAGCGAGTCGTCCGCGGTGCGATTGTCGAATCGGCCCACGACCGTCTCGTCGACGAGACCGCTGTCGAGAGCATGAGGCTGCACGCCTGTCGGGATCTCGAGGTCCGTCCAGTCGATGGCCGTCGCGCCCGGCGGAACCTCGACACCCGCGAACACCTCGTTCATCGCGGCGTCGAGCTCCGCGAGCCGGTCCGGCGTGACGCCGGGAAGGCGCGCCTCTTCGTAGTCGTGGTGGGTGAGGCTCTTGGCGTCGAAGCTCGCGTCCGTGTGGAACTGGACTTCGAACATCCGACCGGTCGACGGATCGAACCACGTCGAGTTGATGCCCTGGTAGCCCGCTGCGCCCCAGGAGTTCTTGAGGTCTCCCACCGGCACGAAGCCGCGGTCGGAGAGGTCCTCAATCACTGCGCGGGCGTTGTCGGCGTATGTCGCCGCATCGCTCACGACGGTGTAGCGGATCGCGTCGTGGGTGTCGCCCAATGCCCTGCGGGCCGCGTCCGTCCCCGGTGCGGCGTCGTCGAGCGCTGTCGCGATCTTGCGATACAGCGACTCGTCGCCCTTGAGCCGGAAGTCGAAGCCCTCCAGCCGCGTGCGGGGATGCCCGCCCACGACGTCCTGCAGGGTCGCGGAGATGTGCGGTTCCGCCTGACGGGACGCCTCCAGGAAGTCGTCGACGGCCGCCCTGTCGCCGGCCGTGAGCGTGAGGTCCGGGTTCTCGGAGCTGCGCCACGCGACATCCGGAGTGGTCGCCTCCGGTGCGGCGCCACTCTGGTCGGGACCCGTCGTCCCGGTCGTGTCACCACCGGTGGCATCCGACGAGGAGCCGGTGTCGCCGACGTCATGACCGCCATCGGGCTCGCCGTCGACGTCGCCGGGACCGTCACCATGGGGGTGACCGTCACTCGACCCGCTTCCCGATCCGTTGCCCGCCGAGTCGCCGCCGTGGCCGATGCCGCCCCCGCCGGTCGTCGTCTCGGGGTCGCGCACGACGGCCGGCTCGCCCGAGCCGCCCGTCTCGGTGCGCACGGGCGCCTCGTCCACGATCATGTTCACGGGACCGGGGCCGGTCTCGCCGCGGACGCCGCCGGCGCTCACGAGCTCGGGCTCGCGGACGGGCGCGGGGGCCGAGGCATCCACCCCTCCGTCGCCCGCGCGGCCGCCAGCGACGGCGTTGTCGAACGACCCCGCCGGCAGTTCGATGCGGCCGCCCGGGAACTCCAGCACGTTGCTGCCGAGGCCGTCGACGTGCGCCGTGACGGAGCTCATGTCGACGCCCCAGTCATCGAGCGTCTTGATCGCCGAGGCCGTGTCGGTCGCGGTGTACACCTCGACGTGGGGAGCGTCGAGCTTCGAACCGGCGCCGAGGTTGCCGATGACGTTGTCGAGCGATCCGATGCCCAGCCCGCCCAGGCGCGTCGCACCGTTGACGGCGAGGGCGGCCGGATCGACGAGGTCCACGACGCGGGCCATCTTGGAGAGGACGGATGCCGCGGTTCCGGCCGTCTTGACGCCGGCCACCGCCGCCCCGCCCGGGATGAGGATCGTTCCGACGTTGAAGACCGACTCGCCGAGCGCGGTGCCGGGGTCGTCGTCCCACTTGTCCCACGCGATGAGCGCCTTGCCCGTGTTCAGCGCCGCCTCGTCGGCCTTCGCCTTGAAGTCGCGCACCTCCTGCGGGAGGAACCCGTCGCCGCCGAAGGCCTCCATGCCCTGGTCGGCCCACAGGAGGGGTCCGAGCAGCGGGGAGTTGAGAACTCCCGAGGCGACGAGCAGGCCGAGGTTGCCCCACGCGGCGCCGTACGCGTCGCCCGAGAACCAGTCGCCCGTCGCGGGGTTGTAGCCGAGCACGAGCGTGCCGAGGCCCTCGATCGTGCCCCACACGCCGCCGACGAGGAGGCCCTCCCACAGGAAGTCTTTGAAGACGAACTTCGCCGTCGCTTCGCCGCAGCCCTCGCTGCGCTCCACCGATGCGCCCCACGGCATCTCGGTGCCCTCGGGAATCTCCTCGAGGCCGTAGCCGAGCGGATCGTCCTCCGACTCGAACGCGTGCAGCGGCGCACCGCCGAACAGCGCCCGGATGGTGTTCGCGCAGGTGCGCTCGGCCTCCCAGAGGGCCACCTGCTGCGCGTTGACCTGCGAGATGAGGTCGTTGTTGCGGTCGACGTACTCCTGGACCTCGTGCCACTCCTTCGTGACGTTCTGGTACTGCGGGATGTCGCTCGTCGCGGTGGTCGACCCGCCGGTCGAGGACGACGAGTACGGGGAGTAGCCCGAGGAGGTCGCGGTCGTGCCGTAGTAGCCCTGCGTGCTCACCCAGGCGGGGTTGAGCTCCCGCACCTGCACGCCGCCGGCGATCTCGTCGCGGAAGGCCTGCGCCTCGAGGCGCAGCGCGTCGAGCTCTGCCTTGATCGGGCGAACGTCGGCGGCGAACTGAGTCAGGGCGCCCGCGACGACGTCGAGGTTGTCGCCGGCCGCCGTCGCCTGCGACGACACGGGCTGCATGAGCCCGAGCAGTGTGCCGGATTCGGGGGCCTCGTAGACGCCGGCCATGCCCTGCCACTTGAGGTGGACGTTCGAGCCGTTGTCGCGGATCGAACCGGCGATCGTCTTGATCGTCGACGCGTTCGACTCGATCGCGTCGGGATCGATGTCCTTGCCCGGGATCTTGTCGGGATCGATGGCGGAGGGCACTCACCTCACCCCCGGCGGAAGATGCGGCGGGTAGACGGCGGCGACCGACGCGGACTGCGCGTTCGCGGCCATCTCGAGGTCGCCGGCGACGTACGCCTCGGTCGCCTTCACGACACCGGATGCCGCCGCCCCGATCCGGGCGTTCATGCCCTGGATGCGCGGGCCCTCCTCGAGCGTGAAGTACGACTGGATGGCCTCCGAGATCGCGCCCGACTGGGTCGCCACGACAGCCCCCTCGAGCGCAGGGCTCAGGTCGTTCAGTGCCTCGCCGAGGGCGGTCGCGTAGGTGTTGACGTCCGTCAGCACGGAGACGACCCCCGACGGCTGGATGCTCCAGGACGTCATGGATCAGTGCGGACCGGGCTCAGCCGATCGACTCCACGGCCGCACGCGCCTTGCGCAGCGCATCCTGCGCCGACTCGTCGTTGCGCTCGAGCGAAGACCGCAGCGTCTGGATGATCCCGCGCACCTCGGCGGCGGCGTTCTTCCACCGCGTCTCCTTGGCGCGGTAGTCCTCCGACACCCCCTCGGCTGCGTAGTCGGCCATCGCGGCCTGCACGTCGCGATCGCGCTGGTCGATCAGCGCCTCGAGCTGGGCGGCGACGCGGTTGAAGTTGTCCTGTGCGTTCTGGGAGGCCGCGATGTCGTAGTCGCGGCGGTCGCTCTGATTCGCCATGTCCGGGTGTCCTTTCCGTTCAGCGGCCCGAGCCGAAGCGGGCGGCGTCGAACGATGACCCCGCCTCGAGGCTCTGCGTCTGGTCGACCATCGCGGATTCGCCCTCGAGGAACGAGCGGTTCATGCCGCCGATGCCGGCGAGGACGCCGTCGAGCGCGGCCTTGAGCTCGGCCGAGATCGCGTCGGTGCGGCCCTTGAAGCGGTCGAACGCCGCGCGCCCCGCGCCCTGGAACCTGCCCTCGAGCGGCTCGGCGGCCTCGAAGAGCTGTCGGACGAGCACCGAGAGGTCATCGCTCGAGCCCGAGGTGGCCTTGGTAAGCACGGTGAGGGTATCCGCACCCATTGCGAACTTCATCCGTCGTGATCCCTTCGTCGCGGCGCTGGAACTCGCCGATCGGATTCCACTGCCGGTGGACGTCCTCCAGGCTAACCGATGGTCGGGACACCCCCGTGTCCCCCTTTTCGGGGACGTCGCTATGGCGTTTCCGCCCGCCGGCGACGCCGGCGCGGGGGTATCTCATCGGTCTGCAGCACATCGCGGTGGCGGCCCGGCAGAGACGAGGCATCCACGTCCGCCAGGGGGGATGCCGCGGCATCCGTCGGCGCCTGCTCGAATCGGGCGATCTGCACGAGCGTGGGACGCTCGCCGCGGCGCGCGAGGCGCCCGCGGCCGGCGACCATCGGCTCGGCGTAGAGCTTGGGCAGGAGCTGCCCCTCGGCGCGGTCGCCCGACATGATCAGCGCCGTTCCTCCGGTGTCCCGTACGCCCTGCAGGGCGACATCGAACATCGCGCGCGAAGCCCCGGCGACGGGCCGGCTGACGACGACGTTCAGGCGCAGATCCCGAGCGGACGCCAAGTACGGCAAGAGCGGGCGGAGGGGCTCCGCGCCGCCCGCCGCGAGGATGTCGAAATCGTCGGCGATCACGAGGATGCGGGGCCCTCCGGCGGTGCGGTCCACCGCGCGCTTCTCGAGCTCCGTCGCGATCGACTCCGCCAGCAGGCGCGCCTGGCGCCCCGACGTCGCATGCCCGCCGAGGTAGTCGTCGGGGATGTCGCCGACGAGCTCGCCACGGGCGTCCATGAGCGCGATGACGAGCTCCTCGGGGGAGTGCCGGTCGATCGCCCCCTGCGTGACGCCCCGCAGCACGGTCGTCTTGCCGCAGCGCGAGTCGCCCAGCACCAGAAGGTGCGGGTCGCGGGCGGCGAGGTCGAGGACGGCAGGGGTCATCGTGTCCTGCCGCAGACCCACCGGGATCAGCTCGGGCTCATCCAGGGCGTCGGGGAGGTCGTCGGGAGAGAAGTCCTCGGGCAGGAGGCGGATGGGCGCGGCGCCGGGTCCGCTCCACTGCGCCGCGCTCTCGCGGGCGATGCGCTCGAGCGCGTCGCCGATGTCGGCGTCGTCGACCTCCTCGAGGAGCGGGAGTGCGATCTGCGCGAAGAGCCTGTCGTCGGTCAGCGCGCGGCCCGGCTCGTCGGCGCGAAGGGTCGACGCGAGCTTGCGGGCGATCTGGGAGTCGGCGGGGTCGTTGAGCTTGAGTTCGAGCCGGGTGCCGACGAGGCCCTGCAGATTGAGGCGCAGCTCGTTCCACCGGGCGAGCGTCACGACGACGTGGATGCCGAAGCTGCCGCCGCGTTCGAGCAGCTGCCCGAACGGCGCCTCGAGGTCTTCGAACTCGGCACGGAGGGCGCCGAGCCCGTCGACGAGCAGGATGACGTCGGCGCTGGGGAGCTCGGGCAGACGACCCGCGGCGTGCTGGCGGCGCATGTCGGCGAGCGAGTCGAGGCCGTGTTCGCGGAACACGCGCTCCCGCACGGCGAGCATGCCGGTGAGTTCCTCGAGCAGGCGCGAGAGCCGCTCGCGGTGCCCCCGGGTGGCTACGCCGCCGACGTGCGGGAACGGCTCGATGCGGGCGAGTCCGCCGCCCGTGAGGTCCATGCCGTAGACGCTCACCTCGCGGGGCGAGTGCGTGAAGGCGAGGGATGCCGCGAGTGTGCGCAGGAAGGTCGACCTGCCGGACTGCGGCGCGCCCGTGATCGCGACGTGCCCACCGGAGCGGGTGAGATCGAGCAGCCACGGAGCCTGCTGCTGGCGGGCCGGATCGTCGAGCAGTCCGAGCGGCGCCTGAAGCCCGCCCCGGTTCTCGACGGCGGACAGGACGCCGCCGAGCGTGAGGACGGGTGGCAGAGGAGGAAGCCAGACCGGACGGGTGCGCGCGACGCCACGGGTGAGGCGCGATGCGGCGGCCTGGACGAGCGTGCGGCCCGTGGCCGGCGCCTCGGGCTCGGCGAGGGCTCCGATCGGGGCCTCGGAGTCCTCCGCGGCCGCACGGTCGTAGGGCGGCAGCTCGACGAGCGGGGGCATGTCGGAGCGCGCCGGCCCCGCCTCGGCCGGCGAGGGCACCGGCCCCGAGACGTAGCCGGCCCGGAAGCGCGTGTAGACCGAGGTGTCGACCTTGAGGTAGCCGAAGCCGGGGATCGCGGGCAGGTGGAACGCGTCGGGGGTGTCGAGCACGACCGCGGACTCGGACTCCGAGAAGGTGCGCAGCCCGATCCGGTACGAGAGGTAGGTGTCGAGGCCGCGGAGACGCCCGCCCTCGATGCGCTGGCTGGACAGCAGAAGGTGCACGCCGATCGACCGGCCGATGCGCCCGATCGTCAGCAGCAGCTCGACGAAGTCGGGCTCGGCCGTGAGCAGCTCGCCGAACTCGTCGATCACGAGGAAGAGGTGGGGGAGGGCGGGGAGGTCGGGTCGCTCCCTGCGCAGCTGGCGGTAATGACCGATGGATGCCGCGTTCCCGGCATCCTTCAACAGGCGCTGGCGCCTGACGACCTCGCCCTGGATGCTCGCCCGGGCGCGCTCGGTGAGCTGCGGATCGTCGGCGAGGTTGTCGATGATGCCGGCGACGTGCGGAAGCCCGGCGAAGGGGGCGAACGCCGCGCCGCCCTTGTAGTCGACGAGGATCATGCTCAGGTCGTCGGGGGAGTGCGTCAGCGCGAGTCCGAGGATGAGCGTGCGCAGCAGCTCGCTCTTCCCCGAGCCCGTCGCCCCGATGCAGATGCCGTGCGGCCCCATGCCGAGCCGGGCGGACTCCTTGAGATCGAGGAGCACCGGCGCGCCGCGGTCGTCGACGCCGATCGGCACGCGCAGGAAGTCGCCCGCGGAACGCGACCTCCAGGCGTCGCCCAGGTCGAATGCGTCGACATCGGCGATCCCCAGGAGCTCGGTGACGTCGGGGGCGAAGGTCGACTGGGCGTCGACGGCGCTCGTGCGAGTGAGGCGCAGAGCCGCGAGGGGCCGGGCGACGACCTCGAGGAGCGCGGTCGGGACGCGGTCGGGACGGATGCCGCGCAGGGCGTCCTCGCCCGAGCCGGGCGTCTCGATCGTCGCCGTGCCGTCTGCGAGCGTCACGCGCGCCGAGACGGCGGGCGGCTCCTTGAGACGGTCGTCGACGACGTGGACGACGGTGATGCCGAGATCGGCGGGATCGAGCGCGGCGTCCAGACGGGGAAGGGGGGACGCGGCATCCGTCCCCTCGTCGAGGAAGATCACGAGCCGGGCGGGCTTCGTGCGCCGCCCGCTCCGTCGCGTCGCCGCGGCGGACGTCACGCGATCGCGCAGCTCGTCGGAGAGGAGTGTCATCAGCTCGGGAAGCGTCGGAGCGATGCGCCTGGCCGCGACCTGCCCGGCGGGCGGAGTCGCGGACGAGGCGTGGGGAAGGAGGTCGAGGCCGTGCCAGAGGTCGAGGGCGTGCTCTGGCACGACCGCGGCGAGATGCACGTCGTCGGGCGAATGCAGCGCGCCGATCTGCGCGGCGATCGCCCGGCAGAGGTCGATGGTGTCCTCGCGGGGACCGACGATTGAGACGTGGCCGCCGCGCTCGAGATCTAGCAGAGCGGGAAGGCCCTGCGCGACGCCGGCGAGCTGAACCAGCCGGGCCGCGGCGCTCTTCATGACCGGGTCGAAGGGCTGCACCGGATTCTGCTCGGGAGGCAGGCGCACGTCGACCGCGCGGAGGTCGCCGGTTCCGATCCGCACCCGCAGGAAGTCGGGATCTCCGGGGCGGCGCTCCCATCGGCGGGCGGGGTTCGCGCCGATCTGGACGAGCGTCGCGGGAGCGGGATCCAGCGCGAGGGAGGCATCGCGGCGGGCGTCGGCGATCTCGCGCACGGTGGCGCGCTGCTGTTCGAGGTAGTCGAGGTAGCGTTCGCGCTGGATGCGGCGCTGTCGGGCGGCGTTCCCGCGGGCCGTGAACGCCATGCCGACGCCGCCGACGAGCGCGACGACGAGGATGACGGCGCCGACGACGACCATGACCGGGTTGTTCCGCAGCAGCACGATCATCGTGATCGAGGAGAGGCTGCCGAGGATCGGGAGCATCGACTGGATCGGGAAGGGTGACGAGCTGTCGCCGACGGGCGGGGGCGGCGCGAGGACGATCTCGGCCGGACCCTCCAGCGGCTGCGTCGCCCGGGCCGGCCGGTGGACGATGTGCACCGTCACGCGGGCACCGCCTTCCGGCCCGACAGCACCGTCGCGGCGACCTCCAGGACCGCATGGCGCGCGCGCCCCGTCGGAGTACGGCCGCCGCGGAGGCCGCGGTCGAAAGGGACGCCGACGACGGGCCAGGGGTCCGATGCCATCGCACGCGCGACCGCCTCGCCGGCGCGCGCGTGGTCGACGAGGGCGAGCACCGGCGCCGGTCCCTCCGGAAGCGCCGCGATGGCCGGCGCGACGGCCCGCGCGAGCTCCGCCGGCGCACGACGCGCGTCGCTCACGAGGCACACGACATCGCACAGCGCCGCGCAGGCGGCGAGATCGACGAGCGGATGCCGCGCCCCGAAGTCGGTGATCGACACCTCGAAGAACCGGGTGATGGGGGCCGCCTCGGCCAGCCATGCGGCGACGGGGCCGTCGGAGACGTCGGGCCGGAGGCAGAACCAGCCCTGGCCCTCGCTCAGGCCGGTGACGGCGTCTGCGCTCGTCCGCGCTCTCGCGCGCGCGTCGCTCGGCGGCGTCGCGGCCGCGCCGAGGCGCGCACCCAGGTCGGCCTCGCCGCCCGCGACGTCGATCGCGAGGACCGGCTCGGAGCGCCGCGCGGCGAGCACCCGCAGAACCTGCGCGGCGAGG